>JBEKLV010000243.1:0-4947 GCA_050008835.1 Bacteroidota bacterium | reverse complement strand
ATGGCCGCTGCAGTTGCGTACAGAAAGTGCTCACGAAGAAGGTGGAATACGAGATTGGTCTATTGCAACAACTCGTTTTGAAGGCGATGCTGAAGGCAATGTCAAAAAACTGCATGCCGTGCGTGTTGGTCCTGCTCCGGATTTTAAGCCCGTTCTAGAAACTGAATTTTCAATTGATGTAGATCTTGTCCTCATAGCAATGGGATTTACCGGCCCGACAAAGAGCGGATTACTCGATGAGTTGGGTATTGCGCTCGATTCACGCGGGAATATATCCACTGACGAGAATTACATGACATCTATCTCTGAAGTATTTGCAGCAGGTGATATGAGACGCGGTCAATCTTTAGTTGTATGGGCGATTGCGGAAGGACGAAAAGTTGCCCGCGCTATGGATATTCATTTAACGGGATTTTCAAATTTGCCGTAAGATTATTCTACGAAAATAGCAAAGACATATTGAATGATATTATGTCTTCGTAGGTTAAGCTTAGAATAAGAATTGTAGAAATAGAAAAACAATCATTTTAATTAAGGAGAAACAACATGGCGATTATCGATTTTGGAGGAAACAAAGAAAAGGTTGTTACTAGAAAGGAATTTACACTTACAAAAGCACGCAAGGTTCTAAAACAAGAAACAGTGGCTATCATTGGCTATGGTGTACAGGGTCCTGCACAAGCACTAAACATGAAAGATAACGGTATTAAGGTAATTGTTGGTCAGGCGAAAGAATATGAGAAAGATTGGGATCGTGCGATGAAAGACGGGTGGGTTCCCGGCAAAACACTTTTCCCGATTGAAGAAGCTGTTCAACGTGGAACTATCATTATGATGCTGGTGTCTGATGCAGCTCAGCGCATCATTTGGCCGGCGGTTAAAAAGAACCTCAAGCCTGGGGATGCATTGTACTTTTCGCATGGATTTTCCATTACATATAAAGAACAGACAGGTGTGATACCTCCCAAAAATGTCGATGTAATTCTAGTCGCACCAAAAGGTTCGGGCTTAAATGTGCGCCGTAACTTTTTATCCGGTGCAGGCATCAATTCAAGTTTTGGTGTGTTCCAGGATGCAACCGGACGTGCAGAAGAGCGTTGCATTGCTGTTGGAATCGCAATCGGTTCGGGTTACTTGTTCCCGACAACCTTTTTGAAGGAAGTGTATAGTGATCTTACAGGCGAACGCGGAGTGCTGATGGGTGCGCTTGCAGGCCTCATGCAAGCACAGTATGATGTGCTTCGTAAGAATGGCCATTCACCATCAGAAGCATTCAACGAAACAGTTGAAGAGCTTACGCAGAGCCTTATCCGGCTCGTTGATGAAAACGGAATGGATTGGATGTATTCGAATTGTTCCGTTACTGCACAACATGGCGCGCTCAAGTGGAGACCAATTTTCCGTAAAGCGAATCTGCCGGTATTTGAGAAACTCTACAAATCTGTTAAGAGCGGTCAAGAAACTCGTGAAGTAATTCGTGACTGCGGCGGGAAGGATTATCAAAAATATCTATCGAAAAAACTTGGAGAGATTCATAATTCCGAGATGTGGCGTACCGGTGCCGCTGTCCGCGCGTTACGTCCCAAAGAGAAAGCAAAAGATATATCCAAAGGTGTAAAAGGAATCGGCGGGCGAGGACAGAATTAATATCAATAAATTAAAAGTTAAAAGGAAATATTGAACACGAATTAAAATCTTTGAAAGATTTTTATGCAAAAGATATATCTTTACGATACAACCCTGCGCGACGGCACACAAGGGGAAGAGATCTCTTTTTCTGCCGAGGACAAGATAAAGATTGCCAAACGGCTTGATGCATTTGGTGTGTCATATATCGAAGGCGGCTGGCCCGGCTCGAATCCGAAAGACATGGAATTTTTTGAGCGAGCCCGTAACATCAAATTTGTACATGCAAAAATTGCCGCGTTCGGTTCGACGCGCCGTGCAAAAAATCCCGTTGAAAAGGATGCAAATATTCGTGCACTATTAGATGCGAAGACACCGGTCGTCACCATTTTCGGTAAGAGCTGGCTGCTTCATGTAAAAGAAGCACTACAAATTTCACCGGAACAAAATTTAACAATCATCAGCGATTCTGTTGCATATCTTAAAAAACACGAAAAAGAAGTGATCTATGATGCAGAGCATTTCTTCGATGGGTATAAGCATGATAAAGACTATGCCTTACAAACATTAGCAGTTGCGGCTAAGGCGGGTGCAGAAATTCTTGTCCTCTGCGATACGAACGGTGGGATCCTGCCGTGGGAAATAGCGGAGATAGTGCGTGAAGTCAAAAAAAATATTTCAATTCCGCTTGGTATTCATACACACAATGATTCCGGAACAGCTGTTGCAAGTTCGTTGATGGCAGTGCGTGAAGGATGCGTGCAAGTACAAGGAACAATCAACGGTTATGGCGAGCGATGCGGGAATGCCAACCTCTGTTCAATTATACCCGACCTTCAATTAAAGATGGGCTTTACCTGCATTGCAGACAAACAGATGCAATATCTTACAAGCGTTTCACGTTATGTAAGTGAACTTGCAAACATGAAACACCAGAAGAATCTTCCGTTCGTTGGTGAAAGTGCATTTGCGCACAAAGGCGGCGTTCATGTAAGCGCTGTGATGAAAACCGCACTCACATATGAGCATATCGTACCTGAATCAGTCGGCAGTGTGCGCCGAGTCCTCATTTCAGATCTTTCAGGACGAAGCAACGTTCTCTTCAAAGTGAAGGAATTAGGTGTGAAGCTTGACGAAAAATCTCCGGCCGTACAAAAAATTGTTGATGAAATCAAGGAGATGGAGCATTACGGCTACAGCTATGAAGATGCCGAAGGATCGTTTGAGTTAATGGTGAAGCGCCATACCGGAGAGATGAAACATTTCTTCGATTTAGAACGATTTAAGGTAAGTATCCAAAAGGATGATCTTGAAAAGGACGCGCGATCTGAAGCATTAATTAAGATACGCGTAGGCAATGAAACTGAAATTACTGCCGCTGAAGGCGATGGGCCGGTTAATGCACTCGATAAGGCGCTACGAAAAGCACTTGAAAAATTTTATCCAGAACTCAGAGAGATTCACCTCACTGACTACAAGGTGCGTGTACTTGACACACAAAATGCCACGGCGGCAAAAGTGCGGGTACTTATTGAGACCAAAAACAGTGAGTCATCATGGAATACAGTCGGTGTATCTCCAGACGTGGTTGAAGCAAGCTGGAAAGCGCTCGTTGACTCGATCAGTTATCATTTGTTAAAGCACAAGGCAAAAGGTATCAAATAATATTTGGTTCTCAACAAAGAGGAAATTGCTCAATGATCATAGTAATGAAAGCTGGTGCGAGCCAGCAGCAAATTGAACGTGTGTTTGAGAAAGTGCAAGAACTTGGATTCCGCGTGCACCCGATTTATGGAGAATTGCGCACTGTGATTGCTTGCGTAGGCGACGAGCGAGGGAAGTTCCGATTGCAGGCGCTCGAAACACTTGATGGTGTGGAAAATGTTGTTCCGATTTTAAAACCGTTTAAGCTTGCAAGCCGGGAATGGAATAAATCTCGAACGTCCATTACAATTCCAGTTCCGAATGGAAGCAATCTTCCACCTGTAGTAATTGGTAATGATACTATTGTTGTAATGGCAGGACCTTGCTCAGTTGAAAGCCGCGAACAAATCCTCCTTTCGGCAGAATTGGTGAAGAAAGCAGGAGCAAAAGTTCTGCGTGGAGGTGCGTTCAAACCGCGGACATCACCCTATGCATTTCAAGGTTTAGAAGAAGAAGGATTGAAACTGCTTGCCGAAGCGCGTGAAAAAACCGGACTGCTCATTATTACAGAAGTGATCACACCGACTGACTTACCCCTCGTGGCAGACTATGCAGACATTTTGCAGATTGGTGCGCGGAACATGCAAAACTTTTCGCTGCTAAAAGACATCGGCAAATTTAAAAAACCGGTTCTGTTAAAACGCGGACAGTCCAGCACGTTAAAAGAATTGCTGATGTCGGCAGAATACATTATGTCGCAAGGTAACGAACAAGTTATTCTCTGCGAACGAGGCATCAGAACGTTTGAAGAATACACTCGCAACACATGTGATCTCTCGGCAGTGCCGGCTTTGAAAGAGTTGAGTCACTTGCCTGTGATCGTTGATCCAAGTCATGGCACTGGTGTCCGCAGTCTTGTTACTCCGCTTGCAAAAGCAGCTATTGCTGTTGGTGCCGATGGATTAATTATTGAAGTACATCCACATCCAGAAGTAGCGTTTTCGGATGGAGCGCAATCACTGACACCTGAACAATTTGAAATATTGATGGAATGGGTTCACAAGTTAGCACTACTCGAAAACAAAACAGTGTAGGAAAACAAACTATGGAAAATCGAATATATATTTTTGACACGACGCTGCGCGATGGTGAACAATCTCCCGGTTGCAGTATGAATATTGAAGAAAAGCTTCGTCTCGCCCGTCAACTCCAGCTTCTATGCGTTGATGTGATCGAGGCAGGTTTTCCCATTTCATCTATTGGCGATTTTGAATCAGTAAAGCTTGTTGCAGAGAAAATCAAGACATGTACTGTGGCTGCACTTGCACGCGCTGTCAAACAGGATATCGACCGCGCCTGGGAAGCAATCAAAAAAGCTGTCAAACCGCGAATCCATATTTTCATAGCAACATCGGATCTGCATTTAAAGTACAAACTTAAAAAATCACGCGATCAGGTTCTACAAGATGCAGTGTGGGCGGTGAGGTATGCCAAATCGCTTTGTGAAGAAGTGGAATTTTCATGTGAAGATGCTTCCCGTACCGATATTGACTATTTATGTACAGTTGTCGAAGCAACAATTAATGCCGGTGCAAGTATTATCAATCTGCCCGATACAGTCGGGTATGCTATCCCCGATGAATATGGCGCAATGTTTCGTATGGTGCGCGAACGAGT
>JBEKLV010000242.1:0-4953 GCA_050008835.1 Bacteroidota bacterium | reverse complement strand
ACGGTGTGCTGGGAGAACGGTCAACCGGAGGTTTAGGCATAATCTCAAATTGGTGAACTGATTTTGCTTTCTGCCGATGTACAGTGCCAAGACAGTCGGCGCCTGTATCTCCACCACCAAGAATAATCACACGTTTGCCAGTTGCAAGAATTTCTTTTACCGGGTCAACAATTGTACCGCCAACACGTTTATTTTGCTGTGTGAGAAAATCCATTGCAAAGTGGATCCCTTTTAATTCACGCCCTGGCACCTTCAGATCACGCGGTGATTCAGAACCACCGCACAAAAGTATAGCGTTGTACGATCGCTGCAATTCATCAGAAGCAATATTAACTCCGACATGAGCTTTTGTTGCAAATACAATTCCTTCTGCTTGCATAATCTCAATACGTCGATCCAATTGATATTTTTCTAATTTGAAATCAGGAATTCCATACCGCATTAACCCACCAATGCGATCGTTTTTCTCGTACACTGTTACATGGTGTCCAGCTCGATTCAATTGCTGTGCTGCCGCAAGTCCTGCCGGCCCCGATCCAACCACAGCAATCGTTTTCCCAGTTCGTACTGCAGGGCGCTCAGCCCTGATCCATCCTTCACGAAAGGCAACATCAATAATCGATTGTTCAATTGCCTTGATAGCAACAGGCGGTTCATTGATGCCCAACACGCATGCAGCCTCACACGGCGCCGGGCAAACGCGTCCGGTAAATTCAGGAAAATTGTTTGTCGAGTGCAAAATACGTATCGCTTCTTTCCATCTATTGCGGTACACAAGATCATTCCAATGTGGAATAACATTATTTAGCGGACATCCTTGATGACAGAACGGAATTCCGCAATCCATACATCGCGCACCCTGTGTACGTACTTTTTGATCGGTAAATTCTTGATAGACATCTTTCCAGTCTCTGATACGCTCTGCAACCGGCCGACGTGCTGGTGTTTCGCGATTAAATTCTAAAAATCCGGTCGGTTTACCCACGGGACACCTCCTTGACAGCCGCTGCCGATATCTTTTTCTCCGGAACCACATTTAACGCAGCACTTAATACTCGTTTATAGTCATGTGGAAATACCTTTACAAATTTTTTCACGAGTTGCTGCCATTGGTCAAGAATAAACCGTGCGCGCGGGCTAGCGGTATATTCAAAATGTTTTTCCACAAGTTTTCGAACCGTTTCTTCATCCTTCGCATTAAGCGGATCAACATCAACCATAGTCCGGTTACATAGTGTTGCAGAAAACTCACCGGATTCATCGAGCACGTATGCAAAACCGCCGGACATACCTGCCGCAAAATTCTTCCCAGTTGGGCCGAGCACAACTACAATGCCGTTTGTCATATATTCGCAGCCGTGAGCGCCAACTGATTCTACAACGGCAGTTGCGCCCGAGTTGCGGATAGCAAAACGTTCGCCTGCTTTTCCGTTGAAGTACGCTTCGCCGCTTATTGCTCCATAGAGAACAACATTTCCGACTACCGTGTTTTCCTCGGCCACGCATCTCGACTTACGCGGAGGATAAATGATAAGTTTGCCGCCGGACAAGCCTTTTCCTGTATAGTCGTTGGCATCTCCTTCGAGCATCAAAGTAATACCGTGCGCGAGAAATGCACCAAAGCTTTGACCTGCAGAACCGGCAAAATGAATCTTAATAGTATTCTCCGGCAATCCGGCAGAACCATATTTTCTTGCAATTTCTCCGCTGAGCATTGCACCAACTGTACGATGGATGTTTCGAATTGGAAGATCAAATTCGATCGGTGCTGCATTTTCAATTGCAGACTTTGCCTTTTCGATCAGCCGGTGATCTAGTACATCGTTTAGTCCGTGATCCTGTAACGTTTGACTGCGCCGGCCAAATCGTGACGGCGCAGGAGGATTATGCAGAAGGAACGAAAGATCAACATGTTTTGCTTTCCAATGCTCGATGGCTTTTCGGGGTTCCAGCATATCGACACGCCCAACCATTTCATCTACTGTCCTAAATCCAAGCTTTCCCATAATTTCGCGCAATTCTTCGGCAACGAAGAAAAAGAAATTGACGACATGTTCCGGGGTTCCTTCAAATTTTGCACGCAATGCCGGGTCTTGTGTTGCGATGCCTACCGGACATGTATTAAGATGGCATTTTCGCATCATGATGCAGCCCATTGAAATCAATGGCATAGTTGAAAAACCAAATTCTTCCGCACCTAACAATGCCGCAATGGCGACGTCGCGTCCTGTCTGCAGTTTTCCATCGGTCTGCAAACGGACACGGCTGCGCAAGTCGTTCAATACAAGCACCTGTTGTGCTTCCGCAAGTCCAATTTCCCATGGAATTCCGGCATGCTTAATGGATGATAACGGCGATGCTCCAGTACCACCGGAATCGCCGCTGATAAGAATCGAATCTGCATGCGCCTTCGCAACACCAGCAGCGACGGTACCGACCCCGTTTTCCGAAACAAGTTTCACAGAAATGCGAGCACGCGGATTCACATTTTTCATGTCGAAAATTAACTGTGCCAAATCTTCAATAGAATAAATATCGTGATGCGGCGGCGGCGAAATAAGTTGTACCCCTTGAATAGAATGCCGTGTTCTCGCAATGATGGCATCTACTTTATGGCCGGGAAGCTGTCCGCCCTCGCCGGGTTTTGCGCCTTGTGCAATTTTAATCTGGATTTCGTCTGCATTTACCAAATAGTTTGCAGAAACACCAAACCGGCCAGAGGCAATTTGTTTAATAGCGCTCCGGCGAAGATTGCCGTCGGCATCCGGTTTGAAACGTTCTTCATCTTCACCACCTTCGCCAGTGTTCGATCTGGCACCCATGCGGTTCATCGCAACGGCGAGTGTCTCATGCGCTTCTTTACTGATAGAACCGTACGACATCGCTCCTGTAACGAATCGTTTGACAATTTCTTTTGCTTGTTCCACTTCCTCGATCGGAACAGTACGTGTTCCTTTCTTGAATTCCATTAGTCCGCGTAAGTTATACAATCCTCCATCCTGGTCGTTGAGATGCTGTGCATATTCCTCATAACTTTTTTTATCCGAGAACCGCACTGCTTGCTGGAGCTTCGTGATGGTTGTCGGATTCACCATATGCCGTTCACCGTTAATGCGGAAGTAATAATTTCCACCGAGATCGAGCTCTGTATCGGCACTAGTAAGTTTCCGGAATGCAAAGTCGTGTTTCATCTTCGCTTCCTGTGCTATTACATCCAGTCCAATACCTCCGATGCGCGATGAGATACCAGTGAAATATTTTTCTACAAGTTCTTTTCCTAGGCCGATTGCTTCAAATACCTGCGCACCCTGATAACTTTGTAGTGTAGAAATACCCATTTTCGACATCGTTTTGAGTATTCCCTTATTCACCGCCTTTTTATAGTTGTAAATTGCTTTTTCAAGTGTAAGGTCCTCCAGAAAATATTCACGATTTGAAAGTTCTTCCAGTGTTTCGATTGCAAGATATGGATTGACCGCACTTGCACCAAATCCGATCAGCAGGCAGTAATGCATCACTTCGCGCGGTTCACCTGATTCCACAACCAGTGCCACTTGTGTACGGGTTTTTTCCCGGATAAGATGATTGTGCACTGCAGTCAATGCTAACAAACTCGGGATCGCTGCATATTCTTCATCAATTCCACGATCAGAAAGAATTATAATTGTATAACCTGATTTAATTGCCAATGACGCGCGGCGGCAGAGACCGTCTAATGCACGTTCGAGTTCTTTTTCTCCACCATCAACCCGGAAGAGCATCGGCAGCATGGTTGCAAGAAAATCACCCTGCGAGACACGCCGCATTTTTTCCAGATCGCGGTTTGTCAGTATTGGTTCAGGCAGTTTCAGCGTGTGACAATGCTGAGGCGTTTCATCCAAAAGGTTGCCTTCCGTTCCAATGTAACTTGTCAGCGACATCACCAATTCTTCGCGGATTGAATCGATTGGCGGATTCGTAACCTGCGCAAAATTTTGTTTAAAGTAATTGAACAATGGCTGTGGTTTATCCGACAAGCATGCCAGCGGTGTATCCGCACCCATCGAACCGACAGGGTCCTGTCCATCTACTGCCATTGGGACCATTATCATTCGAATATCTTCGTCCGTATACCCGAACGCGCGCTGTCGTTTCAGTAAATCTTCTGGGCTGAAACCGATCTCGCGCGGTGGTTCTGCAAGCTGATCTAACCGAATTTGATTTTCTTGAATCCATTGAGCATAGGGCTGACGCTTTGCAAGCCTAGCTTTGATTTCTTCATCCGGAATTATTCTCTTTTCCGTCAAATCGGCAAGCAACATGTTGCCCGGTTCCAGACACCCTTTGTGTTTTACGTTTTCCGGTTCAATGTCCAATACGCCCGCTTCAGACGCCATGATCAAAAAATTATCATGCGTTATCAAATAACGCGCAGGACGGAGTCCATTCCGATCGAGTGTTGCACCAATCACACGCCCATCGGTGAACGCAACCGCAGCAGGGCCGTCCCATGGTTCCATCAATGATGCATGGTATTCATAAAACGCGCGTTTCTCCGGCGACATTCCGGTATCCGCATCCCAAGCCTCAGGAATAAGAATTGTCATTGCATGAGGAAGGCTGCGCCCACTTCTCGTTATCAATTCTACCGCATTATCTAATGCTGCAGAGTCGCTTGCACCTAGTTGGATAATGGGGAATAATTTTGCGATTTCATCACCAAATACCGCCGACTTCAGTACCGATTGGCGCGCGTGCATCCAGTTCACATTGCCACGTAAAGTATTAATCTCTCCGTTATGACAAATATAGCGAAATGGATGTGCAAGCTGCCAACTTGGAAATGTATTTGTTGAGAACCGCTGATGCACAAGACAGAGAGCGCTCATCGTGTCGGGATCCGACAACTCTTTGTAGAAACGTGCAATCTGCGGCGCGATCAGTAATCCTTTATAAATAATAGTATACGAAGAA
>JBEKLV010000241.1:0-4954 GCA_050008835.1 Bacteroidota bacterium | reverse complement strand
CAATTGTTGGCATAGCCATAAAAGCGAGCGTGATGGAACCGGAAAGAGCGGTGAGTCCGGTTGAAAGATTAAATAAGTCTTTAATGAACGGACCAAGTGTTACCATTCCGATGAAACCGATCACAACAGAAGGAATAGCGGCAAGGAGTTCTATGCCTGCTTTCAGTACTTCTTTCGTTTTGCGCGGTGCAATCTCTGCGATGAAGAGTGCGCTTGCAATTCCGATTGGGATAGAAATGATTCCAGCACCAGCTGTCACGAGAACTGAACCGATGATAAGCGGTAAGATTCCAAATTGCGGCGGGTCAGAGATCGGATACCAATTGCGTGCGAATAAAAAGTCCGATATCGGAACTCTCCAGAAAATGGAGAGTCCTTCCTTCAGCAAAAACGCAAAGATCAGCGCGACAATCACAATGGACATAATGCCGCTCAGGAAGATCATTCGTTCGATGAAGAACTCTTTTATTTTCCGCAACTGCATTTTGGTTTTACTTGCTCTGTTCCAAAGGTTTCACAGGGACAAAATCCAACTTCTTTACAACCTGTTGTCCTGCAGGCGAGAGCACATAATCGATAAACGTCTTTGCCAATCCCTTAGGTTCACCTTTCGTGTACATTAGGAGCGGGCGCGAGATAGGATATGCGCCACTTATCACATTCTCCATTGTCGGTGGAATTGCCGGGGAATTTTTATCTTTTGCTACCTTGAGCGCTTTTTCCCTTGGGGTGATATAACCCATGCCATAATAACCGATTGCATCCTGGTTCTGTGCCACTTCATCTGCAATTGCCTGTGAACTCGACAGGAGCAACGCTTCTGCGGCAAATTCTTCCTTGCCGTCTGCTTTTCCATGACGAAGGACGTGCTCTTTAAAGTAAACATGTGTTCCGGAATTCACTTCTCTTGATAGAAGAACAATCTTTGCGTCGCGTCCGCCAAGTTCTTTCCAATTCTTGATCTTTCCGGTGAACACATTAGCGAGTTGGTCAATGGTTAGTTCGGAGATTTTATTTGCAGGGCTTACCACCACAGCAAGGCCGTCGAGGGCAACAATGATTTTCTTGGGAGCTTCTCCTTTTGATGCGATTAGCTCGACTTCGCTTTCTTTCATCTCACGCGATACTTCTGCAATATCGCATGTATTGTTCACCATTGCGGAAATTCCCGTTCCTGATCCGCCGCCGGTTACGGCAATCGAAGTGCCGGGATTTTGTTTCATATAATCTTCTGCCCATGCCTGACCGAGGTTCACCATTGTATCCGAACCTTTAATCTGCAGGGAATTTGCTTGATTGTTCGCTTTCCTAGCGCAACCGCTAAGCAGCAGCAGCCCGATGACGGCTGGAACGATAAAGTTGGTCGATTTAATCATTTGATTGTTCCTTGTACAATGGTTGAATAATTCATTTTTTGTGATTCAAATATAGGTAAACATTCTGTAACAAGGTTGTTAAGAAATTGTTAACAAATAGATCGGGCAAAGATGGGATATTACTCTGACGAGTAACACTAAAAGATAGAAGGAAAGAATGGAGTTAGGAGATGAACGGTTCTACTTCTCTTCAGCGTGATGCTTCACAACACGTGCCTGTGTATGGAAGATAACCTCTTCGGCTATATTAGTCGTCATGTCGGCTACACGTTCAAGGTTCCGGCTTATGCGAATGAGTTCCAATCCGATTTCGACGGATCTCTTTTCGGATTTTAACAATTCAATTACTTCGTTGATCATCGTACGGTTAAGTTCATCGATCTGGTCATCGGTTTCGAGCACTGAACGTGCCATATTGGGGTCAAGAAGGATAAAACTATCGAGTGCATGCCGCAGCATCAATTTCGTAACTGTTGACATTTTCGGAATTTCCAACAAAGATTCAAGCTTTCCGTACTTGAGCAGAGTTAACGCGGATTCAGCTATGTTCACAGCGTGATCGCCAATGCGTTCGAGATCGTTGTTAATCTTTTGCGCTGCGATAATGAAGCGGAGGTCGCTCGCGACCGGTTGCTGCAGCGCAAGAAGATCGATAATGGAATTATCGATCTCAATTTCCAACGAGTTTACTCTACTATCCGTATCGATGACATGCTGTGCCAGGCTGTTGTTGTGTTCCAGCACTGATTGAATCGCAAAATCGAAGTTTTCTTCAACTACGCTTCCCATTTTGATAAGTGTAGTTTTAATACTTTCTAATTCATGCTGAAAATGACGTTCCATAAGGTCTGCTTCCTTCATAAAAAGAATGATTAACCAAATCTACCTGTAACATAATCTTCCGTTTGCTTGATCGATGGTGCGGTGAATATTTTCTTTGTATTGTCAAATTCAATAAGCTCGCCTATGTAAAAGAACGCTGTCTCATCGCTCACGCGGGCGGCTTGCTGCATATTGTGCGTTACGATGACTATCGTATAGTCTTTCTTCAATTCATAGATCAGTTCTTCAATTTTTGCCGTTGAAATCGGATCGAGTGCGCTGGCAGGTTCATCCATGAGAAGTACTTCCGGATTAACGGCAAGGGCGCGGGCAATACATAAGCGCTGCTGCTGCCCTCCTGAGATGCTCATGCCGCTCTTCGAAAGGGAATCTTTCACTTCATTCCAGAGTGCCGCCTGCTGAAGGCTTCGCTCAACTGTTTCTGCAAGGTGGCCGTTGTGTGCCATGCCGTTAAACCGAAGGCCTGCTGCAACATTATCAAAGATCGACATTGTCGGGAAGGGGTTGGCCTTTTGAAATACCATGCCGACTCGCCGCCTTAGATTCACAGGGTCGTTCTCGTGGATATCTTTACCGTCCAACAGAATAGTGCCGTTCATCGTGCCGCCCGCCACTTCGTGCATTCTATTCAGGCATCGAAGGAAGGTTGATTTACCACAACCAGACGGACCGATGATAGCTACGACATGATTCTTTTCAATTGAGAGTGATATATTCCGCAATGCTTGTGTTTTTCCGAAGAATGCATTCACATTTTTCGCTTCGAGTTTGATATTCATTTCATGAGATACAAATGCTGATGAAGGTTTTTGGAGTGTCTCTATCATTACAGTTTCCTTAATTCTGATGATCTCCATAACGCCCGCGCGTAACAAAACGGAACGTAATGTTTACGATAAAAATGAGTACGATAAGTACAAATGCCGCGCCCCATGCTTGTCTGTTCCAATCTTCAAATGGAGCTTTCGCATAATCGTAAATAAAAACGGTCAACGATGCCATCGGGTGACCAATATCGGTCGACCAAAATCTGTTTCCCAGAGCGGTAAATATCAACGGAGCGGTTTCGCCTGCCGCACGGGCTATGGCAAGAAGGACTCCGGTCATTATTCCTTTAAGCGCTGTCGGGAGAATAATTCTCAAAGTCGCTTTCCATTGCGGTATGCCAATTGCGAGCGCAGCTTCGCGGTACGATTGGGGGACAAGTTTGATCATTTCTTCAGTGGTGCGCGTTGCTGTCGGAATCATAAGTATCCCAAGTGCAACACCTCCTGCAAGCGCCGAGTATTGTTTCATCGGAACAACTACTAAAATATATGCAACGACGCCAATGACGATGGATGGTACACCGCTGAGAACGTCGGTGAAGAATCTGACTATTTGTCCAAACGGATTATTGCCATACTCCGCAAGGTAAATGCCGGCAAAAATACTGATGGGCAGTCCGAAGAGACATCCTAATCCGATGAGGATTGCAGTTCCCATGAGTGCGTTTGCCATACCGCCGCCTGTTTCGCCGACGGGTTTCGGCATATGAATAAAGAAATCAACATTAAGAGAACTGATTCCTTGTGCTAAAGTATAAAAGAAAATAAGAAACAACGGAATAACAGCAATAACCACACTCATAATGGAGAGCGTGGTCATAGTCGAACTTTTAATCTTCCGCCAATTATATTTTTTAAAATCTATATTCTTCATGTAGTTTTAAATTTCTTTGTGATACTCCAGACAATCAATCGTGCAATGACGTTCAGAATAATTGTAACCGCAAAGAGAATTAATGCAATTTCGATAAGAGAGCTTGAATAAAGCTCGGTTGTTGCTTCAGCAAATTCATTTGCAATGACGCTTGCCATGGAATGGCCTGGATCAAGAAGTGAAGCGGAAATTTCAGCCCGGTTCCCAATAACCATCGTGACTGCCATTGTTTCACCGACGGCACGGCCGAGGCCAAGTAATGCCGCGCCGAGAATACCGGATTTTCCATCAGCAAGGATGATCTTTGTCGCTTCCCATCTTGTTGCGCCGAGGGCAAGGGCGGCTTCTCGCAGCGAGTTTGGAATTGCCCGAAGCACATCTCGTGAAATAGAGGAGATGATAGGCAATATCATAATAGCCAATATAATTCCCGCTGCAAGCATCCCAAATCCATATGGCGCACCTTGGAAGAAAGGTAAATCGCCAAGATGGTTGATAAGAAATGGTTCGACAGACGTGCGTAGCCACGGTACAAGAACGAAGATTCCCCAAAGTCCATACACAATGCTTGGAATTGCGGCAAGCAGTTCGACCATAAATGAAACAGGGCGTTCGATCCATTGCGGTGCGAGTTCGGAGAGGAAAATTGCTATACCAATGCTTAATGGAAGGGCTAGTAACATTGCCAAAAAAGAGGAAGTTACCGTGCCGAAGATGTAGGGAAAAGCTCCATACACATCCGCGACCGGATCCCACACTGTGCCCGTAAGAAAATTCCATCCGAATTTTTGAAGTGACAATTCCGATCCACGGATCATCTCGTACGCCATAAGGAATACAAGTCCGAACACGATGATCCCAAAGAACATCGTTATGTTCTTAAAAATTTTGTCTCCGGTATTTATATTTGTTTGTCTCATAATCTACGATCAACATAACACCGGGTAGTAACAAGCCACCGTTTGTCACCACCCGGCCATTACGCAGTAATAGTTGTTGTTTCCAACCAAGGAGCTACACTGCGAAATTATTTT
>JBEKLV010000240.1:0-4976 GCA_050008835.1 Bacteroidota bacterium | reverse complement strand
CGCCTTCACAATATTTAGCTGCGGCGGACACTTCAGCATATCAAATGGTATGGCGTGAAATACGTTCGGTATCAAGAAATAACTCGGTCCAATTTCCAAATGGATTTTAAGGAGATTAATTTATGGGACGCACATCAATAATGCTGGTATTGGTTTTTAATATGACCTTTATGTTTATGGGTTATAGACTATCGACAGTAACTTCGATAGCATACCAAAAATATGCTGGTTATTCTAAAATTGAACAAGTTGGGCTTGCTTTAGAAAGCGCTGGCAATATAGCCATTTCAAATGCCCTCTTGACTACTGATCCCATCGCAAATGACACTATTCTATGCTCTAATGATACCTTAGCGGGAATAACATTCACGATAGATAGAAGGAAAATGACTAATGCAATTGGCGCTAAAGATGGAGACAGTATAATCATAACGGGACAATGCCCGATCAATATCAATGGTACTACATATACAATAACATGTAACACAGGTATAAGAATAAGAGGTAATTCTTTTTCACAATTTGTTTTTTATAGTCAGGTTGAAAATGGAATTCAATGGATAAATGGTGAAATCTGCTGGGGCAGATTACATACTCAAGATAAGTTAACCATTAGTGGATCTGGTAGTGATATAACTAAATGGCCTGATTTCAAGGGTAAGGTGACAACAAAGGGAGGTGTGACATCAAGTAAAGCAAATTTTGAACAAGGATGTACTTATGCTGATGTATCAGTACCGACTAAGCTTGATGATCTAAATACCTACGGACAGACTGGAAACGGAGGTGCATATTATCAAGGTGTAGATACGTATGTTCAATTTATGAAAGATGGAGAGGTGGTTGTACGAGCCGCGACGGCAGGCACAGCGTCAGCAACTGCATGGTCATATTCAAGTGCTCAAGCGTCGACGACAGTCTCTGACGGAAAAGGCGGCCCTTCGGTACCGGAATATAAAGTATATAGTTCCGTAGCGGCATTGGCTTCAAGCGGTGTTCTGCTTGTTCAGGATGCGGAGCTCCATATAATAGGAGTATTAAATGGACAAATTACTCTCGGTTGTGTCGATTCACAGTCTGGCAGCCCTCCAGTAAATTCAGGAAAAAGCTCAGTATGGATTGATTCAACGATCGCTTATCATCAGGCTCCGCCATCCTATCAATATCAAAACAATGTTTCCAGTGATATGTTAGGCATAGTTGCTACAAATAATATTACGGTTTCACAATATGTTTATAATAACTCTTCTTCTTCTAAAGTTACTATGAACGGAACAAGTACCTCTAAAACTGAGCTCGATGTTCTTGATCCTACGGTTACTATTAATGCATCTATGTTTTGCCAGGCTTCAGGTAAGGGTTTTGGCGCCGAGAATCCTGGTAGTCGACAGGTAGCAACACTTCATCTTGTTGGTGGAATACAACAGAACACACGACAGATAGTCGGTCAAAATGGATATGGATTCTCAAAGGATTATGATTGGGATCTTAATCTTCTAAATTATCAGCCGAAAGGTTATCCTAAGACAACGTTTATGGTTCAAAACTGGGTAGATAATACAAGTATTCCGCCACAATTTTATTATTAAATAGCGGATAAAAAGAGGGAAGAAAGTTTAAAATGTTAAGGATTTGCGAAAAGGCGCTTATTAAGTAAGCGCCTTTTTTATGAGTACGAATTCTTATTCTCTGCTATTTCTTATTTAATAATATGCGTGTTGGCTTGCTCCAGTATCAGCGAAACAATTTCATCTAATTGTGTAGGGGGACTACGAGAGCCGGCAGCATTCTTATATCTATCCTCAAAGTAAGAATAGTAAAAGAAGTTTGAAATATAGATGGTTAGTACACATCTCAAAAATGATTTGAAGTCACACTAAGCGTTCACCTAAGCTCACGCCGAAGGCTTGTCGAAATGTGACTAAACATTACATCCAGACTTCGATCTCAAAGAGATTTGCCAAGGGCATAGCTTCGCTACCTTCGGAACAAGATATACCTTCACCTCTTAATCTTCGACAAGATCTAATTGAAGACGATTAGTGATTGCGAGTTGTGTTTTTTAACCTAGTGAAGTGAACTAATCTGATTTCCTAAAAGGTTGGCAAGGTTAACAGCTTCATGGGCAGCAGGAAGAACCTGTTTATCATTTGATACTTTGATCATAACTTCCGAACTTGTAATAAATGTAATTGCGTTTGACTTCATAAATGAAACTATCGCAGTGCGCAATTGTTCATTATTAAGCAGGGATAGAGCTTTCTTTTCATTATCTGTTGTGACTTCAATAAATTTATCAAATTCTGGGTAGCTTGTGCCAAAGCGAGGGATTGAAAGGGCCGATCTCCGCTGAATGTTGCAACGAAAGGGAATATTAGTAGGCAGAGAGGCAATAATTAGAATGAATGCTTTATCCATAGCACTCGTTCCTCCCGATACTCCCGCATTTCGACCTCTGCCAGATCTCCCCCCGAAAATTTTAATTGTCACTCCGGAAACTTGGCCTCGAGCCGCACACCATACGGCACCCAACTGTGGATGAGTGCTGACAACAGGTGTGAGTTTCAACGCTTCCTGTGCCTGCTTAACTGCCTTAACGACGCGGCGTTTTGCCCGCGATGTCATCCATACGAATAGAAGAATAAATCCAATTAATATACCTGCGATGACCACAGTACGAATAAAATCAGCATCCATAAGATTATTCCTTTCAATGCAACCAATCAAGTAAAATTTAGTAAATTGTTATGAGAAAAAACAATAAAGTTTTTTTAATCTCATAAAACGCAATGGAACAAAGTTTACCGCCCTACCTGCTAGCAGACGCTCAATGAGCTTAAGCGGAAATGGATGTTGCAGTCAGGAATCCAGAATAAAAATGATAGATTACCTCGGAACAAGCTCCGAGATAGTCCATTTAGATACCAGCAATATAATACTTCTAAAGTCTCGTTTATTCTTCTCAGATAATATACAAACCAGCATGCTCTAGCACCTGCGCTACAATTTCGTCTAATTTTGCTTTTGGTATACGAGCGCCGGCAGCGTTCTTGTGTCCATTCCCGCCGAATTCTTTTGCTAATTCATTTATCCAGATATCGCCTTTTGAGCGGAGGTTGATTTTCACGATTCCATTCATTTCTGAAAACATCAATCCAATCTGAACTCCATCAATTGATAAAGTGTATGGCACAAACGCTTCGGTATCGATTTCTGTAGTATTAGTTGAATTAAGCATTTCGTGTGTAATAACGATGTAAGCAAGTTTTCCGTTATGTGTAGTTTGCATATTTGCCAGCGCTAACCCAAGTAAGTGAATGCGATTGATGGAACCGCGTTCATAGACATGTTCGTAAATGGCAACTGGGTCTGCTCCCAATTGAACAAGTTGAGCAATAATTTTATGTGTTTCCGAATCTGTTTTCGGATATCGAAATGATCCGGTATCAGTCATAATTGCGGTATAGAGAGCAACAGCCGTTTCGCGGTCGATACTGCGGCCGGTCAAGTAACTCAAAAGTCTGTAGATAATTTCTCCCGTAGCCGTAGAAGATTCATCTAAGATATAGAGATTAGCAAATTCTCCCGGTTCAAGATGATGATCAATGCAGATTTTTACGGCGTGGCTCGATAAAATAACCGGTTTCATCGTTACTAATCTATCCAGATGATTTGTATCCAAGACAATAATCACTTCAGCATTTTCTATAATTTGTGAATGCTGAGAGGGATCGAATTGATGGATAGGAAAAAACTGCGCAAGGAATAAATAATTTTCAGGTGTTGCGCTGTAATTTAGAATGGTCGCCTGTTTTCCTTGCTTCTGGAGGTAGATAGCAAGTGCAACTTCGGTGCCGAGACCATCGCCATCTGGATTGACATGTGTCGTCAGCACGAATCGCGAATGCGATTCAAGAATTGTCCGAAATGTTTCAAACTGGACTGGCAATGTGAATCCTCATTATTTATAAAATCATAGTAGCAGAAAAAAGGTGTGATCTCTGTTTAGAAACCACACCCCTAATCACAAAGTATAAAAATATTATTGAATTGTCCAAGTTTCACCGGAATTTAAAAGCGATTCAATATTTCCTTCGCCTTGTTTCTCTTTTGAGAATTCAATTTGGTGCTGCATCTCGGCTTCGTATGTTGGTCGCTCAATTGAAAGAAACACGCCAATGGGCCGAGGCAGATGTGCGTGATAAGTCATATCTGCAAGAATAAATGAGAGCGTTGTATCATTTTCATTGTGCACTAGCAAGTCATTAATCGAATGTTTACCGTCTTTGAGTGAAACAATCTCTGGGGTAAATCCATTCAGTCTAATACCTTTGTCTTTTTCTTTGCCAAAGATAAGCGGCTTGCCGTGTTCAAGTAAAACTATATTATCGTCTTTTATCTCTTTATCGGTAAATTGAGAGAAAGCACCGTCATTGAAAACGCTGCAGTTTTGATAAATTTCAATAAACGAGGTTCCAATATGTTCTGCGGCACGTTTTAAAATCGATTGCAGGTGTTTTTGATCTCTGTCTATTGTTCGTGCAGCGAAAGTTGCACTAGCGCCAAGTGCAAGTGATATTGGATTAAACGGGTAATCCAGTGAGCCTAACGGAGTAGATTTAGTAATTTTTCCCTTTTCCGAAGTTGGCGAATACTGCCCTTTCGTCAACCCGTAAATTTGATTGTTGAACAAGAGAACATTGACATCAATGTTGCGGCGAAGTAAATGGATCAGATGATTACCGCCAATACTCATGCCATCGCCATCTCCGGTAACAACCCAGACGGAAAGATCTGGACGAGCAAGTTTTACACCTGACGCGATTGATGTGGCACGTCCATGAATACTATGAAATCCGTAGGTATTCATATAGTATGGGAACCGGCTGGAGCAGCCGATGCCGGAAACGAAAACGATTTTATGCCTTGGAATTCCTAAATCCGGCATAATGCGCTGTGCCTGAGCAAGAATCGAA
>JBEKLV010000024.1:0-23146 GCA_050008835.1 Bacteroidota bacterium | reverse complement strand
TTCACTTGCGTATCTATTTCTGTCTCATCTTTAATATGAATGACTTGTTCAACGGTTATTATATCATCTTTATACATGATATAATCTCCAACCTGCAAATTGTTTCTTTCTTCTTGTGTCATATTATTATCCTTTCTTAGATATTATCAGTACCCACCCAGGTTTTCACCGAGTGGATACTGAATGTGATTGTTATTTATCGTTGCAACTCTGTTGCATCAATGGTTTTAGATGAATTAAAACCGAATTCGTCAGTTGTAAACCATCTATGTTTCATTGTAGAGATGGCACTTTTCAAGACTCCATCAAAAGTCTTTCCAGCATAGGTAAAAATGCTAAGCACGCCCTTTTCATCAATGCAGACTACTGTTGACACAAAGAAAATGGTTCCTGCTTGTTGTGTGATTAATACCGTTGCTGACCGTTTGTCACCTTTCCAGGTATATGATGGTTTAAGAATGAATCTACGTACTTTGACATGTGGATTTATCATGTTTGTAACCTTTCTATTATGTTTTTGATATTGTTAGTTATTTTATGAATCAAGTTTCAATTAAGAATTTCAGCAACTTCACTAAACATACAGTTGTGAAGTGTGTCAACTGGGATACCGTAAATCTCGCTTATCATACTTATTATTTCAGTTATGATTTTATCATATTTTATTTCATTTTCTGTTTCTTTTCTTACAGGGTATAATTGGAACTTATCTGCAAGCAACATTGTGCACAGGTAAAGCAAGGTAGTACTAACAGAATCCAATTTATCTAGTTTGATGGTAGGTTTTGTATCAGCAACAAAATTCACAATTTCTAATGCTATCAAACCTGTATCGCCCCTTGTTATCAAATCTTCTGATTTATATTTATCAATTATCATGACAATGAATGGATACAATGATTGACAGTTGGAAATTAATTCATCTTTAATGTTAGTATGATTATTCATTTTCAGTATTCTTTCAATTAGTGTGTTTTGGATATCGTTATTTATTTCTTGATATCATTTTATCGCATCACGTCTATATTCAGTGCTTACAGATTTCAATACACTTACTAGATTTTGTTCTCGTCTTACGGGACGTCACTACACTCTGTTATCGTGTATTCACTTACTATATGTCAAAGAACAGGTGATGCACTGATTGTTACGAATCTTATAAAATGAGCGTAGCTTTTGGATGTGTGCAAATGCACTTTTTATTTACAATTCAGTGATAAAGCGGACGGATTGAGAATGAATACTATGTAGTATTATTCAGTATGAAAACTATGTCATTCTTAATGTTCATAAACCAATAAACATTAGAACTCGGGAGTAGTCAAGTATGATGTTTGTGTTGAAAAATAAAGACTTACAGGAACGCGGGGTCTGTATCTGAAATAAATGAAGGTAAAAAGTCCGAAATGCTTTTTTTGGAGAAAATTGTGGGTGAAACATTCCGTATAAATAATAAAAACCAATTGTTTCGTCTGGGATTTAGAAGGATATACTTTTCATCTTTCACATCACCATTATATACTGGGTAATATGATATATTCCTTTTTACATATATTCTTATATGTACTTTCCTCTTTTTAAATAGATAGTAATTTGGAAACAAGTATACAGCTACCTGCAGATGCTTTAAATTAAGATTGGATTCTATTCTATCAGTATGATTTTTAACATCAATAATAGAATGTAATTCGGTCTGAATAGTGTTTGTTGGTAGGATTTTGTATCTGTCATCTGAACATAACCTTGGCATAATATATTGTAACAAAATAACCTCATCAATTCAATGATATGTCATCTTACTTTTATAAAACATGAGAACCGAAACTGTGAATTTCGGTTCTCTATTGTTTATTTATTAACTACAAGAATAGATTGGAACATTATACTTATGACTCAGATAATATATTTTATTAAATGCTTCATTGAAATTGTTGACATATTCTATGTGGTATTTATGTTCTATAATAGTAAGGTCATCTGATATGATTAACATAAGCCATTTATCGTTGTGTGGTATTATTATAATCTCTCCAATTATTTTATCTTCTTTAATTGTTTTTAGTTTATATCTATATTCATAGAACACAGTTGGTTCTAAATTTCGTATTTTCTTTAACATATTATTAACTCCATTTCTTCATTAATGTTGGAATAATTATGAGAACCGAAACTGTGAATTTCGGTTCTCTGATTGTTCTATTTTGACCTACGTTTTTTAACTAAATACGTATTGTCAGTGAAGCCGATTTTCTTATAAAACGCAGCTCGCTCTTCACGTTTCTTTTTTCTCAGTTCTTTCTTATATCGTTTATATCGTTCTAATGATACAAGATATTGTTCAACATCAGAAGGTTCATTGGAACAACATATGAAAACATCGGAAGATGTTGTGATTGTATTTTCGTTCATAGTATTAACTCTCTTTCTTCATTTGTTGGATAAATTCACGTGCAATCGTATCTTCTTGGTCTATAATATTTCTAATTTTCAATACTATATTATTTGCTACAATTACACTTACTAATAATTCATCTCTAGACAATTTTTCTTCTGGACAACAATACGAAAAGAGTGTATCTGTGATACACTCATAACTATCACTGTGTAAAAAGTGTCTTAATTCATTTATATCATAATTTTTAGTAAAATTATAGACATCTAACATTTCATCGTTTATTTCACTTGGTTTTTTCATAGTCGTTTCTTTCTGTGTATTGTGATTGTTTTTGACAGTCCTATTGACTGTATAGACATAAATATATCCGTGAGGAGCCAAACGGTAAAAATGCTATCCGATTGTAAAGATTACCGATTGCTAAATGCCAATAAAGACGGCACTTTTAGCACGTTTATAAAATAAAGTGGATTATTTTGAGTAAGGAAGCAGAAAAACGTTAATTGATACGATTTTATGACCTGTATTACCTGTAATGATAGTAAGGTCGTAAGTCGGTTTGCGGTAGATGGCGGGGATGGACGAAAATAGTTGAAAATAAATTGTATTAATCCGCTTTTGAAATATACTTATACACAGACTGACGGACTACGGTATAAGAAATTGAGTGTAGTAATACACGAAAAAAGATAAACTCAAAATCAGCCGTTTTCCGTCAAGAAAATAAAAGATTTTGAGTTTTTTTTATTTTCCAGTGAACATTGAACATTAAATCCTTTCATCTATGAATTGAACAGAACAACACATCAGCCAGTTATTAGTTAAAACAAACAATATCAAGGACTCGCTGATTTTCAATTACGGACTAATCTAGTCAGACAGACTCAAACGAAATTGAAACCGAATTGTGAACTACGGATACACACAATCATATAGAATATCTGAGAGTAGAAATACTCTAATGGTTTTCCACGTTCACTTTTGCAAGTGAGCACATTGCGTCTGCAAAAAGCGCAGACGTCACTTCGTGGTCGGCTGTGAATAGTTTGAATCAAACAATTAAAAGAAACCCGAACGCTTTCCAGTTCGGAACGAAGTTACAGCTGAACAAAGAAAAACTTTTCTATACACCTTGCGCAAAATACAAAAAGCGTATTTTGCCCTGCGGGTTTGTATTCGCTGATGGGGATATCTATGTCTATAGGCACAGCCGACCACGATAGTGGATGTGCAGCCGAAAGATAATGATGAATGTTCAGTTTCGCACGAAGTGTCGTGTTTGGATAGAAATCGTGTGTGTCGCAGATATTATTTTAAAGGAATAATGCTCATAACGACCATGTCAAATTCAAATACTCCTTATTATTCACGGACTGCTTCGAGGATAGATACCATCCAAGTTGTATAAAATTTGTGGATTCATTGTATGTTTAACACAATTCTAATTATCAATGAGTAGTTTGTCTAAGTAGAATGTATTTATTGCAGGCTTACTCTACAGCATTACTCTACAGCACCATGAAATTCCGTCTAAAAACCACGGTTATCACTTGTAGTGTAGACAAGTAAGAACCGACTATTTGACTTAACCTTCTTGGAAACGTGTTTTTGGGGGTGACCATCTGGATTCCACAGTTACCGACAATAAAGTCGCTTAGAACCACGCTCTGAGTAGTTTTAGATGGTCAATTGAGTCATACTTCGGCCACCTATTTCGATTCAGTATTAATGAATACTAAGACGGAGAGGAGTAACATGTCTTGAAAAGACAGCTACAACCTTTGACAAATTTGTCAAAAGTTCGGTTACAGCTCTGCCAGTATACACTTGATTTGAGTGATTCTGAAAGAGGGGGTGGTGGGCTAATTTCTCTGTAAAGCGAAAAAGTAAGATGAATAAAATAAGTTGACCACGGTCATTTTCATACCGAGCCCGGTTTTTGCCTTGAGAAAAAAGCTTGTCTGATATTTATAGTAAATAAGGAGAATGCTATGAATTATTTTACAACGAATAAAGATGTCCTTGATTCAGTATTGAAACTTTTGGGCAGTGGATTCTCAGATGCCAGACAAGTCAATTTTGGAGTATCATATACACAGAATCGAAAAATGTCTGTCATAGTAATAGAAGTGTCACCGTCTACAATCGTCCATTCACTTATATTTTTTTACAGTAAAGGAATGATGCTATACGATGTTTTCAGCTACAAAAGTAAAAGCTGTTTTAGAGTGCTTCAAAGCGGACAGTCATTTAAGCACGTAGATAAAATCAACAAATTTCTAATGAATGGAATTCAGAAATATAATCCGATTGCTCAGAGAAAAATTGAAGAGGAAATGAATTCAGAGACAGAAATTGAAACGAAGGACAACCAGATACAGCACCTGAAGGATAGGATTTCCATCGAACAGGGAAAAAATAGAAGTTTGCAAAATCAGATTAAAGCGTTGAAGGCAAGGAAGAAAGAGTAATCCGTTTTTCTTTAGACAATTCCGGTAAAGGCCAATCAGTGGCGGTAAACACTATTTAATAGTACGCTTTATTATTTCAGGAACTGTACCGCTGTAAGGTATCCCCTCTAAAACTTGTTTTATGATGCGAGGATTCATTTTACAACCTGCAATCAATTCAAATTCAACGCCTTTTTCATAGTCTTCTTCTGATTTCATTTGAATTTTATTGGCGCTAATATATGAAGTATTGGTAATAACTTCTGGACAATCGTCAGGTTCAACAACTACAT
The DNA here is from genome assembly GCA_050008835.1 of Bacteroidota bacterium. Taxonomy (GTDB): domain Bacteria; phylum Bacteroidota; class Ignavibacteria; order UBA10030; family UBA10030; genus Fen-1298. The sequence goes on along the minus strand of JBEKLV010000024.1, from coordinate 18,008 downwards.
AGGTCATTGGTTCGCAATGAGATTCCAAATCTTCTTCATCTCTACGGCAGGATTTATATGTTGAGGCTTGATTAGAAGTCGTGTAACAAGTAATGATTTGATTGGTCGGCGTTTTAAAGAGAACTATGTGATAATGTGGGTCTGTTCCGGAAAAGCCAAAATTGCGTAATGAAAAAACGTCCCCAACATTTAAGCTCATACCAACTGAGATGAATACTCAATCATTTCTTCAATGATTTCGGATTGCTCATCTTCTGATAGTGGAGTATATGGATTTGTAAATTTATGTTTAAGAAGTAATGGATGTGATTCATCGACATTCTTTAGGAAATCTTCATACGCAATTCGTTCTCGTCTTGTTCTCTTACTCGCAAAGAGTTCTTTGTACTGATTCCACTCTGGGTATGCGTGGCTTATTTCTGATAGAACAAAATCACCTTTACGAATAAATGGAGCAAAGTGCTCCAAAGAAAAATCCATTGCTTCAATATCTGTATTTGAAAACAGAGAACGATTGATTTTAGTGTTGTCCAATTGAACGGTATAATTTCTTCCCGATTTAATTCCTGTGTCACTGATGGACACAGCTTCTGGCATACGCATTATGTCCATCAATGAACTACCACTTGGACCAAATGGAAAAGCAAAATAGTCGTCCATTGAAATAGGCCGAGCGTGATTTCTTATATGGTATCTATCTGCGAAAAAAGCAAGTTTTAAAATGGCCATATAGTTGCAGGAGCCACCTACATTTTTTAAAAGATAACGCAGCATGGCAATGCCTTTAGACCAATCAAATGGGAAATCAATTTCAGAATGGAGATGCATGGCTTATCTAAGTTAATAAAATATCTTGTAAAAATGTCAACTATCTGCTTCTGTATTTATTATCGGCATAATTTACAAAATCTCTTGGACTAGAAACCTTGAAATTGAATAAATAAGCCCAAGTAATTAACGAATTCAGTATATACTATAGACTCATCTAATTACAGTTTTGTTTCATTAAACATTTCAATAGGTAGATTCTCTACAAATGGTCTTACTGAAAGTCCTTCTGTTAAAAACACATCCACTAAAGTTGGTTCAACATCTTCCATACAGTTAGAACAAAACAAACTAAGCGGTTTTGATTCTTTCTGTATCTTCTTTAAATCTTTATTGTTTTTAATCCGGTAGTCAGATAATGCAAGAGGTCTATTGCACCGTGCATGCCTTGTTTTATAGATAATGGAAAACAATTCTGGTTTCATATAGACAAAAAATAATAAATAGCCCTGACGCACTACCAGACGTCAGAGCTATAGGGAGGCTAACTATACGCCGTCGGGGAGACGGCGTTAGAATATAATAAGGATTGTTCCATTCTTTGTCAATTGGCTTTTTAGGTATAGGAATAACCGCTTCATTTGTTAACGAGCGAATTTAAGCGCCAGAACTTTGTGAGGTATAATCACTTTCGCTTTTTAGGTGGAACGACTATACAAGTAGTTTTGTAATACATATTCAGATAGAAATATTTTCACATATACTTTCCGAAGAAAGAATCGGAAGATTTATCATTTTATCTTTATCTGATTCTGAATTTTTATACGGTCTTAATTGAGTAATAGCATTTCTTAGTAATCGTATTTCGCATTCTTTATTTACAATTAGAAATTTTATATCATCAGGTATAAATTTTAATGTATCCGGTTTTGGCAATTTTTCATAATTACTTATATAATCTTGATATGTAGCAAAACTATCTTTTTCACTTTTGTTAGGTAATGCGCCGATATATCTCCATTCTCGCTCATCATAGAACAATATTTTTTTTAATCTCCATATTGAATGATTGTTACTTAATTCATTTTCATCTTTATTTTCATATCTACGAATAATTTTTCCATTTCCATCTACAATAAATAATTCTTTTAGGTCTTCAGCGTCTTTAAGGTCTTTTGGGGAAAGTTTTCTACACTCATATGTTCTATATGGTTTCATAAATAATCTAATACCAGAGATAGAATGGGATTGAAGGTCTTTCATGTCTTTTCGTACAAAATCAGTCAACAATTCAATTTGATAAGAAGTGAATCTTAATACAGATTTATAATGGTAATATAGAACAGGTGAAATATAATTTCTTATTCCCCATTCTTTGGTTAAACCGATTCCATAATTACCATAATGCTTAAGATGTCCTCTAATTAATGCAAGTGGTATATCGCAAAAAGACACCATTGGATAAATTTGTTGTGGCAAAATTAATGGTAGTGCATCTGAATATTCAGTTGGAAAATCTATTACAAGTTCAGGACAATAACGTGGAATAAAATTATTTTCTAAAATATTAATAATATTATCAATGCTATTAGTGAAATGATAGAGAACGTTGGAACTTAGATTAGTAGCTTTCTCGTTATTCATCCGAAATATCCCTCACTTATTAGTTTATGGGCATCAGAAATAAAAATGGCAATTAAATTATTCCGTTTAAATAGTGATTCTCTGGCGCACTACCAGACGCCAGAGCTTCGGTGGGGTGTTACAGAGTATCGCAACTTTAGGAGGCTAAGGGAGTGCGATACTTGTAATTCATTTTTAACTTTCTGTAGGTATTGTATATTATTCTTCATTAGCAAACCAAGTAAATAATATTTGTCAGATAAAAACGCATAAATAATTATAACGGAAATATTAGAAATTCCAAGTACAAGACCAATTTTTAAGTGCCAAATATGTCTCAATGGGGCATTCAATAGAATTATTTATGGTCACATAAATAGGCTCACCGTTTTCACTAACAATTCGGGTCATACTTGAAAGAGATATTGGTACTTCGAGCAAGTTAAAATCACCTGAATCTAAGAGTGCAAAAGTTAAATGATATGAGGAATAAAGAGTCAAATTCTCAAAAACAGATTTTAATCTACCTTTGTATGCTGAAGTTGAAAGTATATAATGCATTCGGCCATCGCGCCAAGTAGTATTAAGCGTAAAATAAATACTATCAAGAGAAGGGATATAATAATTAGGCCAATGTTTTAATCTTGATATGGGAATGTCAGACTGTTCTTTAAGAGCAATGAGATGATTTCCTTCAATTACAGCAACATCTCCGGTTACTTTATCAATGCGATAAATCTTTCCTCCATCAGATTTGAAAAGTTCATAATCGTTATTTTTGTCGCATCCAGAGAATAATAAAATGATTAATGTTGGTATTATATATTTCATGACTATACTCCTTATACACTCGTACCAACGGATATTTGTTAAAGTGCAACAACGTGAATTATCATATTACACTACACGAACCAAGTTCACTCACTTCACTTTTATATCTGCAAAAAATCTATGCAAGCCATGCCTAACGTTCCCAAGTTCATTAGGTTAGCTTGAGCGCATTGTTAGGGCATACCTTTAAATATGGCAATCTATTCTCTATCGTTTTATTGAATTGTTAAATTGTCGAAGCATTTCTTTTCGTCTTGAATCAATTTGAGCAATTAACAGCGCCGGTTCATTCTTGAACGATTCCTTCAATTCGTCAGAATAACCTGCTTGTATCCATGGAAGTCTTTCGCACAATGCTTGCAATATATTGTTTACATTATTTTTTGATGAATCAATTACTATTTTTTTGCTAGAGCGAGTGACTATGGCAAGTCTATACGTAGTACCTGATGGAATGGCATTGACAGAGTGTTTGGTAACTTCTTTATAAATCCATAACATATCGTCCAAATGAATTAGGTCGAAATCAAATATATTAATAACAAAAAACCAATTTTCGGTCATAATGCTACCTGGAAATCTAACTAAACTATTCTTATTACGATATTCGTTTTCAATTTGACCTGCAACCTCAAATGGAATTCCATATCTCTCAAGAGATTTATAGGCTGGGTGGGAAGATGGTTGAATTAACCAATAAATGGAATTAAAAAGCTTCCATAGTAAAAACAAGAGTAGTGGAGTTAGTATCCAGAATATCACTTGATTACTAAAATATAAAGCCACAAATATAATGCCGATTAAAGAAGTCACGATAAAATAAATAATCAACATATTTCTACTTGTGCGTCGTATGTATGAATCAACAATATTTTTCATTTCTGCACTCCCTTTTATATTAGGTGTTTCCTAACTATGGCAACTAAGCTGCAGCAACGATACCTTCCAAATCCAATAGTTCTATGAAATATGATTTCAAGTTTCACAATATTTTTACGCCCCACGCTTAACGTAACTACGCTCATTCGGTAAACTTGAGCGTTTGTTAGAATAAACGCGTTAGAATATTCAATTAACAAAAACCTATTTTATAATTCTAAACCTACCAATCTCTACAAACCCGAATGGCTTGTCCCCATCCAAAAGCGTATGGAGTGTTTCGTGCTTCGTGTACATGACAATGCCGGTTTTGAAAAACAGAGTAGTAAGAGATGCAACTTCATTGGCATTCATCTCGGCAAGCCAAATAGTGGTCTTGGATTTTCGGAGGACTTGCAATTTTACCGTGCCAATATCACCTGAACCAAGAGGTGAGTCCGAATTGAGATTTGAGATGACCAACTCACCTGAGCTTGTTTCACTACCGGTTATAATGTTGCCGCTCGAATCTAATTCTGCGGTTGCTATTCTTTCAAATTGACAGACTACAGATTCCGGGAATTGAGCGGAAGATATTTCCAGCGGCAGAATGACCAAGAATACTATAAACCAGATTGTTTGCATACTAAATCTCATGTGCTATTTCCTTCCTACGTTAAAATCTCCTGACCTCTATTTAAGTTGATATAAAGATTTCATTTATCGTATTTAATTCTTTCGTCTTTGCTCTTATGCTCATCAGTTAATAGTCGTTTTAATATGATTGCACTAGCAACCGTATATTTTGTATTTTCTTGTTTTGATTGAAGTGATTTGCCAAAAAACGATTCTAATTCTTTTACTAAATTTTGTCTTTCATTAGAAGTAACTATTAAATAGCTAAGGTGATTATTCTTATCAGGTATTGTGTCTATTAAACAATATGCGACAAATGTATTTGCTTTGAATAAAGTTTCAGAAATGTATTCAACTTTTGCAGTTATCTCACTTGCCTGTCTTGAATATTTACCCATTTCAATATTCTGGTCGTTGCTGTTTAATGCGTTAGTAAGTTCTTCCAAGTTATTAAGAGACAGGTTGTAATTATCAATAAGACTTCGATATGATTCTATAATAGTATTTGTGGCAGTTTTTATATTTTCGTTATCAGATGAACTGTATGGAATAAGAATATTTATTGCTTCTCTTAACTTAATTATTCCACGATTTGCATTACGCATTGTAGCCATATTTATCATAGAATATTCTTTGCCAGCGTCTGTAAGGTCGGTTTCTGCTCTAATTTCTAATTCACGCCGATAACCAAGACCTTTGATATATGCTTCAGCAAATTTATATTCATATGATTGAGCATAACTAAAGGAGGCCAGAAATAATAATGAACCTATCTCTATTAAAAGTAGAATAAATGTTTTCATGCTTTCTCCGTTATTACACCGCTAAATATATAGTAGTTAATCTGTCGCATTGATAACTTTCATATTGAACTAAACGAACTAATTTCATTGAACACTCGCATTACGATATATCGGGACGCATTGGAAGAATATTATTTACTTGACTCTTTCCTTATTAAAATGGTTAGATGGGTTACTTTAAATATTTTCAATTTTATTGATATTCCATGTTTCGAGAGGATATTGTTTGCCTCTGTAATATCCAATCTTCCTTTGAAGGACAAGATAACTTCTATCAAGTCCAATTCTCGCGAATAATTTAAAGTTACAGAGAAATAAATATTTCTTTTTACACTTTTCACATATCGGAAGCGATGCATTCAATTCATTCATTGAACTTTTCCATTCAATCCGCCCTAAATTAACTCGGAAATAATCAATTTTAGGTTTTCTGTAACCAACTTTTAATGTTTCATCGGAATAATGGTTTTCAAGGCAGAATGGACATACTCCTTTTATAATTGAAGATTGCGCTTTTCCTTTTATCAATACATTATCGTTTTCTGGAACTGCTGTAATCCAATATAATCGCAGTAGCAAATAAACAAAGAAACTAATCATCGCCATAAATATTATAGTTACTTGGATTAATAGTGTTGATAAGCTTGTTGTTTTTGTAGACAATATATTTAGATAGGATATACTTTCAATCATTAAATATATTAGCAATGCGCATAACACGAGCACAATGAATTGTTTTAAATTAATACGCTTAAACATTATGCATTCCTATCTGCAATTTTGAGTAGCTTGCCTGCTAAATCGGGCTATAAAAATTTATTGATTCGATTCTTTAAAATTCCATTCCTCGAGAGGATATCGAATACCTCGGAAGCAACCTTGTTTGATTTTTAAAACACGATAACTTGGGTCAAGTCCAAATCTTTTAAAAAGTTTAATTTTGAAAAACATAAAATATCGTCTCCTGCATTCCTCGCAAATTGGCAACCAAACACTTAATTCATCAACTGTTCTACGCCATTCAATCCAAAATATTTTATATGCTATATAAAGATGCGGTTTCCGATAACCCACTTTTGTGGTTTCATTTACGAAATGATTGGACTTGCAAAAGGGGCATATCCTTTCTTCGATTAATGGTTGAACATGTGTTTTAAAGATAACCTTATCATCCTTCATATTGCCAGTAATAAATAGAAGACGTATCGAGAAGTATAAAAAAAGCACAATAGCAACAATGTTGCCATTCATATTTAAATTTTCTGGATGGGTGAGCAACCCATATAATATTATTACAGAAAGTGAGCCGAAGAAGAGAAGAACGAAAATCTGTTTGATGTTAGTATTCTTGAACATTAGAATCCTTATTTCTATTTATAATAGTAGCCCGCCTAAATATAATTAGACTGAGCCTCTCAGTCTAACTCTTGTTTGTTGCTGGCTAGGCATTGAAACATATGAATAATCATCGTATTTACTCTTTTACATCATAACTTGTTCATTAATATTGTTTTGTAGGAAAGTAAAACTGCAAAGTTTCCCATGCTTCTTCTTGTTCTTCCTTTAAGACACAATATCCTATTTATCATTTTTGTCCCCGTAATTTTTATGCTGCCAGCAATACTTTGAACCAGACACAGCTTTTCTTGTACATCTTGTTCCTTTTTTCGTTATAGCCTGACATTGCCGATATTCAGAATCAGACTTTGACGATTGCACAGTTTGTTTTGATTTTGTTGTTGTGGTAATATTTTTAGATGGTTCTGTTTTAGCCTGTGTAGCTGATTGAGTGGAACCAGTGCCATACATCTGTGTATGTTGTGAGCAATATATAGAACCAGCTATTGCTTTCCTTTTACATTGAGTACCTTTTTTAGTCGTTGCTTGACACTGCTGTGATAATGCAGACACGGTTACAACTAAGAGCATAACAAAAAGAATGGAGATACGCCGAATAGCTAATTTCATGACATACTCCTCAATTAATTTTGATGGTATACAAATCCAGATAAATGAGAAACAGAGTCCAGAGATACCTTGCACTTATCAAACGATATGGATAATTCTTTATCATTCAAGAAAGAATACGCTTCAATATTGCCAGTTTTCTTTACGAAGATTATTTTCCAGCAGTAATCCGGCACAGATATTTTGCCAATATGTTCATCTGAGATAGATACAGAACCACACCATACCAGAACACTATCAAATTGCAACGCTATATTTCTTGTATACTCTTCAAGAGCTTTCCACTGTCCTCTGTTTAATCTTGGAGTTTGTGGAGTCATGTTAGAATAGTAGAACGATTCATCCATTCCTTGCACATCACAACTATTATCATAAGCATCCATATTATGACCTTTATCATAACCGGAACCCTTGTAGTCGGCATCTAAACTTGTTTCTTTTGGAAGTAATGGGTCGGCTTTGAACTTATTTGTTCTTTGAACACGCTCTTGGCAAGAAAGCATATCTTTCGTAAGCCAGTATTTTACAACTACTGGATAATGCTTTGATATGCTGAATGTTGTGGAATAGTATTTATGATACAGAGTGATGGTGTCTGGTGTTTGGCTATAGGCAGAATAGACTAATAAAAGCAGTAAGAGATTTAGGATTGTTTTCAAATTAGAACCTCTCTGGCAAAGGTTATTTAAACTTAAACAAATGGAATGCTATTGTCAAAGAGCGAGAATTATAATAATTCCAATATTCTTAGTAATCAAACGTTTTCATAATTGTGTGTAAGTGAACATCATGACCGAATGAACGTGTTCTTTTCTCAAAGTAATCAAACTTCCAGAGCCACGACTACCTAAATATTTCAATTATAACTCTTCCACTCGTCCTGTCAATGAATACGATGGATACATCTTCTTAGCGTTTATTGAAGCGTCACAACGGTTCCAACCACTCACAACAACTGATATAAGCTTACCAGTTTCAGTTTGCATATAAACTTTATACGTTTTCATAGAGTTTCCTTTCTAGTAATCTTCAGCAAGCATCACAGTTAGAACATGAGTGTGATGTCCAAAGTATTGTAGTTTCTTGTCATAGTAATCAAACTTCCAAAACCACTTCTGACCAAACAGCTCAATCTTTCCGAAGTCGTTTTCGCCGTAAGGATTGTTCGCTTCATTAAACTGATTGAAAGTGGCAACGGCTGAAAGTAATACTTCAATATTATCTCCAAGAATGTCTATGGCATTTCGAGTGAAGACCAACTGACCGCAAATTCCTTCAACTCGAACATTACATCTCAGTTTACAGAGATTCATTCGTATAGTATCATTAATGCGGGCTAAATGTTCACTCGTATAAGTATTTTCATCTAAAGTAATCATTTCAGTCTTCCTTCTGGTTGTCAAAATCTTGCAACTTGGCAAAAACGAATTCTTCACCAGCCATGCCCAGACCATCTGGTTCAACCTCATAAACTTCACCACAGTCAGGATTTTGGCATTCAACTTCAATAGTGTCACCGTAGAATCCTGTGCCTAATATTTTGAGTTGACCTTTTCTACACTCTCTACACTTGTTCATTTTTAGAGTCCTTTCATTCAATAGAAGTGATTTATAGTATGCCAAGTCCACGTGCGATTGCTTCTGCGCCAAGTGACATATTTGTTTTTGTATTGCACGGAAAGAAATTCCTACGAACACCTTTTTCGTATTGTGTTCCCTTTGCCTGAACCATTAAATCAATTATTATTGAGTCATTGTCTAAGACAATGAACCAATGATTTGAACTTTTAGTCTTAATCTGATACACGTGGTGTGCTATTCTCATTTTTCTCAAACGAAATGCAACGACTTCGGTTAGTTTATAACAGTAACCACGAGTAGGATTCTTTGGTGACCACTTGTCTTTCGAGACTGAGTGGCAGTATTTGTTACCAAGGGCGAGTAATACCTTAATCAACTTATCTGGATTAATTCTAACTCGTTTATACATTTCTGTTTTTGAGATAAGAGTCATTTTAGTGGTGTTCATTGTAGTAACCTTTCTTGAAGTGTTATTGAGAGATTTTGTGGATGATTATTTTTGCGATTAGTATTCTGCTTGTTTTATCAAGTTCTGACCAGTTCTTACGGATTGAAACTTCGATAAAGTCTTGTTGAAAATATTTGAAGGACAGCAGTTTCAATCTTTCTTCATAATCAGAAGCTTCCCAGATAAGTTGTGCGGGTTTAAGAAAATCTGAGTCGTTCATTGTATTATCCTTTTATAAGAATGATTTGTCTGCGAAACTTGTGTGATTAGATTCTGTTACAATCAAATGGTCAAATAATGGAATTCCGATAATCTTTCCGGCTTCTACGAGTTGCTTGGTAATTTGAATGTCTTCTTGACTTGGTTCAGGATTTCCACTTGGATGATTATGGGCAACGATAATAGAAGCGGCAGACATTAGTATTGCTGGTTTGAACACTTCACGTGGATGAACTAATGAAGAGTTGAGTATGCCTAAAGAAACAAGTGTGATACCGATAATCTTATTTTTACTATTCAGACACATTACATATAGTGCTTCTTGTGTCAGTCCTTCAAACTTCGGACGGAGAACCTCAACTGCTGATTCAGGCGAATTAATTTCTTTTTCTGTTTCAATCGTTTCACCGACTCTTCTGGCAATCAATTCAAACTGATTATATTTGTATGTTTTCATCGTAGCACCTTCATTAAATAATCTGGTACAGGATAACAGGATGCCACCATGGGAGTCAAATTTGAGAGAGGAAAAGCGCGTGAGGAGACGGTTGGAAAGGTTACTCAACCATCAAAAAATGAAAATAATGGAAAGCTGTGATTTGAATTTGTGTCAGGAAAGAAACAAAAAGAGATTGTAATTCAAATATTATTATTGTTTAGGGGTTGACCTCTAATGCAAAAATATTGTATCTTGTACTTAGTTCATTCAACATACTTTACTGTAGAGTAGAGCTGTAGAATAAAACTCAATTTTTTCTACAGTTTTGTAAAGAATGAAAATGTGTTTTCTTTGAAAATTGAGAAATTTTTCATCGGGACGTGGCGCAGCCCGGCTAGCGCACTTGCTTGGGGTGCAAGGGGTCGCGGGTTCAAATCCCGCCGTCCCGACAAAAATTAAGATAGCACAGCATGAAAAACACTATTCATCTGTGCTCTCTTTGTCTATATAGATACAATAAAACAATGGAATTAAAATCTCGAAAAAAAATAATTCTTGTTGGTGATAAAGTACTTATTTCGCCGGATAAGGAAAATGAACGAACTGCTCACGGATTATATTTGCCCCCCGGGGTGAAGGAAAAAGACAAGGTTCAGAGCGGTTACGTGGTACGCGTTGGTCCGGGATATGCAGTTCCTAATCCGCAGTTCATCGATCAGGAATCATGGTCAACGACTCCAAAAGATCCCGTTAAGTACATCCCCTTACAAGCCGAAGAAGGCGATTACGCAATTTTTCTTCGCGATGCTGCCATCGAAGTGGAGTACGAAGCAGAAAAATATCTCATTGTTTCACATTCTTCCATTTTAATACTTCTGCGCTCAAGCGGCATTGACGAACTGATCCGTTCATCGGAACAGTCATAGTATGTCCTATTCTTTCCGATCGAATTCACTTTTTCTGATTAATTAAATTCTTATGGAAGCGTCGTCACTCTTCTACAAAGTTGCACCACTGAACTGTAATGAAGTAGGTCCTCATCCAACACTTATTCTTCTGCACGGCCGTGGTACAGATGAGAACGATCTTCTCGATTTGACATCGTCATTCGACCCCCGCTTGCTTGTCGTTAGTATTCGAGCGCCTTTTAAATTTCCCCATGGTGGATATACCTGGTTTGATCTTGATGAACAAAGCGGAGTGAACACAGATCAACTTATTGAAGGGTGTAATGCACTAATTCAATGTTTGGATGATATTCAGCGGAAATATTTAGTCGATTTAAGACGCATCTTTTTATTTGGTTTTAGCATGGGTGCGATGATGTCGTTGACCGTATCGCTCTGTAATCCTAAGCGATTCAAGGGTGTCGTTGCACACAGCGGTCTGCTGCCGCAAATTGATAGGTTAAATTATCGGTGGAACGATCTGAATGAAATATCGTTTTTCATTGCACATGGAACATACGATCCAATTGTTCCGGTTGAAATGAGCAGGCAAACGCATCAGCGTTTAGTGGATGCCAAAGCGGATGTTTTATATCGTGAGTATCCTATTCAGCATACGATCAGCGAAGAGAGTTTGATTGATGCCGCCACTTGGCTGCAGACGAAAATCTAAATCCCCCGGTTAACATAGATTGATAGAGGCGAAGATTTCCTGTATATTCTTCTTGTAAAATTTTTTCTACTTCCCCAAGGATAATACCTTGACGAATTTCTCTTTCAGAAGATATTTCACTGTTGTTCTTTTCTTGCTATTTATAGGTGGAGCAAAAGTTACTCCATATCAACAGCAGATTAACGGCACTAATAGCAATAATCAGATCAATAAAATCAAACACGTTCTTCAATCGGTCCAACAGCGCTATGCGCCAGATTTGCAACTCGCAGTCTTTGACGTTTCCTATACACAGACCGAAAAAGGAATTGTCGTACGCGGAGAAGTTGATAATCTTAACGCGAAGAGTGCGATAATCCGTGAAATGCGAAAAATTGTAAAAGGAAAAGTGATAGACAGTATCCATGTGCTTCCTGATTTAGCCCTCGGAAATGCGACAACGGGAATTGTAATTTGTGGCGTGGCTAATATTCGTCGAAAACCAGGAGAGAAGGAAGAGCTTCTTACGCAAGCGTTGATGGGGACTCTTGTCAAATTGCTGAAGAAAGAATGCGGATATTTTTTTATCCAAACTTCAGATCATTATCTTGGCTGGCTCAATACTGCTTCTTTGTTTGTGTCCGATCAAGCCAGTGTAAATGCATGGAATGCCGCCTCTAAAGTGATTGTCATAAAGTTTATTGGCACAGTATATGCGAGGTCAGATACATCTTCTGCAATTGTATGCGAAATAGTTGATGGATGTATTTTGAAAAGCATAGGTAAAAAAAGCGGTTGGATAGCAGTAGAACTTGCGAATGGAAAAAATGGATTTGTGCCGGATACACTTGTTCAAGATATTGATGAATGGAATAAAAGCCGTAAGCCGACAAGTGAAAATCTTGAAAAGACCGCAAGATCATTTTTAGGTATTCACTATTTATGGGGTGGCATGTCGGTGAAAGGTATGGATTGTTCTGGGTTTGTAAAAACTGTGTACCATTTGAATGGCGTAGAATTAAATCGCGACGCCAGACAGCAAGCACAACAGGGGGCACCCATTGACCCGGGGGAGAATTTTCAGAGCTTGAAGAAGGGAGACTTACTGTTCTTCGGCCGAAAAGCTACAGTGAAGCGACGGGAACGTATTACACATGTTGCTTTGTACTTGGAAAACAGATTGTTCATTCACAGTTCAAAACGAGTACGGTTTAGCAGTTTTGATCCATCATCAGACTATTATGAAGAGCCGCTCTTGAAGCGATTCATATGCGCTCGGAGAATTCTTCAGAACTGACTGGCATTATGCAATATAGTTTTCGAAAGGAGATTCTATGGTACAAACGGAAAAAACCCGGATACTGGCAAAGCAAATAACGTATTTAATCTCGGCACATACAGCAATCTTCGTTCTTTATTATTATGCCCATGGAAAGATAGACCTGCTTTTTGCATTGACGGATTATACACCGGTTCTTTTAATCTTCTGTCTTGTACCTCTTGTGGCGGTTCTCTTTTTATCCACACAATCGGCACGACAGGGAGCGATTGTTTTGCTTGGCGTATTACCGGCAGAGTTGATCTGCAACATTTATACACGATTCACCGCATCTGCTTCATATAATGTTCTAGCGCCAGCATTAATCTGGAAGATTCTTTATGAAGGATCGTTTGGGATCGTACTGGTTTTAGAAGTGATTGCATTTTGTCTGACATTCAAAATGCTGCAGGAAATTCACAAGCAATTAAGTTCATCATCAAAGAATCCATCGTAGGCACTGCTTCCCATTCACAAAAATGAAAAAATGTGTTGGAAATAGATTCGGAATAGCAAATGCCTCGAAAAATGATAATATATACAAAGAAAAAGTAATTCAGGAACTACGCACTATTCCCGGTGTTGGCAAAAGTATTTCACTTGATCTTTGGAATCTCGGTATTCGTTCGGTTCATGCATTGAAGAATAAAGACCCAGAAGTGCTTTACCGGAAGCATTGCATTTTGGTCGGACAGCCGGTCGATCGCTGTTTGTTGTATGTATTCCGATGCGCGGTGTACTATGCTTCACACAAGCGGCACAATCCCGAATTACTTCTCTGGTGGAATTGGAAAGATCAGTAAGTATTAACTTTCCTGTAACCTCAGTGCAGTTTTTATTTTATCAACAGATGTTTTTCATTGATCTGATTTGCACATATTATTTCGCAGTAGCGATATAGGTTATTATAAAAGGGCCTGTGTTTCTTCTGGTTATAGTTTTCACTTATTGATTCTTATAAGAAAAAGGTCTAATGTTTATCGGTTCGGTCGGAATAGTTGTGCGCTGGTTCCCGAGAAAGGAAACCAAGCGAAGTAGCATTTTGTGAAAGGATCGATCATGAGGAGAACGATATTTATTATTTTGTTCTTTGGCATAGCGCAGCCATTGTTTGCACAGCAACAAGGGAGCGATATATTTACGAAAATTATCAACCGGTTGGTTGAGGCGATGAACAACCAGGATTATGATGCAATCGTTCGATTGTACGACAAAGGGATGTCGGTTGCTATTCCTCTTTTTAAAACAACATATTTTTTTAAAAACAATTTTGATACATATGGAAAAGTTCTCAAAGTAGATCCGCCGCAGGTGAAAGCAACTGACCAGGCTGTTTTTGTAATGTATTCTGAACGCGGTACTCAGGATTTGACACTTTACATAGATGATCAAGGAAAAATAAAAGGGTTTCTTTTCACTACCCACATTGCTTCGGAACCTCAACCGAATCCACAAAACACAACGGAACCAAGCACGGTAACAGCCCAGACTTCAATTTCACCGTCCACCAAGCCGGCAACACCTAAATCTAGTTCAGACTCTTTAGCTTATTCAGAAATCTTGAAGAATACTGCACCGAGTTCCGTACAATCATCTAATCTAATGAAGCAAACCACAGCTCCAGTTATTCCTGACAAACAACAAACGGAATTGTATCCACCATTCACGGGCACTTGGACTGTTATAGGGGGCGGCGAATTTCGTGAAGGCACAACACAGCGGAACTTATTGCAACAGCAATATGCGTACGATTTTTCCGGAACAGATGCATCTGGCCTTCGCTATAAGAATGATGGAAAAGCACGTGAAGATTATATTGGGTACGGAAAGGAAATTATCGCCCCAGCCAATGGAACAATTGTGGAAGTTATTGATGGCATTTTTGAGAATTCTCCCGGTACGCATAATCCGTATGCACAAATTGGAAACACAATTATCATCCAGCATTCCAACAAAGAATATTCAGTTCTTGCCTTTTTGAAACAAGGCAGCATTCGTGTAAAAGTGGGAGACAGGATAACCCGCGGGCAAGTGCTTGCACAGTGCGGCAGTTCCGGAAATGCAACAGAGCCATTACTGCACTATCATCTTCAGGATTCGCCGTACCTGCAAACTGCCAAAGGAATCAAATTCTATTTTGAACGCGCGATGGTGAGTAAAGAAGGAAAGAAGGAACTCAAGTTAATACATTTGCCTGAGATTGGCGAGGTTATTAGTTCTGAGTGACAAAGCTTTTTCTTGTGAGGTTTTCAAGAATGCGTATCTTTAAAACGAGGTACGCATTTTTTGTTTTTCCGCTCAAAGTATTGTTTGCTTCTGTGCCGTCGTTTGCATCACAGATTTGAGTTTGCCTTCAACGATAGCCACCGTGTTACCGATATGTAAAGGTTTGGGAATAAAATAGTCTACACCCATGCGCAATCCTGCTCGCACAATGCGTGCGTTGCCGGGGGACGTCATCATAAGAAATGGTATCTGGCTCAATCGTTTGTCTGAACGAATTTTCTGAAAGAATTCAAAACCATCTGTTTCCAACGCTGGAAAAATCGCTTCACTAAGAATGAGGTCTGGCGTATACATACTCAGGGAGCGAAGCGCATCATCTGGGTGTCGTTCAACTTTTACATCATAGGAGTGATTGATGAAAGCACGCGCAAGGTAAACCAAATTATGGTAATCATTGTCTACGATCAGAATTAACGCTTTTGATTCCTTTTTTATTTGCAGGGCATTGAACTTTTCCAAAGCCGCCGCTTGTTCTTCCGGTGTGATTCCGAATTTCTTGCGCATGATTTCTAATACTTCCTGCTCATTATCGTTTACAATGTCGTCCAGCCAGATATTGCGTAATGCATCAACATATGCATCAATCTTGATGTCAGCTTCGATTTGGCAATGAGTGTCAAAAGAAATTGAATATTGTGAGCGCATTCGATGAAGCATATCTGATTCTTCTGGAGTAATAACGCCGTCTGCCCAGCATTCCTTAAGCAGCTCCCTGTACAATGCAAACCGGCTGAACTCTTCTTGCTGCTCGTCGTTTGGTGTTGATTGCGGTTGCGGAATAATTGCAGGCTCTGTTGGTATATTGTTGTCGACGATAGTTCTCGGCTGTTCTAACACAGCCATGTCTGGCATTGATTTGATAGATTGAGGAGTCTGCGTTTTTGTAACGGCAGTTTCAGCCCGCATCAATGTCACGATCCGGTCTGAAAATGCATGTACGTTATAATTCTTTGGATCAATACGATATACTTTTGCCAGCTCATTCAATGCTTTTGGGTATTTTTTTTCCTTAATGAAGTTTTCTGCGGATGCGAACAATTGCGAGATAGCTTCCATACGGCGTTCACAGGTCATATTATTTTCGCCGAATACCTGTGACCGTTTTTCATTCTCCTTATCGATTATATAACGCGTACGTTCAAGATAAGAACGAGTGTATACATTTTTGGGATCGATTTTATAGGCACTCTCAATTTCTTGCAGGGCTTCATCGTACCGCTTCAGCCGGACGAGTTTATCTGCCGCTCGAAGGTGTTCGCTGGTGTGTGCTTTAATTGGATCGATATAAGATTGATTTTTATTAAACATAGTTTGATCGATTATCAATGATTTTTCGAATTAAATATACATTACTAATAGGAAACTGAATGTGATGGAGCCGACAAACTATGGGAAGTGTGTTTTTATTCTGACATCAGACATACTTCGCTATTGCAAGCATGGCAAGACGATGTCTCTGATTGATAAAGCAGTATGGTTGTGCAGCAGTTAGTAGATTTTTCTGAGACAAGATATTCCTTCTTTTTTGCCCTTTTTCCCGCTTTACTGTAAAGCAATATTGTTGTCGTTATTCCTTCTCGCGTCTTTTTACATCCGTGCTGATAAGAAGATTTACAGAGTCACAATTACGCTCGCAACTGCCCCTCAATTATTGCCAATAATAAGTCAACATCAACCGGTTTTGCAATAAAATGATCAACACCAAGACGTAAGCCTGCTTGAATAATTTTCTTGTCAATTAAGGAACTGACGAAAAAAAAAGGTGCATGTTTTAATATCGAATGTTCTTTCAACTTTTTGAAAAATGCTACACCATCAATCTGTGAATTAGTAAAAAAGAGTTCTGATAATATTATGTTAGGAGTTTGCGAGACAAGAATTTGATAAGCATCTTCCACCTTCTGAGCCATAAAGATTGTATAACCCCGCTGTTTAAGTACTTTGCCAAGTGAGACAAGTGTCTCTCTATCAGAATCAACGATAAGGATAGTGCCGCGCGATTTCGATGAATGTCTGATCTCATCGTATTTTTTTTCTGCAGTTACCTGCTCTTCCGGTGTTATGCCGTATTTGTCACGCATTATTTGCAGAGCTTTCTGCTCCGTTTCACCGATAGTATTATCGTGCCATGCAATGCGCAATGCTTCCAGATACGCTTCAATTTTAATATCACGCTCGATCTTTGCATGGTCTTCTTGTGTAATGCCAAAAAGTTCGCGCATGGTTGCAAGCTCTTGTGCCTCCTGGTCCGTCACCTTTCCATCTAACCAGACATCTTTTAAAAGCTCACGGTACATGAGCACGCTACCTCGTTCAGGCGGCGGAGCTTGAGTCATTTCTGGTTTAATAGGCTGTAAGATAGTTTTAAAGAGTTTTGCCCCTTCGGAACTTTCTTCCTGCATTAATGTGTCAATCCGTTCGGAATACGCCTGAGCATAATAATTTTTAGGATCAATTTTATACACTCGGGCGACTTCTTCTAGTGCATGCTTGTAATCCCTCTTGTTAATGAACTCTTCCGCAGTGGAAAGATGCTGTGAGATAACAGCCATTCGCTCTTCCAACGATATTTCTGCCGGTTCCGCTTGCTGGCTCTCTTTTTGCTTAGTGCGCTTATGCATTAACTTAACC
>JBEKLV010000239.1:0-7751 GCA_050008835.1 Bacteroidota bacterium | reverse complement strand
CCGAGAAATTTCATCACACGAACTGGAAAAGTGACTTGCTTCAGATTATATCCTTCATACAGGTGAAAACGTCCCTGCATTGCCACGATTTTTTTCCCAGCAAGTGTTCCGAAAATCAATTTGCCGTGATGTGATTCGACAGTTGAAACAGGAAAATGCGGGATATTGGCGTAATCGATAACAACTTCCTTTTTGATCTCTTTCACCAAGCCACCAAGACCGGTTCCAAGTATAATGCCGATCTTCGGTTTTATGTCCGTTTTGGTACGGATAAATTCTAACGCTTGCCCAATTTGATTTCTCAATTCTATCATCTTTTAGCCCTCTATTACAACTTCTTCAGAATCTGTTCAAGCTCCAAAAAATCCTTTCCTGTTCCTCTAGAAGGGTCTTTCTTTCCTTCCTCGTCATCAATCTCAAGTGCTTTCATCAAATTTAATTCTGATGAGAGCAAGACTTTTAGCCGACTTAAAATGCTTTCTTTCCTTGCTTTGAGCTGCGAGATCTCTTCTTTAACATGAGCAAAATCAAGCCGTGCTTTTTCCACAATTTGTGACGCTTTGACCTCTGCTTCTTTTACGATAATCTCTGCCTCGCGTTTGGAATTTTCAATGGATTTTCCGCTTGTTTCCTGCGCTTGCATCAAAGTTTGCTGAAGCGTTTTTTCGATGTTTTTATAATCAGCAAGCTGCGTTTCCTGCTGAAGAAGTTGATCTTTTTGTTCCCTGTTTTCGCGAATTAAATCTTCCATTTCATTCGAGACCATTTCAAGAAAAGTCTCTACTTCTACGGGATCGTATCCGCGCATCGATTTCTTGAACTGCTGATGCTTAATCTCTAACGGTGTAATTTTCATCGTCGTTCCTTTCAATTCAAGTTCTTAATGCGTCTGCCAAATATTGCCGTTCCAATACGAATTAGTGTTGCTCCTTCTTCTATCGCTACATCAAAATCATGTGTCATACCCATCGAAAGGTGATGCATCTGCACATTCATAATCCCTTCGGCTTCAATCTGCTTTTTCAGTTCAGCCGCACATCGAAATGAAGGGCGAGAATCATTTGGGTTATCCGAAAACGGTCCCATAGTCATCAATCCGCATACTCGAAGATGAGACAACTGCGATAACTCTTTTATCAAGGCGATTGTATGTTCCGGCTGAACACCGAACTTTGTTGCTTCATCGGTGGTGTGGACTTCCACCAGAACATCTTGAACGCGGTTGCATCGTTCAGCTCGCTTGCTGATTTCTTTGCCGAGATTCAGATCATCGACTGTGTGAATGAGATTGACATATTCGGATATATATTTCACCTTGTTCGATTGCAGATGACCGATGAAATGCCAATGTACTCTTCGTTCAGTAAGAGCTTTGTGTTTTTCTTGCAATTCCTGAACGTAACTTTCACCAAAATCTATCTGACCCGCGTCGATTGCTTCTTTTATCAATTCTATCGAAAACGTTTTCGCAACCGCAACAAGCTGTACGCCATCAATCTTCCGTCCACACTTTTGGCAGGTTTGCTCAATGCGTTTCCGCAGATTTTTGAGGTTTTCAGCAATCATTCTGCTTTTATAAACATTAAATATACTCCAACTCGCCGCCAAAATCAAATACAAATATAAATGAGCTAATTTGTAAAAATTTAAAAAGTGTCTCTGTGCGTTTCTTGACTTCAAGTCGTTAATTTCTTTTATTGATTAGTGAATTATTGATGACGGAGTAAGCAGTGTCTAATCTTGATCATTTTGATGACAATAACATAGGTCCGAAACCGAACAAACATTCGGAAGACGATGTTCGGCGATTCCGTGAATTACTTCGTAATGGCGGTAAAGATATTAACAATCCAGAAGCACTGGAAGAAATTATCCAATTTTATTTTGAACACGATAAGTTTGATGATGCCTTAATTTATGCAGAACGATTGCTCTCGTTTGAGCCGTTCAATGCAGATGCCTGGCAGAGGAAAGGTATGATCCTCAATAATTTATTCAAGTACGATGAGGCACTCGCCTGCTTTGAGAAAGCACTCGGACTGAATCCTACCGATCCGGAGGTATACATAAATCGCGGTATAACCTTAGATAATTTGAATCGCATAAATGAATCGATGGAATCGTTCGACAAGGCGCTCGAACTTGATCCATCCCATGAAGATGCTATGTTCCACAAAGGTGTGACACTGGAAAAACTGGAACGATACACGGAAGCAGAATCAATCTTCAATCACATTCTTCAAATCGATGCAAATTACATTGATGCTTGGTATGAACTTGGATATTGCTATGATTATCTTGATAAGCCAGAAGAATCCATCCGTTGTTACAATGAACATATTAATCATGATCCGTATAATTATAACGCGTGGTATAATAAAGGCATCGTCCAGAATCGGATTGGGCAATTCACTAAAGCCATTGAAAGCTACGAATATGCTTTAGCAATAAAGGAGGATTTCCCTGCGGCATGGTATAATATGGGCAATGGGTATGCAAATCTTGGACGGCTTCAGGACGCTATTAGGTGTTTCAAAACAACTCTCCAGTATGAACCGAAGGACGTTGCGGCATTGCATAATCTCGGTAATGCGTATGAGGAATTAAATGACTTCACCGAAGCCATCGCATGCTATTCGGCTGCAATTAATATTAACAATCAGCACCATGAATCATTTTTTGGCAAAGGATGCTGCTACGATGCGCTCGGGCAAACAGCACAAGCTTTGATTGAATATCAGAAAGCCGCTGAAATAAATTCTGAATATCCGGAATATTGGTATGCTTGCGGAGATGCACTGTATAATCTTGGACGAATTGATGATTGCCTTGAGTGTTATCGAAAAGTTGTCACATTGGATCCGAAAGATCCGGAAATTTGGTTTGATCTCGGAGACACTCTTGGTGAAAAAGGATATTATGACAGAGCGCTCTCGGCGTTAGGAGAATGCGTAAGACTGGATCCAAAATTTGCACCGGCGTATTTTAGTCGAGGAAAAGTACTATTGGCAATGAATTCCAAAGAAGAAGCATCTAACGAGTTCTTTATCGCTTTTAATTTGGTTCCAGATATGAAAAAAGATTTCGAACAATTATATCCCAGCCTCTTAACCGATCAGGTGTTCGGACATCTTTTTAGAAAACACTGACCGCTCTTCAATATTACAACTGATCTCTACGTTTCCACAAATTCAGGACATGTATCTATTATGAAACATTTTGCAGTTATCGGTCATCCCATCGGTCATTCTCTTTCTCCGCTAATGCATAATACGGCATTCAAATTATTCGGGTTGGATTGCCAGTACGAAATGCTTGACATCGAACCGGCTTCTTTGAAACAAGCAATCGAAGGATTCAGAGAACAAAAATGGGGCGGGTTCAACGTGACCATTCCGCATAAAGAAGCAATCATTCCTCTTCTCGATGAAGTCGTTCCGGAAGCACAAATAGTCGGCGCTGTGAACACCGTAGTAAATTTCAATAATAAACTTGTTGGATATAACACAGATGTTATCGGCGTTGAAAGATCGCTTCGCCTCGATCGAGAAAAAATTGAGGGTAAAATGTGTACGATTATGGGCTCCGGTGGTGTAGCTCGTTCAGTGACGTACGTACTAATTAATAATATCAAACCAAAGGCGATTACTTTCTCAGCTCTGTTTCCAGAACAAGCTCACGCGCTTATTAAAAACCTTGGAAGGAGCAGTATCCGATTTAATGTTATCCATTGTACTGACCCGACGCTTGAAACTGCAATCAAGGACTCCACGCTCATCGTTAATGCGACCGATGTGGGAATGTTCCCTCATGTTCTTGACTCTCCACTTCCAAACCAACGTTGGTTATCATCTAAGCATATTATCTTCGACCTTGTTTATCGTCCATTAACTACTCGCCTTCAAAGCGACGCACAAGCAGTCGGCGCAAAAACAATTGACGGTTTGGGAATGTTTATCCATCAAGGAGCGGCGGCGTTTCAGCTCTGGACAGGAATGGAAATGCCTATGGGGCAAATCCGGCAAGTTCTCGAAGAGAAATTAGCGAGCGAATGAAATTTTTCATTCCTTGCAAAATTCGTTGACTCTCTTACACTTTTTGATTAAATTATATAATTCAAAAACGATTGTAATCAAATTGAGGACAATAATGTACGCAGTAGTAGAAATTGCCGGAACACAAGTGAAGGTTTCCCCTTCCGACAAAGTGTTCGTACCGAAAATGCAGTCGGAAGTCGGCTCGACGGTAAAGTTTGATAAAGTGATCCTTACGAGTGATGATAAGAAAGCAACTGTTGGCAGTCCGTTTATTAAAGGAGCGTTTGTCGAAGTGAAAGTGCTGCGACATGTGAAAGATGAAACGGTTATAGTGCTTAAAAAGAAGAAGCGGAAGGGTTACAGAGTTCGCAACGGGCACCGACAACAGTACACAGAAATTGAAATAACAAATCTTGCTTAAATTGGAGAGGTAATATGGCTCATAAAAAAGGCGGCGGAAGTTCTAGAAATGGCCGCGAAAGTAATGCCCAGCGCCTCGGGGTTAAACGTTTCGGCGGTCAGGTTGTGCTTGCCGGCAATATCCTCGTGCGTCAACGCGGCACAAAGTTTCATCCCGGCATCAATGTCGGTATCGGCAGTGATGACACTCTCTTTGCGCTTGCCACAGGCGTTGTGAAGTTTGAACGCGTCGGCAAGACAAGACAGCGTGTTAGTATTGTACAGGCCGTTTAAATTCAAAAAGCTGTTCTTACAAAGCCTCCACTTGGAGGCTTTTTTTATTATCAAATTTTTCATAATTACCGATTCGCCATTTCCCTTATTGTACCATCTATAATACTGAATTAGTATTCTGAAAATTGCATCTTAATAATTCACTTAACTTCAGGAGGTCACCTTGAGGAACATTACTAATCGGTTAATCGGGATTATCGTCCTTTCTGCGTTGATTGTCGGCATTATGTTTGCTGGCGGGTATCAGCTTAACGAGCAAAACGCACGAGCTGTCGGCATGGGCGGAGCTTTTGTAGCAACAGCTTCCGATCCTTCTGCAATTTATTTTAATCCAGCAGGCCTTGCATTCCAAAGCGGCATTAATGTTCTCGGCGGTATTAATTTTATTATACCATCGACCTCTTATTCGCCGGCATCAGGCACATTCATGCAATCCGTTTCTGCATCTACTAATTCTCAAGTTTTTACTCCTTTTAATATTTATGGATCATACCAGATTAATGATCAGATTGTTGTGGGACTTGGAATTTATAATCCGTATGGATTGGGAACACAATGGCCTAACTTATGGGGACAAACAATAGCTACTGCACCTTTTTACGGAAATTATCTCGGGAGTTATCTAGCCGTTAATTCAAATATTGCATCATATTATTTCAATCCAACAATTGCATATAAAATTAATGACAATCTTTCGGTTGGCTTGGGAGTAAGTTATGTATATGCAACCGTTGATATGACGAAATCCATTCCCTTGGGCCTGATTGGTCCGCCCGCATATTTTGCGGTTCTAAATGGTCTTAATGGAAACATGGAATTAAAAGGTACTGGAAACGGATTTAATGCGGATCTCGGTGTTATATACAAACCGATAGATAAATTATCGTTTGGGTTATCATATAGGATTACTACCAAAATTGATTTTTCAGGAAATGCAACCTACACAAATATGAATGCACTGGCTGCGGGCTTTCCAAATGGAACCGGAACAGCAACACTTCCGATGCCAGGAAATTTATATTTTGGCGTAGCGTATATGCTATGTTCTGACCTCAGAATCGAAGGCAATTTCCAATATGTCCAATGGTCTGCATATGATAAGCTTCAAATAAATTTACCTGCCCCTGCAGGTACGGTTACCTATGCGAAAAATTGGAATGACGAACCAATTCTTCGCATTGGTGCAGAATATAAATTAGATGAAAATTGGACTGTTCGAGCAGGAGCAATCGAAGATTTGACACCACAACCTGCGAGTGTCACAGAGCCTATGCTTCCCGATGCAGATCGCATTGATCTTACGGTCGGCGCAAGCTATAAAATTACCGATAAATTGTATGTCGATGCGGCATATATGCTTGTCTTATTTGCCGACAAAACTGCCCCATTTTCCTCCGGTGCAAATGGCACTACACCGACAGCTCCAGGAACGTATAGCAGCAAGGCCAATATTCTAAGTGTTAATTTCGGCTATAGTTTTTAAGGTTTATTTATCCTTAATACTCAAAAACCCGCCTCATTATGAGACGGGTTTTTTTATTCTCTTACGCTCGCATACAATT
Organism: Bacteroidota bacterium; assembly: GCA_050008835.1. Lineage (GTDB taxonomy): Bacteria > Bacteroidota > Ignavibacteria > UBA10030 > UBA10030 > Fen-1298. Next base: position 1,459 of record JBEKLV010000239.1, on the reverse strand, counting down.
AAAAAGTTGTCAATGAAGCTTGACCTTCATCTCTGCAACTGAACCAGACTTTAGCCGTTTAAATTTCACATGATCCATTAACGAGCGCATTAAGAACACACCTCGCCCGTTTTCTTTCAACAAATTCTTTTCGTCACGCGGATCTTGCAAACTTTCCGAATCAAATCCTTTTCCTTCATCTATTACGCAAATAGTCAAGATCTTTTTCTTAACAACGCACCGAATAATGACTTTTTTATCAGGATCTGATTTATTGCCGTGAACAATTGCATTATTCACTGCCTCTGTGCATGAAACGAGCAATCGGTGCATCATTCCATCGTCAATATGCAATTGAATACCTAAATGCTGAAGAAATTTTTCAATGTGCGATATTTCTCTTTGATTACTTGGGAATATCATTTCATAAATACATTTTTGATGTATTCTACCCGGCTCGTTCTTGTTCGCTGTCGATTTCATTCCGTTTTCGACGTTACAAAATAAATCCTACTTGTATTGAGATATTTGAAAGTATTGTCGCCGTTATTCCATTATTCTTTTGTTCTTCCCGCCATCCGTTAATCACGACTTTTTCTCCTGCCAATCCTGACCATTCAATAAATGCGGTCGGACCCAACGCTTCAATCCCTTGCGAAAATATTCGCTGACCACTTTGATATGTGTAACGATCTTGACCAAAATAACGGAATCCAACTCCAATTTTTACTCCAATTATTGAAGACCAAACTAATTCCGGCCACATTGCTTTCTCAACGACGTATTCTTCTGGACTTTCCGTAAATTCCTGCCAGCGAAGTGTTCCATGTTCAAAGATACGCAAGCTTCCTGAAAAGTTACACTGGATTCTTTCGCTTAACCGCATGGTAGTAGAATCTGACCATAGGACTTGCCTGAATGAAAAGCTTCGTATAGACGCTACTTGCTGTTCATAATCACTGATTGTATAATTTGCCAGTACTTCAGTGCGCATAACCGTACGAAACCATAGAGATGGCATATATTCAACACTTGGCGAAAACCGGATAACACGGTTCCAATTATTATTTGCACTCTGATCTCGATCTAGATAAACAAGATGAAATAATGTCAGATCCATGTTCAGTGTCAATAGTAAGCGAGATGAAAAGCGATGCAAATATTCGGCGCCTGATGTCAGAAGTAATTCATCGCGATCATCAGTATTGAAAATATCCGGTGTATCATAACGCAGAATGCTGGACGATGCTACTAAACGAATTGTATCCTTTTGTGATGCATCGACTTTTAATTCTGTTGTAAGCGTTGTGCGTTGTGCAGTATTTTCTAAGCGGCTTGCCAAAGCGCGTTGTGTATCAATGATAGCATTCGAAGCATGCACATCATCCAGTACCGAATGTCGTTCTTCTTTTTCGGTATATGCAAGTTTAATGTCTGCACTTAGCCAGTAAATCGGCTGCCACTGCATTGAAACAATACC
>JBEKLV010000238.1:0-5007 GCA_050008835.1 Bacteroidota bacterium | reverse complement strand
GAAAAAAACCGGTCAGGCACAATTGTACGTAGTATATATGTTTCTTCATTGCTATCAATATATTAAATGGTGGTCTGTGTATCAAGATGCAGTGGCTGACCTGCAAACTAAAAACGTCTACTCAAATGATTTCTAATAACATCACTATTAAACAAATCAGGTCGAGACTGCAAAATAGCAGCAAAGAGTTATCTTGCCTCCATTAGCCTTATGAGTTTCTGCTGATGAGTGTGAGAAATTCGCTCCGTGTCTTCACATCATCACGGAACGCGCCAAGCATTGCGCTTGTAGTCGCAATGGAATTGAGTTTCTCGACACCACGCATAATCATGCATAAATGCTGTGCCTCCATCACTACAGCAACACCCATCGGCTTGAGATAATGATACAGCGTATCAGCAATCTGTTGCGTTAATCTCTCTTGAACTTGCAAACGTCGTGCGAACACTTCTACAATCCGCGGCAATTTGCTAAGACCAACAATGCTGCCATTTGGGATGTATGCGATATGGCATTTACCAAAAAATGGGATAAGGTGATGCTCGCACATCGAGAAGAAATCTATATCTTTTACGATTACCATCTCACTGTATTTTTCTTCAAAGACAGCGCCATTCATTACTTCACCAATGTCTTGCTGATATCCTTTCGTCAGAAATTCGTACATCCTCGCCACACGATCCGGAGTCTTCATCAACCCTTCACGCTGCGGATCCTCACCGAGCTCGGAAAGAAAATCTTTGATGAGCGTTTCTTTCCGGCCGCTGTGTCCAGTCGTCATTCTTCACCTCGATATTCTACCATATTATTTTCTGTTTCATGAAGGCGTATGGAATAAAGTTTAGTCTCTCCGCTCTTCGGTTCCAGAACACGCCAAAAAGCACGGACGATGTTTTCCGCAGTTGGGATTATCCCCTTTAAGAAATCGACATCGTAGTTTAAATGTTTATGATCAACCTTTTCGATGATCTCCGTTTGTAAAAGGTACTTAAGCTTTTTAAAATCAAGAGCAAACCCGCTTTCTCCTTTCACATTTCCCGCAACAGTCACCTCGAGTACAAAATTATGCCCATGGCCATTCGGATTTGCGCACTTGTCGTACAGCTCGACATTCTGATCATCAGATAATTCTTGATTCCAAAGGCGATGTGATGCACTAAAAACTTCTCTTCGAGTGAGGTACATCTTTGCCATAAATCATTGTCCTTCTTTTATAATACTGCCAGCACTTCGTCGGTGTGGCCGTCTACCTTCACCTTCTTAAAGATCTGCTGAACAACCCCATTTTCATCAATTACGACGGTTGTACGTTCAATGCCAAAATATTTTTTGCCGTACATCGATTTTTCTTTCCACACACCATAAGTTTTGATTGTCTCTTTTTTCTCATCACTGAGCAGTGGAAAGCTTAGCCCATACTTCTTAGCAAACTTCATATGCGAGTCAACACTATCCGCGCTTACGCCGATGACCACAGCACCTTTTTTCTTGATCGTTCTAAGATTGCTCTCGAACGAGCATGCCTCCTTTGTACAACCGGAAGTATTATCTTTCGGATAGAAATAAAGAACGATATTCTTGCCGGCAAAATATTTCAAATTAATAGTTTTTCCATTGCTCGACGCAAGCATAAAGTCAGGTGCCTTTTGACCAATCTTGAGCATAACTTTTCCTTATCATAGAATAGGGATAATCTGATTAAAATTCAAAAGAGATTCTTAAGATTTTTTACTTAAGCGCTTGGGTGATTGCATTGTAATCCGGTTCTACACCGGGATTTTCTGAAACCCATGCATATTTCACATTGCCATTCGCGTCAATGATGAATACTGTTCGTTTCGAAGCGCTGTATCCTTTCATCCCAGCAAAATCTTCATGCACGCCGCCGTATTGTTTGCTCACCACGCGCATGTAATCACTCAGCAAAGGAAACTGTAGATTGTTTTGCATTGCAAATGCTTTGTTTGCAAAAGGCGAGTCAACACTGATTCCAATTACCTGTGCATTAAGATTATTAAAATTAGACATCGCGTCGCGGAATGCACAAAGTTCTTTAGTGCATACTCCCGTAAACGCACCGGGGAAAAAAGCGAGAACAACTTTCTTTCCGAGGAACTCAGAGAGAGAACGGAATTTCTTATCTTCGTCAAATAAAGTGAATTCTGGCGCTTTGCTTCCAACATTGATTGCCATATTGATATCCTCCTATTTTTTCATTGTGAATTCAGATATAAGAACATACTTTCGGCATAGAAGGTTTCATCATCTTTGAATTCTTTGCTCTTTTCAGTATATTTGAATCATTGAGACCAAACTCGGAGAGGTGCGAGAGTGGTTGAATCGACCGGTCTCGAAAACCGGAATAGCCGTAAGGTTATCGAGGGTTCGAATCCCTCCCTCTCCGCTTTTTCAAGCTATTATTTGGAAATGAGATAATAGATTAGGATATTTAATCAACTGGAGAGATGCAAGAGTGGTTGAATTGGCTACCCTGGAAAGGTAGTGTATCCGTAAGGGTACCGTGGGTTCGAATCCCACTCTCTCCGCTTAGAATCTTTATAAAACGAAGATGAACCATCAACGAATTATAGGTTGGTTACTTCTTACGCTTGCTTTTCTTGTGTTATTAGGGATGCTGCTGAACATTAATATTTATTGGTTTGTGATTGATATTGTCACGATCCTTATTTGCTTGGCCAGCGGTATCTATCTTCTTCGAAAAACGCAAGTTTGACAAACACCTGCACAGGATGGAGGAATATTAAAGTGTTCCACCGTTTATTCATTCTTTTCATTTTCATTATTATTCTCCCCGCTGTCATCTTCTCACAGCACGTTATTCTGCTGAAAATTGATGGGGCGATCAACCCTGCATCGGCAGCATTTATCGAGCGCGGTATAGAAAGCGCCGCTGAAAAAAATGCTGATTGCCTTATCATCCAAATGAATACACCAGGTGGATTGCTGCAATCAACTCGAACAATCGTAAGCTCAATGCTCGAATCTAAAATTCCAATTGTTGTCTACGTTGCTCCAGGTGGTGCGCATGCGGGTTCAGCAGGCGTTTTCATTACGATGGCGGCGCACATTGCGGCAATGGCACCTGGAACCAATATCGGCGCCGCTCACCCCGTGGATGTGCAGGGCAAAATGGATTCCGTAATGGGTGAAAAAGTCACAAACGATGCCGCGGCATTTATCCGCACAATTGCAGAGAAACGAAACCGCAACCTGAAGTGGGCAGAAGATGCTGTCCGTAAAAGCCAAGCTATTACGGAGACAGAAGCGCTTGATACAAATGTTATCGATCTCATCGCAAAGAATCTTGATGATCTGCTCGTTCAAATTGACGGAAAACAAATTGAAACCGTGAATGGTATGATAACTCTCCATACCAAAGGCGCGCGCATAGAACCGATAGAGATGGAATGGGCAGAGAAAATGCTTGATACTCTCAGCGACCCAAACATCGCGTACATTTTATTTATGCTCGGCATTTACGGTTTGATGTTCGAATTGTACAATCCGGGTTCTATTTTCCCCGGCATTGTTGGCGTTATCAGTTTGGTGCTCGCATTCTATACAATGCACACTCTGCCAATTAACTATGCCGGACTTGCGCTAATAATTTTCGGTATCATTCTCTTTCTGCTCGAAATAAAAATCGTAAGCCATGGTATGCTAGCTATCGGCGGCGCCGTTTCACTTTTTTTGGGGTCTATTATGCTCATTCGTACATCAAGTGTTCTTGAATTTGTGGAAATCTCATGGATCGTTATTGTCGCTAGCGTTGCCATTACAACATTCTTTTTCGTATTCCTGCTTGGATTAGGTTTAAAAGTGCAACGAAAAAAACCAACGACCGGAATAGAAGGACTAATTGGTGAAATCGGCGAGGCATTATCTTTGCTGAATCCGGAAGGAACTGTCCGTGTGCATGGTGAATTATGGGAGGCAGAATCCACAAGCGGTAAAATTGCCAAAGGCGAACGTATTCGCGTTGTAGAAATTCAAAACCTGAAACTCAGGGTTGAACAGGTCAAGTCATTAACATAAGGAGTACTTATGGAACAGACAGGTGTTTTATTATTTGTTCTCATTGTTTTCGCAGTAATTGTTATCGCAAATTCGGTTAAAATCCTTCGCGAGTATGAACGCGGTGTTGTCTTCCGGCTCGGACGGATGGTAGGTGTACGCGGACCTGGCCTTATTTGGCTATGGCCATTTATTGAACGAATGGTGAAAGTAAGTCTGAGGACAGTAGTGATGGATGTGCCGCCACAGGATATCATCACGCAAGATAACGTTTCACTCAAAGTGAACGCTGTCGTTTATTTCCGCGTCATGCAGCCGGAGAAAGCAATCGTATCGGTCGAGAACTATTTGTTCGCTACTTCTCAACTCTCGCAAACCACATTGCGCAGTGTGTTGGGACAATCCGAATTAGATGATCTCCTTTCGCAACGTGATAAGATTAACCAGAAGCTTCAGCAAATCATCGATAGCCATACAGAGCCATGGGGTGTAAAGGTTTCCAATGTAGAGGTGAAACAGATTGATCTGCCCCAAGAAATGCAACGAGCAATGGCAAAGCAGGCGGAAGCAGAGCGCGAACGCCGCTCGAAAGTTATCGCAGCAGAAGGAGAATTCCAGGCATCACAACGCTTATCAGATGCGGCAAAAGTTCTCGCCGAACAACCCAGTGCATTGACATTACGCTATCTGCAGACGCTTCGTGAAATTGCCACGGAGAATAATTCCACGACAATCTTTCCCGTGCCTATCGATTTGTTAACGCCGTTTCTGAATGTAGATAAGTCTAAGAAATAATGAATGGACAAACTGCTCTATGGATATAATGCCGAAGAGCGCATCGTCGCTGTCCAACAGCTGAACGATCAGACAATTAGGCTATACAAGCGAGTTGAAGGGAAGGTTCTACATCAGGATGTAGAATTCTTCCCTTTCTTTTTTCTTTCCGATGAAGCACTTATCAAAGACTTCCCA
>JBEKLV010000237.1:0-5028 GCA_050008835.1 Bacteroidota bacterium | reverse complement strand
GGTTGGCTTGATCAGCCTTTTGTTGGAAAATATTCGAAAGGTCCGGTTATAACCATTTCAATTGAGCCGACGATTGAGTTTAACGAAAGAAGTGGTATGGCTTCAAGTACAAGGAGAAGGGCGATTGAACTCTGGCATATAGACATCCCGCCGGGGAATAAAGAGAAACTTTCAAAAATGCTTTTCAGTTATGAAAATCCTCCCGGAACGCATATTATAGCTGGATCGCAAGATTCAATAGGCATTGTAATGCCTGGTTTGAATAAACTTGACTATGAAGGAAAATACTGGCCTGCAAAAATTACTTCTGTGTACGACGAAGAAATTTTGTCCTGGATTGAAAAACATATTTATCTTATAACGTTGGGACCACGCGTTAATGAGTTCGATGTTCTGGATAGCACTGTAATAAATAAAGAAAATGCAGAAGCTTTGAGCAGTGCATCTGAAATGTGTTGGAAATCTATTATAGAAAAAGATTTAAAAAATTATGGTTTGTTCTTCAGAAAATCATTTGAAGCACAAATAAAAATGTTCCCTAATATGGTTTATGATGATATTTTCAGAGTAATTGAAAGATATAAAGCTCAATCGTATGGTTGGAAATTATCGGGTGCCGGTGGAGGTGGATATTTGATTTTAATCGCAGACAAGGTAATTGAAGGTGCAATACAGATTAAAATTAGACGTCCTTCATAATTAGTTTATATCGAACGAGTTACTCGACTCTGCATGAACTTAATGAATTAGAGGAATATGTAATGGCATATTTGAAAATGTTTAGAACGCACGACGGTAAAAACCATTTCTTTACATTCGTCATTATCAGCACATTGTTTTTATTATGGGGAACTTGCAACGGTATGATAGATGTAATGGATAAACATTTCCAGGACCTCTTGCGTTTGTCCAAAGCACAATCGGCTTGGGTGCAGTTTGCGCATTATTTAGGTTATCTTCTGATGGCACTACCGGCCAGCTGGATTGCTCGAAAGCTCGGATACAAAGGCGGAATAATATCCGGGTTGTTACTAGTTTCTTTGGGTGGTTTTTGGTTTATTCCGGCAACACACATTTCAGCGTTTTGGGCATTTTTGCTTGGTGTTTGTTTGATCGCGATGGGATTGACTATATTGGAAACAGTGGCAAATCCATATACTACTGTTCTTGGTCCTAAAGAATATGCCGCAACACGTATCAATTTTGCACAGTCGTTCAATGGCATCGGCTGGATTCTAGGACCGATCATCGGTGGCGCTTTCTTCTACTCCGCACAAGGTGTTGAAATCGCTCAAGGACAACTTTATATTCCTTATATGATAGTGGCAATTGTTGTACTTGTTATGGCTATTATTTTTTACTTTGCCGATGTCCCTGATTTGAACACAGAAGACGAATACCATCTAAGTGGCTCCACAGAAAAAGGTTTCAAACGTTCAGTTTGGTCACATCCCCATTTTTCTGGAGCAGTTGTTGCACAATTCCTTTATGTTGCAGCCCAAGCAGGTATTTTTAGTTTCTTCATAAATTATATGATCGAGGAAGTTCCATCTATCTCACAAACTATTGCGCATAGTTGGTTCTTGAACGATCGCACAATAATACGAAATGGTAATTACTTTATAAACGAAAAAGGTGCGACTTTTCTTCTCGGAACTATCGGATTTCCGTTATTTCTTTTAGGTCGTGCGACGGGCGCTGCAATATTGAGAAAATTATTATCGCATCGTGTACTTGGTACTTACGCGCTTATTAATGTTCTGATTTGTGGTCTTGTCGTACTTAAACTCGGCTGGATATCTGTCACTGCGGTTTTCCTCAGTTTTTTATTTATGTCAATTATGTTCCCTACGATCTTCGCATTGGGTATCTATGGACTCGGTATTCAAGCAAAGAAGGCATCCGGTTTTATTGTTATGGCTATTATCGGCGGAGCAATCATGCCCAAGCTAATGGGTCATCTTGGTGATACCTACAATATGTCCGTAGGTTTTCTTATGCCGATGTGTTGCTTTGCCTTAATTTCGGTTTATGGATTTTTGTGGCCTAAGTTAAGTAAAACTGATGGAATGGTGAACATTTCTGCAACAAGAGGGAATTGAATCATATAAGATTAAAAAATGGATTCACAAAAAGAAACAATCCATATTAATTCAAAAGCATGTAAATCTTCCGATTTAATTATTGAAAAGAAGGTTGGACAACTCTTCAATGAATTTGAAAAGATATCTATAAGTGAAAGAAAAGTATTGATCCATCAGGTGATAGATCAAAGAGTTATAGACGAAGAATAAAGAATAGCAAATTGTTACATATTGAAACTATTAAATCAGGAATTAAGAATTCTGCTGGGAAATTGTAAGGGAAGTAATATACCTTTTTTCCTTTGCCCCCAACGGAGTCTGTTCACTAATGCAGTTCCGAAGTTGATCCGTTCATTATAGTTACCGATTTTTTTCTGAATTGAAGGTTGGAAGTCATAAATGAAATTTATCCGTTCAATATCTATCTTTGCGGACTTTTCTTTGTAATGTTTATTGCTTCAATGGTCGTGTCTTGTCAATCTCAAGACACAATCACGGTCCATCATAGATACTACTCTATCACCTTCGATAGGTCAATTAAACTTAGCACTAAGTATTCTCCTTCACCTCAGATAAATGAAGTGCGAAATGTTTCTTCCCAAGATTGGCGAAGTATATTATGTCTTATTTTTCAGATGTGAATGGTTCAAGGCACATCGTTCTGGGTCAATTCAATCATATAAACATTAATGATTATTTAGAATTAAAAAAAAGATAAAAGGATTTTTTCAGAAAATATATTCTTGACTTTAAAAGAAAAACATCGCTATTTACTAAAGCGGTTTAGTAATAACTCTCTAATATGCCCTAATTATAAGAAATGTATAGTTGAGATTGCATAATTAGATATAGAGCGATCTAGTTTATTTCCATCTTTGATTCTTTCAAATTATTCTTATTCAATCGACAGATCTATTCATTTGACAAGTCTAGAAAGTGACTAAATTACCATACTCAAAAGATTGATTTTAATTTAACATCCTTTGGAGCTATTGATGAAAACAATTTTCAATGTATTCTCAATGAAAAGATTTTTGATTTTATTTGTTATTATAATTTCCACACTCCCTCAACGAAATAATTTTGCACAACTGATCCTAAATTCAGACTCATTTAAAAAACTAGAATACACGCATGACCTTAGTTTGCCTGACTGGGGTCCTTATACAAAACGTTATATCGGTGTTTCGCATATACCCGATAAGAAAAGTGGACTTAGATTTGACCTAAGTGTTTTTCCGGGTTATTATAGAAGAAAAGTTGAAGTACCAAATGTGCATTATGAAAATGATTATCATCCCTGGGAAGCTTCTCCCAACTTGGAATATTTTAGTTTTCGCCATGAACTGGAATGGAAAGATCAAGTATATACGGATATTTCATATTCGGAAATAAATTCTCATTCGCGCTTGGTTAGAATTGGTTTTGTTAACAATACCAACAACAATGAGAACCTTGTGTTACATTTTATGGCTTCGATGAATTTTCCACCGATTAAAGAATATAGCCCATACACGCCGATTTACCCATCTATCTTAACCTTACCTAAAGGCGCCCAATGGATTGATGGGATTGATTATAAAGACTTGAGATTTTTTAAAACAAGGCCAACTGATAACTTGGTTTATGATGGAAAAATGCGTGGAGAAATTAGAGACAACGGTTTTGTCAACGGATCTGGAATTGGATTAGGTTTCGGTTTAGACAAATATGATTTTGTTTCTTACAAAATAAATATCGAAAAAGATTTTAATGATGCTTTGCTACTTGTTCGATATAGAATGAATGCCAATCAAAAAGTCTCGTTCAGTATTTCTGGAATGACTGAAAAAGAAATTACATTTAGCGGTTTGAATAGATTTGGTCTCGATACCGTGAAGGTCGGTAAACTTAACAAAGGTAAGTACGAATTTACTTTGACTTCGAATGGAGGAAATGCCGTTGAACTTAACGGATTTATTTTGGTAGAATCCAATGCGGCAGATAAAATTGAATTCAAGCAAAAAGAATGGAATCCGGTTCCGCAAATCATCAAAGGCCCGCTTAAAAATTCCATTATCCTAAAGTATGACGATGTGAATTTGTATTATGGATTATTATGGCAGTACGATGAATTTCAAATTCGTGAATGGTACGAACGCGATCTTTCAGACTTTTTCTTACGGAATGTTAACGAACATGTACAAACTGTATTCAAGGGAGAAGGTATTGGTCATTTCACAAATGTATTTTTAAGGCCAATCGTCATGCAGCCGAAATCAACGAAAACTATTTATGGTATTATCTGTTGTGGTTCCAAAGAAGAAGTTGAGAAATATTTGAACGAGCTAAATAATTCTCGGGATAAATATGAAGGTATTTATCTAGCGGCAAAGAAACACGTTGTTAATATGGATGGAATTGCAGATGGAGAAAAATATAAATTTAGCATCGAACGCATGAACGCTACTCTCGCCTGCAATGTTGTGTATCCGATTTATACCCAAAAAGATTATATTCGTCACAGTGCACCGGGAAGATGGTGGGATTGCCTTTATACATGGGATTCTGGATTCATCGGTATAGGTTTACTTCAAACAAATACTCAACGTGCCATAGAAAATTTGAATGCGTACGTACAGGAACCGGGTGCGCAATCAGCATTTATTCATCATGGCTCACCTGTTCCTGTCCAGCATTATTTGTTTTTGGAATTATGGAATAATACTCAGTCAAAAGATTTATTGGAATATTTTTATCCCCGCTTAAAACAATACCATGAATTTTATGCAGGTCGGCTTGGCAGCTCAACGACACGAGAGCTGAAATCAAATATTCTAAAAACATGGGATTACTTTTACAATTCCGGCGGTTGGGATGATTTGCCCCCTCAAAAATATACGCATGATAAAGGACTGGAATCTACTGTAGCACCGGTGATTACTACTTCACAAGCAATTAGAAC
>JBEKLV010000236.1:0-5060 GCA_050008835.1 Bacteroidota bacterium | reverse complement strand
GACAATACTTTCCTTGTCTGCTTCTACCTTTACGTCAGTATGTTGTACTAATGTATAGCCCACAAGACTGAATTCCAACGTATAACTACCGGGATTAATTTTGGGGATAGTGTAATGACCATCGAAATCAGTTACAGCACCGTAATATGTTCCTTTTATTTTGACATTTACTACCGGCAATCCCTCACCGGTTTTTGCATCCTTTACTGTGCCTTTTATGACACCTTTCCCTTGACCGAAAACCATACTCGCAATGAATCCCGTACAGCAGAGAAGCAATAATATTGTTTTTATTTGCCTCAACTCATTTAACTCCAAATTCACCTTGAAATACTCTACGGAGAAAAGCTGGAACATTGTTTGGAACACCTGGTGGCGAACCACCGAAACGGTGTAATATCGCGGAGACCATGACAAAGCTTGCCTGATCAGCGTCTTTCACACCCATTATAATCATAGTCGAATCATGAGTCCAACGCGAAGATGGCAGCATTTGATAGATGATCCGGGCGTTTACTTTAGGGAGCAATCCACGAGGGAATGTGTAGATCGAACCATTGTCACGGAAGAGATTGGGATAGCTCGGATTAACCGCTACTATCGAATCAGCAGGAAAGAGTTTTAGCGCGAAGCGGCTCGATTCGACATTATCGATGGGAGCAAAATCGCCGATTCCAGTTAGATCAAGAGTACCATCAGGAAAACCTGCCGCAAAAAGGACTTTACCGCCGTTCTTTTCAAATTCTGGAAGAGCAACCTGTGCAATACCTAATTGTGGATTATTATCCGCATACCAAAAAATATATTTGAAGAGTTCCAAAGTCTTTATAAATGTAGGATTAATAAGTGCTGGGACGTACGTGCCCCTACTGCTCCCGGAATATCCGGTTTTTATATCCCATACATCTTGTGCTTTTAATCTCCCATTCATTAAAGTGTCAAAAATTTGAGAATAAAATACATCCGCTGGATCTGTAAGTCCATAATCATCGACAATGAGGAAATCACCCTTGGTTTTTTTTACGTACCATGTTTTTGTCGTATCAATTGGCATACGAATAATTTTGCTATACGCTCCCGCAATGTCTCGCGCCTTCAGATAGAAAATATGCGTACCCTGTGTGAGTCCATCAGTCGAATCTACTGTAACATAATTGCTAGTGCTCGGTACGGTTTTCCAACGAGTGGGTTTCGATGTATCGTCTATTGCATAATAGTAATTGATAATTGTTTCGTTTCCGTCAATGTCCGTACCAGTCCATTGGAATGTTGCAATAGGATAGGTAGTATCGGGAACATCCGATTGCAACACAAATGATACCACCGGTGGTGAATTATGGATAGGATCACGTAACGATGCCGGTTTCGGATCAACCAAACCTTGATCATCAACCGCGGCTACAAAAAATCTGTATGTTGTATCGTTTGTAGTGAGTTTTAATCCTATAACACTGTCGTTGCTTGTTGTGAATGTCCAGTGAAGACTATCGAAAGAAATGTAATACCCCTTAACAAAACCATCCGGGTCAACGCCCCACCAGTGAAAATGTTGTTGACTTGTCGTACTCCGCAATGTACTATCTGTTAGTATCGTCAGAAAAGTCTTCGGCGGTTGATTGGGCAATGGTTGATTAGTAAAATGCTTCGAGCATCCAACCATTAAAATTAATAAGAGAATAACAACATTTTGAAATCTCACGAGATTCCTCAAATGATAGCGACGGAGAGGAGCAGCAAGCTCCTCTCCGCCTGAACAATTACTTCAATAAAACCATTTTCTTAACATCCCGGTAATCACCTGCTCTAAATTCATAGAAGTAGACACCTGTTGCAAGCCGCGATGCGTCAAACTGAACAACGTATGCACCCGCTCCTGCTTGACCATCAAATAGTGATTCTACTTGTTGTCCCAGAATATTATATATTCTCAATGTCACTTTACTCGCTACAGGCAACATATAGCGAATAGTTGTTGTGGGATTAAATGGATTAGGATAATTTTGCTCTAGTTTAAATCCTGTCGGAAGAGTGTTCTGCTCTTTGAAAACTTCAGTCGTGATAGTACCAAAATCATCATTCTTCCGTGGTTCCATTTTATAATTGCCGTTTGTATAATCTAATATGCCGCGTAAATAGGAAATCTTCGCATACAATGGAATCAGATACGCCTTATTACCTTTTATACCCGCCGTAAATAGATGGGTAGTGTTATAGCTATATAACCCTCCTGAAATATACATGCTACTAGTATCACAATAATAATTGTTTACACCATTATCATCCACGCGAACACCGTAAAACGATCCAATGGAGTTAGGTGTAGTACTATTTGAAATAAAGAACTCTCCATAGTTACTTATAGCGGTGTTTAACTTATTATCCGCATTTTGATAGACGACATACCAATTATCAACCTCGTTAAGCATTGACATAAATTCTTGAAAGGCGTAAGCGGTGGAGGTTCCAGAGATAGTTGTCCCAATAGGACTTAATACATCGTAGTCGAAGTACGGTGAACTAGCCACTTGTTGTATTTTGAACGCAGGAACAACATGTCCACCACGGTTCCAGTACGGCATGGATGTAACCGCTAATTGTATTCTATTGGTAGTTCCGTACACCGAACCACGAACAGAGACGCTATCTCCACGTTTTAATGTATCCACAATTTTTCCCAGAGGGCTCCAAATTTGGATACCATTATACATAGACGTTCCCGCCTGCAACCATAACAATGGAGAATTCGCTCGTCCACCTCGTGTAGCTATATCCTGTATATCGGTTGTATCAGCAGTAATAACGCCGCTCACTGTAACAGTATCGTAATCAAAACCCGACGCACCATTGGCAAACGGTGAATAACAAACATCATAGAGAGTCGGACCCGCAGCTCTTACGACATAAAAAGATGGGATCGACGAATCCGGTGATATACTCTGAACCCCCGCCAACCAGGATTCCACATAATAACTTACCAGATTACCTTCCGCGTAAGCAGGTATAGTTGCATGATATACTGTATCTCCAGCAGTGCTGTCAACCCTCACCCTCTGCCATGGCAAAATACTTCTCACAGCGCTTTGCGTTCCAACTCTATAATGAAAGAATGTACTATCCGCCTTTTTGTATATATTAGCTGGATTGTAAGATTTGTATGTTATATTCACAATATCTGTTGGTTTTGGCGGAGTTGGCAATCGTCGAAGTGACGTAATTGCCGGTCCATATTTATCTACAACAATATCACCTGGATAAGTTGACCCTTTAAGTTGATTTGGTCCTGGATATAATGGCATAACGCAATAATCACCACAAGTTCCGGTTCTTGATTGATCAACAATCACTCCTTGGATATATTTCAAAGTCGTTCCAACGGGTGGAGGTGTATATGTCGAATTCGTAGCTGCATGGGAACGAAGGGTATACCATTTTGAACCATCGTACATCTTCATCATATTTCCCTTTTTATCCATAAATGTAAAACTACCATAGCCGGCATCAATAGCAGTCACCGTCACACTATCGATGCGTACATACATCCCCTCATATTGTTCACCACTGGATGGGTGTGGAAACAGTCCTAAAGCAAAAGTATCACAGCCTACGAATTCGATAGGCTTAGGACGTACTCCTGTGTTATTCCATGAACTAGATACATTTACAGGTGTCACCGTCTCATAAAAGCCCTTCGAGTAGCAAAGTATCTCTGTAAGCGAGTTATTTTGACCGCTTGCACTGTATTCCTTTAGTTTTCCTGTAACAGTTACAACGTCTCCTGTATCAAGAGCCGTTATTCCCGTCCCCTGGGCAGTTGCTGAAGTATCGTCGGTGAGAACGTTGAGGCCTCCAAATACATGCCCTGCACTATCTTGTATATAAATATTGAATCGGGCAAGTGTGTACGTAAGAGTACGCGGTGCAACAATCACGACGCCTTTCACCTGTACCGTATCATTTTTTGCATCGTCATTATATGCTGTCCCCGAGCCATGCCAATAGGAAGATTTATCAAGCCGTATTGCACTCGCAGCATTTTGAAGTGTATCCAGTTTTAGTAGTGAATCCCTCGATGTATACTGCAGTTGTGGAATAGTGATAACCTTCTGCGCATTGGCGGTCGAAAGAAATCCACAAATACAAATAGCGATCAAAATAAAAACAAGTAATCGCATTTTCATAAATACCTCCATTAATTTAGAGTGAATAGATTGAAAATGAATGAATTATTTAATAACTAAAAATTTACCTCGTTGAATATCACCAGTGTCTTTATTCT
The DNA here is from genome assembly GCA_050008835.1 of Bacteroidota bacterium. Taxonomy (GTDB): domain Bacteria; phylum Bacteroidota; class Ignavibacteria; order UBA10030; family UBA10030; genus Fen-1298. The sequence continues at coordinate 784 of JBEKLV010000236.1, read as the reverse complement.
TTACCGTAAACAAATATAATCCTGACGCAACTGCTTGATCTTTCCTCGTAATCAAGTCCCACGCATGTTCACCGCCAGCTAATTGTTGAGTACCATCTGAGAACGTTGATTGAAACCATTGTATGTCATTGGCATTGTAAGTCGCTGCATCGTGCTGCATAACATCCACCACGTCGCCGGCAAGTGTATAAATTCTAATTTCTGCGTGCGCTGGTAAATTAAAGAAATAAAGTTTACGATCGCGTTCTTGTGTTCCATCCCAATAAGCACGTGTATAATAAGGGTTGGGATAAACTCCAACCGGGTGACTTCCATTTTGCTGGGGGGGAGTCCCTGGAACCACTCTTTGAAGAGTTTGCAACGCGCTGCTTTCAAGGCTGATAAGGTTTGTTGCTGCATCGCCTGAATCGTACGCAGTGACGGCAAACCCATATTGCCATCCATTAAGCAAATTTGGTACGTTGAACTTATAATAATAATGTGTTGTGTCTGGTAAAAATTGAACAGGTGGAGTAAGCCGGATACGACCGAATCCAGTATTATATCCTATTTGATCATCTGCACGATCAAAATCACCCAGGAGAATTAATTTTGAAAGAAGCTCACTTGTTCCGACTAAATCGGCGCCTGTATTTGTACCGTAGACTCTATATCCTTCAAAATCTTTCAGGAATGAAATTGGATCAACTGAGTCTTCGGCACCTCTATCCCAATAAATATCTGCTGTCTTGCTTGATAATACAACTTTTACGCGCGGGGCATTGGGCGGTGAGGGCAAGAAGTA
>JBEKLV010000235.1:0-5124 GCA_050008835.1 Bacteroidota bacterium | reverse complement strand
GATAGAGCATAAAACAAAGAAGCCCTCTCTAGAGCATAATTTTTCTGCTGGATATGGCCTTCAAATTTGTGCTGGAAAACTTTTGCACCATGGGAATTGCAGATTTCCATGGTCTTATCGGTAGAATAAGAATCCACAACTACAATTTCATCTGCAATTTCTTTGATAGAATTGAGACAGCGAACGATGTTGCGTTCTTCATTATAAGTAATGATGACAACCGAAAGCTGAATCACACATTCACCCTTGATTAGTTCCCGACTACGATATTAACGAGTTTGTTCGGAATAACAATTTTTTTAATGATGCGTTTACCGTCCATATAACGTTTGATGTTAGTATCTTTAAAAGCCAATAGTTCTAGTTCCGTAGCAGGTGTATCCTTCGCCACAGCAATTTTCGAGCGCACTTTTCCATTGATCTGCAGCACAACCTCTACTGTTGATTCCGCACATTTTTCTTCGTTATAAATTGGCCATTGTTCGTATGCTGTTGATTTTGTGTGACCGAGTTTTTCCCATATTTCTTCAGCAATGTGCGGAGCAAACGGTGCAAGAAGCAGAACGAAATTCTCCATCAGCTTGCGCGGCCGGATTTCTAATTTCATTGCTTCGTTTAGGAAAATCATCATCTGAGAAATTGCTGTGTTGAAGCGCAGATTTTCAATGTCATCACCAACTTTTTTTACAGTTTGATGATAAAGTCGTTCGAAATCTGTGGTTGGTTCAATATTATTGATTGCTGTATCCAACGTACCTTCTTCGTTCACAAACAAGCGCCAGAACCTATTGAGGAATCGGAATACTCCTTCCACACCGCGCGTACTCCACGGCTTCATCTCCTCCAATGGTCCCATAAACATTTCGAACAGCCGCATTGAGTCGGCGCCATATTCTTTCACCACATCATCCGGATTAACAACATTGCCGCGTGACTTAGACATCTTGCGAGAATCTTCACCAAGAATAATTCCCTGATGCCGCAATTTGAGAAACGGTTCTTTTGTGCTGACATAACCAAGATCGTTCAACACTTTATGCCAAAAGCGTGAATACATCAAATGTAAAACTGCATGTTCTGAGCCACCAACGTACAAATCAATGGGCATCCAATACTTTTCTTTTTCTATGTCGCAAAAAACTTTGTCGTTTTTCGGATCGATGAAGCGAAGATAGTACCAGCATGACCCTGCCCATTGTGGCATTGTATTCGTCTCGCGGCGCCCCTTCAGACCTGTTTCTTTATCGACAACGTTTACCCATTCAGTTGCAAGAGCAAGCGGAGATTCCGTTGTTCCGCTCGGTTGGAATTTTTCCAAACTCGGCAATTCCAACGGCAATTCCTTTTCATCAATTGCCCTCAACGTTCCATCTTCAAGATATACAATTGGAATTGGTTCGCCCCAATACCGTTGACGTGAAAAGAGCCAATCGCGCAATTTGTACGTTACAGCAAATTTGCCAAGTCCTTTCTCCTCTAACCAAGCGATGATAGTTTTCTTTGCTTCCGGTGTCGACAATCCGTTCAACGAAACTTCATTATTTGCCGAGTTAATTGCAATGCCATCATCAATAAAACATTCAGCAGCATTCTGTCCGCCATCTACAACTTTAATTATCTCCAGACCGAATTTTTCCGCAAACTCCATATCACGATCGTCATGGCTCGGCACTGCCATGATAGCTCCAGTGCCATATCCCATCAGCACATAATCTGCAATCCATATTGGAATTTCTTTTCCTGTTGTCGGATTGATTGCATAGCCGCCAGTGAAGACACCAGTTTTTTCTTTCTCTGTCCCGCGTTCCAGTTCGCTCTTTGATGCTGTTTCTTTTCTGTATCGTTGAATTTGTTGTCTTTGTTCCGATGATGCAACAACGTCTACCAGTGGATGCTCAGGCGCAAGCACCATATATGTTGCACCGAAAAGCGTGTCGGGACGAGTTGTGAAAACACAAATATTCTCCGTTTTACCTTTCACTGCAAAAACAACATCTGCGCCTTCAGAACGTCCAATCCAATTTCGCTGCTGCTCAAGTGTTGAAATTGGCCAATCTAACTCCTTCGCATCCTCTAATAAACGTTCGGAGTATGCTGTAATGCGCATCATCCATTGGCGCATTGGTCGGCGTTCGACAGAGTAACCTTTCTCTGTCCATTCGGCAACTTCTTCATTTGCTAACACTGTCCCGAGTGCTTCACACCAGTTGACCGGAATTTCAGCAACATAAGCAAGCCGGAATTGTGCAATGAAATCGTGTTTCTCCTTTTTTGTCTTCCGCTTCCATTCGTCGGCAGTGAATGAATATTCGACATTCAGATTCTTCATTCCGTGTGCCGCAAGTTCCTCCTCTAATGTTTCAATTGGGCATGCTTTGCGTTCACGAGGATCGAACCACGAATTATAAATTTTCAAGAATATCCATTGAGTCCATTTATAATATTTCGGGTCTGTTGTATTGACTTCTCGTTCCCAATCGTAACTTAATCCAAGCATTTTGATTTGACGTCTAAAGGTATCAACGTTACGTTCTGTCGTCACGCTCGGATGAATGTTCGTCTGCATTGCATAACGTTCGGCAGGCAAACCGAATGCATCCCATCCCATCGGATGCAAAACAGCAAAACCTTTCATTCGCCGGTAGCGGCAAAGAATGTCTGTCGCTGTGTATCCTTCCGGATGGCCAACATGCAATCCAGCTCCGGATGGATATGGAAACATGTCCAGCACATACGATTTTGGTTTCTGTTCATTATCAAAAACACGAAAAGTTTTCTCACGCTCCCAATATTCCTGCCATTTATTTTCAATACTTAGAAAATCATATTTCATTCTTGATAAATCCTTTTATCGCCAGAGGATATAACATATGTTACGTTAACATAATTAAATAGAATTTACGCAAAGTGTGCTCTATTATCAACGTGCGGAGAGAGATTAAGAAAAGTATTCAGAATTATCAGGATGGCAGACATCCTGACGGGTTTGTCTACTTTATTGTCCACACTGATAGTTTTTTATACGGTAAAGAGAAGGTTTTTCTGAAGATTTCCCTTCTATATCGCGGCACAACTCTTGTTCTTTTTTAATGTAGTCATCAGAAAGGAATACAAAAATGAAAACGATTAAAGCTTCTCTCCTAATACCACTGTTGACTATGTTATTCTCCATAGTATTAAGCGGTTGTTACACTCAGCTTGCGTTTGTTAACAATGAACCTGATTCAGTAATTGAACCTTCGCCAACCATTATTTATCAATCTGAAATAGCTGCTGTATATGTTCACGCACCTGTATACGATATACCATCTCCCGCCGTTTTTAATCAATTACCCGCAGTAGGATCTTCTTCATCCGCGACTGAATCGCAATCTCAGTTTCGAACTCGAGATTCCGGGTATCAACGACCCAGCCAATCCGAAAACTCACAAACGACAAACTCAGGTTCCAACACACGCACAAGTGGCTCAACGCGCGGCGGGCGATAAAAAACGCCTAAAATTGTCAAGTCTCTTGCAATATGGAATTTCAAACGTAAGTATAACGGCGATTATTTTAACGCTTTTAAAACCAACATTGTAATATCGTCAGATTGCGGTGTGGCTTTCGTATGAGCTTCTAACTCTTTTTGAATTTGCCGAATGATTTCTTTAGCAGAGAGATTTGTCGATTCTTTAAGAATACCTTCTAGGCGCTCTTCAGTAAACTGTTCATTGTCCTGATTCATTGCCTCACTTACACCATCCGTGTACATTACCAATACGTCTCCAGGCAAAAGAGTGACCGTAGCATCCGCATATGGTGTTGTCGTTTTAAAGATGCCAAGAATCAAGCCGCCTTCTTCTAGCTTTTCTATCGTTCCATTTTTTCTTAACAAGTATGGCGGATTATGCCCTGCGTTTGTGTAACGGAATTTGCGCGTCTGCGTATCGAGTATGCCCCAAAAGAATGTAATGAACCTGTTTCCCCCATGAGTGTTAGCGCAAGTGAGATCGTTAATTTGTCCTGTTGTTTCAGAGACTGACGCACACAATGGTGCAAGTGCGCGCAAAGCCGCTTGTACGTTTGCCATAAGTAGTGCTGCCGGGGTTCCTTTACCTGATACATCGCCGATTGCCAGCACATATTCATCCTGCTTGCGAGTGATTACATCATAATAATCGCCACCGACTTCTTTTGATGAAATCGTGAGTGCTGCGATATCGAACTGTGGAATGGACGGAAGTCTTTCCGGCAGAAGTCCCTGCTGAATTTCCCGTGCTATATTTAATTCATCTTCCATCCGTTGTTTTTCTACGGCAGTTTTGAAAAGCCGCGCATTTTCAATCGAGATGATAGCAAGATTGCCGAGTGAGTATAGAAATTCAAGATCGGCTTGCGAATATACACCGCCGCGCAATCGTTCGCCAAGCAAAATCATTCCATTCGTTTTTTGCTGAATATGCATCGGAACCACAGCAGTAATTCCCATTTTAATTAGTGTTGCCGCTGCAACGCGGTACGCTTTCAACTTTAATAAATCCTGTGTCGTAGCAGATTTTGTTAGATCGCATAAATCAGGAAGAATTTCTTGTAGAATTGCGCTTCCTTCCATCCGTGAAGCGATAATATTTAGTTCGTCTTTATTCCGAATACAGATTGCATAACTCTTTACCCCAATTTGCCCAAGAAGTGCAAACGTAACGAGGCGAACTACTTTTTTTTCATCAAGCCCGATGTTGAACTCTTTGCTTAAATCAAAGAGTGTATTTAGTTCTTGAATTTTTCGGTCGAGATTTCGATTTGCTTCTTTCACTTGATCGATGATAAGCGCCTTCTCGATAGCTGTGCCAGATAGATTGACTAATGATTGAATAATTTTTTTATCTAATGTTGAGAATGGAGATTTCGTTAACCTCTCGCTAAGTGTGATGTATCCCACGATGCGTCTTTGAGAAAGGATTGGAATTACAAGCGATTGCTGATTGTGATTGAGAAACTCTAACCACTGAGGGCTTCCGTGAATCAGTTTATTTGCTATCTGAACAGATCGCAGCGGTTGTTCTATTTCGACGCTTTGTCCTACGATGGAATTATTTACGCCTTTTGCAGCTATTACTTGAAATAGTTTTCCATTGCGCTTAA
>JBEKLV010000234.1:0-5127 GCA_050008835.1 Bacteroidota bacterium | reverse complement strand
TTGCACACTACGTCCCGCCGAAGGAAAAAATAATACCATCCGAGGCGCAGGTGTTAGTTGATCTGACCACACTATCTAAGGCGGTCGAAGCGTACTACAGCATGAACCTGAAGTATCCGGAGCGATTAGAAGACCTTCAGCCGGATTTTGTATCGAAACTCCCTGTGGAACCTATAACGGGGAAGAAATACGGGTATGAGACAAACGGGACTTCTCAATATCGTATCACAGTCCCCAACCCGGGTGATTTTAATTTTAGGGTACTCGCAAATGAGAATGGCAAAATTATCAAGCAATAGTATGCTCTTTCCGCTGAGATGGTCGTTTGTTATGTTGTCGATGCTTCTGCTTTGCGGCACACTCCATGCGCAGAACCAATCCATAGCTTCCAAACAAATAGAGAGCGATATAGTCAAGGCATTAAGCAAGGAAGCCACGTACAAAACCGCGCTCGTGCAGGTTTTACTTAAATCGTCGAAGCAAACAGAAATTGAAAGACTCGCGATCAAGCTGGATGGTGTTGAATTAGGACAACTTTTGGTGGACCATATGACGGTTGTGTGCGAGAATCCAGTCATCGATTTGAAGAAATTGAAGAAGGACAAGGATCTCGAATTTCGATCCTATGGAAAGACCAAGACCAACATCCTTGTATCTGTTGCATCTCTCGAAAAATATTTACAACGGAAAGCAGAGCAATTCAACAAAAAGAATGTGCAAATTTCTCTGAAGTTTACTACTCCGTTCATTGAGTGTTTCTATGATGTTCCGAAGAATGAGATTGCCTCGGAGAGTGTAGAATTGCTGAAGAAGTTCATCAAAGGAGATAAAATTGAGGGGTACGCTGCTTTTCAGCTAACAGCAAAGGATAATGGCTTGTATGCTTCTTCTTCGAAGGTGATTACGAATCATTTTCTGTTGCCGAACGCTCTTCTTGAAATTTTTCAAACAAAATTTAATCCTTTTGATGAAATTGTTGTGATCAAGCCGTTTCAATATAGCATCAACAGTGTTACCGTGCAGTCGAAGTACATCTATATGACGAATTAGAAGGGAAAAAAAGGTAGAAGGGAAAAGGTAAAAGGTAAAAGGTAGAAGGGAAAAGGAAGAAGAGAAAAGACAGAAAACGGAAGTGCATAACGATTTTCTTTTACAAATTGGAAAAATATTCAACAAGGGTATCACGGTCCATACTGTGACACTGAAATTGACAATGAAATTAAAAGAATTAGTAAATAGGAAATAATGTTGCTATTTAGCTTTTATGCAAATAACGGAATAATTCCCTCTCCTATTAGGAGAGGGTTACTTGTCCGCCGGTTTTTGGCGGAGGGTGAGGTCAAAAAAAGAAATAACCCCACCTTAGAAATTAATGCGGATTTCATCCACTATATTTTCAGGCATCCGGCTCCTAATCCCGCAAGAAGCGCGGGACGCAAAAAACGCGAAGTGGAGGAGATTATATTGGAATAATCTTGAAATATCCAAGATCATGCTGAACAATTACGAAAGAATGCAAATTGTGAAGGGCCTATATTTATGAAGAAAACTTTTTTATTCATTTTGATCTCCGTGCTCAGTCTCTATTACGGATGCCATGATAGCAAAAAGACATCACTCGCGGCTTCGATCGATTTTACGGACCCCACCCAGATCACAAATCCGAATATCATTGGCATTACGGCTGATCGGTGGGTTGATCCGGAAGCGTCGTTGACACTTGGTAACCCTTCCCATGATCATGCAATTTTGCTCGCCGGAACGAATGTGCAGACCGGTATGGCGGACGAGGTATTGAAGATTGAATTAGGATTAGACGGGAATGTTTTCGATTCACTGGTGATATCCCACACAGGAGATTTTATCGAATATGTTCCGTTGCCCCCTGAGATCGCAAAGCACGACACACTTGCACTTGATATTATTCCGCTGAAGAAATTTATTCCTGCTCAGCTTGGAATAGGGCCTGATACGCGCACACTCACATTTCGCATTGCGAAAATCGCAATCGTTAATGAATCGGAAAGTGCGGAAGCATTCCCCGAAATGTTCCGCTTCCCGCGTGACCCGGAGACGGATGCACACATCGATGGTATCTATAAGGATGGCTGGTTTGCCGATTCAGCGAAAGTGGTATTGTTTACATCCAGCGGCAAAAAAGCTCTTATTCTCAAGGGCTCATGCCCGCCGAATATTTTCTCGAAAGTGCCGGCACTCGAAGTATACTACGACGGCACTTTGATGGAAAAGCGTCAACTGACGAACCGCGGCGGCGATTTCAATATTCAGCTGCAATTAAACGATGATGAAGCGAGATTCGGAAAACATGTTGTTCTCTTGAAATCAAACGGGTCTTTTGTGCCAGCACAGCGCGGGGTCAATTCGGACACGCGAAAGATTTCGTACCGACTTCTCTATATCGGATTCAAGTAAAAATGATGGTAACTACATAGTACACCACCCCTACATCCCCTCCTCGTTTGAGGAGGGGAAATCTCGTCCCGATTGATAAAATCATTCGGGACGGGAAGGGGAGGTGGACAACTTTAAAAAAATATATTTTAATGCGGTCAGGTAGGAATGATTAAGAATTTGAAACGTGCAATGCACGAATGCATTCTCAGGCCTCCGGCTGTCTTGACCGAAACTGTATAATATATTGGGCTCAAATAAAAATGGCGAATGATAAGAGAAAGAGGATTAAAAAAATCGCTTCGTATTCATCTTCTTCAGAAAAAAAATTGGCGGTGAAACATCTGATCCATGTTTCTGCGGAAAAGAAGGGTTTAAAGAAACAGATTCCAATGAAACATACCGGCGTGGTTTCGATCGTAGCGCCTCCGATAGGAAATTCTGCCAAGAATCTCTTGCCGAAAATTACAGTCATAACCCCTTCTTTCAATCAGGGAAAATTTATTGAGCGCACGATTAAAAGTGTGCTGAGCCAAAACTACCCTCATCTCGAATACATCATTGTCGATGGTGGATCGACAGACGAGACTCTGGACATTCTCAGGAAATATGAAAAACATCTTCGATGGATCTCTGAGCAGGATACCGGCCAATCAAGCGCTATCAACAAGGGCTTTCGGATGGCGACAGGAGAGATTGTTGCCTGGTTAAACTCAGATGATACTTACTTACCCAATGCGCTTAAGACCGTTGGCCACTATTTCGCCGGACATCCCAATGCTATGATGGTTTATGGTGAAGGGTACATCATTGACGAGAATGATAAAAGGCAACGCCGATTTCCCTTTACAGAACCGAAATTCGATCTGTGGAAGTTGATCTATTACAGCGATTACATTCTTCAACAGTCCACATTTTTTCGCCGATCAATCTTTGACTCTATTGAAATGCTTAGTGAGTCGCTTCACTACACAATGGATTGGGATCTTTTTATTCGCATCGGAAAGCGATTCCCAGTCGACTATATTCCAGAGTACCTTGGCAATATTCGTGAGCACCGCGAAGCAAAAACAAGCACAGGGGGACATAAGAGATTTAAAGAAATCAAGTATATCATCAGGCATCATGGTGTTATGCTTTATTCACTTGCTTATTTCAATTACGCCTGGGATACATACGGAAAAAGGTGGTTTCTCGTAAAATCGGAGGGCGAATCAAATAATGTATTGAACAAAATTTGCGTAAAGAGCAAAATCCTTCTCTTGACAAAACGCGTTCTTGAATTTTTTTTCATTCGATATCAGAAAAGACTCCAGCAAGGGTATTACTCCGATCATTGGATAGGTAGGAATAGTATGATTGTCCTGCCAGATTATACTCCAGAGGTTAAAAAGAACTTACTTATTATTGAAGGAGAAGCATGGAAACCGAATGTGCCATTTCGATTGAAAGTGATCATCAATCGCAAAATTGCCAGATCATTTCACGTAATATCACCCGGAGCATTTCGGGTAAAGATAGATATCCCGATGACATCCAAACATCAGGGCTGTTTTCATGTTGAAATGAAATGTAACAACACATTTGTTCCAAGTTTACTAGGAGCGAGTAATGATAATAGGGCGCTAGCGTTTCAGCTTAGGCAATTATATTTGTCGCAATCAGAAAACGATAAAAAAGCAATGTTAACAGACAGTCAAGTCGATATCAATAATTGATAATCATGGCAATCAATAAAACAATGAGTATGATAATTACACTTGCCTTTCTGGCAATGTTTATTACGCCTGCCTTTTGGAAAATGGATATATCTTCGACATTCTTACCGAAAAAGATAGGGATTAGTTCGGATCCGCGTGATCTGGGATTCGTTTTCAAATCGATCGCCATCTCGTGAGACTTGAAAGTCGTTACGGCATTGAAAGAGAATATCCCGGGATGATCATCTCTTCAGCCATTACACAGATAATGGCGGTAGCGTCAGGAGTTATCTCCTGACGCTAATATTGGTAATTACTAAGATTTCAACATTGATGTGCCAGGACGAAAGTCCTGACACCACTTTTTCTGGTCAGTGCATTACTTTTTCAATAACTTGCTAGATGATCATCATGACAGCCATTATACAGACCATTATCGTTACGAAGAAATAGATGACGACTGCTGCATTACATTGGTATGCTCTCTATCTCCGGAGCAGGTATGAACAAAAAGTCTTTCAAAGACTGATGAATAAACAGTGTGAAGCATTTTTGCCATTGATTGAAAAGGTGCATATTTGGAGTGATCGCAAAAAGAAGATCAAGGAACCGTTGTTCAGGGGTTATGTATTTGTGAGGACCGACTTGCGAGATAAAGAAGATATCTTGAGTACTGACGGTGTTGTCCGGTTTGTTGGTATCTCTGGAAAACCTTCTCCCATTCCCGAGACACAGATCGACTGGCTTAAACGTATCATTAGTGAATCAATGAATGTTCAATGTGAAAAATATTATAAAGTTGGCGAACGTGTAAGAGTAATTGCTGGACCGCTTCTCGGAATGGAAGGAATTGTTACACGAAACCAAGGGATATCCCGCGTCGTTATATCGATTGCAGAAATTGCACAATCGTTTTCAGTAAAAGTGGCAGCTGAAGAATTGGAATTGATTAAGTAAAACGAACATCAAAATAGGATTGATATGAGCTAATAACATTGATAGGCAATCTTTACGT
>JBEKLV010000233.1:0-5246 GCA_050008835.1 Bacteroidota bacterium | reverse complement strand
ATATACGCTTATCACTTAAACCGCGATCCAGCACAATTTCCATATTACCAGTACCTTTGAATTCTTCAAATATCACTTCGTCCATACGACTGCCGGTTTCCACTAGTGCAGTAGCAATAATAGTAAGACTTCCGCCTTCTTCAATATTTCTTGCAGCGCCAAAGAATCGTTTTGGACGATGCAGTGCATTTGCATCTACACCACCGGAAAGAATCTTTCCGCTATGAGGAACCACTGTGTTGTGTGCGCGTGCCAGGCGTGTGATGCTGTCGAGAAGAATAACAACATCTTTTTTTGCTTCAACCAACCGCTTAGCTTTGTCTAATACCATATCGGCAACTTGCACGTGTCGTTCGGGCGGTTCATCAAATGTGGAGCTTACAACTTCTGCGCTTACCGAGCGTTCCATATCCGTTACTTCTTCCGGGCGTTCATCGATCAGTAAAACAATCAATTTTATTTCCGGATGATTGCGGGTGATGCTATTCGCCATTTTTTGTAGAAGGATCGTCTTACCTGCTTTCGGAGGAGATACGATCATACCGCGTTGACCCTTTCCCACCGGTGCAAGCAAATCGAGAATGCGCATAGCATATTCACCGGGAATGGTTTCCAATTTGATTCTCTGTGCCGGATACATCGGTGTTAGATTTTCAAACAATACGCGTTCGCGAATCAAATCCGGATGATCATCATTCACCGCTTCAACACGAAGCAACGCAAAAAACCTCTCACCCTCCTTCGGTGGTCGAACTTGACCGCTAACTGTATCGCCCGTACGTAAGCCGAATTTCTTAATCTGCGACGGCGATACATAAATATCATCAGGCGATGGCAGATAATTATAATCGACCGAACGGAGGAACCCGTATCCGTCTGGCAGCACCTCGAGCACACCTTTACTAAAACCTAACCCATCTTTCTGGGTCTGTGCTTCAAGGATTTTAAAAATTAAATCTTGTTTACGAAGATCGCTGTAGCCAGTGATATTGAGTTCTTTGGCAATTGCGTTCAGCTCGGCAATCTTCTTTGTTTTTAATTCAGTGATGTCCATTGGCATGGAAAATATACCTCGATGTTAGTTAGATAGTAAGAGATGAAAAATTGTTTTTGATGATAATATTATAAAACGCGAGTACAATATTTTTAATTAAATTAGATTGGAACAAAATTTTTTGAAGTAACCTTGGTTGGGTAAATAGGAAATGAAAATTTCTCTACCAACTTGCACTTATATGATACTCGATTATTGGTTTATTGTCAAGTATTTTTCATTATTTAGGAAAGCAATTGCCTCGCCAACCACAAAGTGAGATCCAGTGATAAGTATTGGTGCGTCATCACGCTGCTTAAGAGCCGCTGAAACGCCATCGGCAACTTTATGAAATTCTTTCACAGCCAATCCAATCCGACGGATTTCCTGAGCCAATTCATCGGCACATCGAGACCTTTCTGTTCGTGCTTCTACAACGAAAATACTTTTTGCAATCTTGCGAAGTCCCGAGATAATAATCGGATAATTCTTATCTTGCATCAGACCAAAAACAATATGAATTTTTCCGAGGTGTAATTGCTTAAGCGACTTACAAAGAGTGAGCATTGCTTCCGGGTTATGCGCAACATCGGCAAGGACAAGAGGGCTTTTCCGAACAATCGACAAGCGTGCTTGAATTCCCGAAAATCGCTGGATATGCGCCAATCCTTCACGAATTGCCTTATTATATATTTTGAAATTACTTCGTTGAGCAACAATTTCAACTGCAGAAATAGCAAGTAGTGCATTCATACCTTGATGCTTGCCTGCCAACGATACTCGCACACTCCTAATTTTTTCGCTTGGAGTACAAAAATCCGCCAACAGTCCATCGAGAGAAGATTGACGAATAAAAATTTCATTTGGATGAATTCGAATCAATCGCGATTTCTTCTTGGCACAAATATTAGTAAGGACTCGAACCGCCTTCTGTGATTTCACTCCAATTACGCAAGGAACTTCTCTCTTTATAATGCCGCCTTTTTCAAAAGCAATATCTTCCAAGTTCTCACCGAGAATCTGTGTATGTTCCAATCCGATAGTCGTAATAACAGAAACTAACGGCTGAAGAATATTTGTAGCATCTAATCTGCCGCCTAAACCGGTCTCTACAATAGCGATATCTACTTTGGATTCGGCAAAGTATTTGAACGCAATCGCAGTTACCGCCTCAAAAAAAGTGAAGTTGTTTTTATTTACTTCAGGATAGATTGCGGTTGCAAGCTGCGCTACTGCTTGCGAAGAAATTGCTTTTCCGTTGATTCGAATTCGTTCATTAAAACTGACAAGATGCGGCGAGGTGTAAAGCCCTGTTTTATATCCCGCTGCCGTAAATATTGCGGCTATCATCGAAGCAGTTGAACCTTTGCCGTTTGTACCGGCAACGTGGATTGAAGAGAATCGTTTTTCCGGATGACCAAGAGAAGTGAGCAATGTTCGGATTCCGTGCAATCCGAACTTCATTCCGAACTTCTGGAGACCATAGAGAAATTTGATAGATTCTGTGTACGTCAACGTTTTGTTATGCGGAAAATAAGTAATGCGATTTTCTGATATATCATAACCAGGATTGGAGAACCGAAAACTTTACGTCGGCATCAAGCGCGTCTACAAGTGTACCAATATCTGCGATTTTATTTTCGCGGGCATAATTTTCCAAACCATCTACGACCTTTACGGAAATTGCCGGATCGATAAAGTTCATTGTACCAATCTGCACAGCAGTTGCCCCCACAAGTAAGAACTCGATTGCATCTTCAGTATTAGCAATTCCACCAATACCAAAAATCGGAATTTTCACTGCTTTGGCAACTTCATAGACTTTCGCCAGTGCAATCGGTTTAATAGCTGGACCAGAGAGACCGCCGGTCACAGTGGAAAGTTTTGGTTTGCGTGTTTTAATATCAACCGCCATCCCGATGAGTGTATTAATCACAGACACTGCATCCGCACCAGCTGACTCTGCAGCGCGCGCGAATTCTGAAATATGTGTCACATTTGGCGTTAATTTGATGATAAGCGGTTTGTTTGTCAATTTGCGAAGGTTCGAAGTAATTTCCGTTATCATTTTACAATCGGTTCCGAAGCTCATCCCTCCTTCTTTCACATTTGGGCAAGAAACATTAATTTCGTAACCGGCAATTCCATCTTGTTCTTCCAACAAACTAAGAACATCGCAGAATTCTTTAAGCGAACTTGCAGCAATGTTCACAATAATGCGAGTATTGAGCATGCACAGATGAGGAAGTTTTTGTTCGATAAACGTTTGGACGCCTATGTTAGCAAGTCCGATTGAGTTGAGCATACCGCTTGCTGTTTCAACAATACGCTGCGGAGGATTGCCGGGACGCGGTTTCCACGAGAGCGACTTAGTAAAAATTCCACCCAATCGATTCACATCTACCAAATCGTGAATTTCATCACCATATCCAAATGTGCCGGAAGCAACAAATACTCGGTTTTTGAACTCGACGCCGCGAATTGTGAATGATGTTTTTATTCCGTTTGATGTTGATAATGTCTTCATAAATTCACTTCCGTCGAAAGGAATGCCGGTCCATCTTTACATACGAGTGCGTATTTTGCCGCGCCCTCCGCACGCTCCACCGCACATCCTTGACAAATGCCATAGCCGCAAGCCATTTGTCCTTCCAATGACATTTCGCAGCAGATGTTCTTGCGTTTAGCAAGTCCGGTGAGCGTCTTTAACATTACCGTAGGACCGCAGGCAAATATTTTCGCTTTGTCAAAATTGTTTTGAACAAGAGATGACTGAAGAAGTTGCACAACATTTCCATGAAATCCATTGCTACCATCATCTGTTGCTATACGGACATTTTGCAGATGACCAGTAAAAACCTGTCCTGCATTTCTGTATCCTACAAATGTTTCAATATGCTTGCCTCGTTTTAACAAAACGTCTGTTAGAAAAGGAAACGGCGCCACACCTATTCCACCAGCAACAAGCAGCGCGGTGTCGTATTCGGCATTTCCATGAAAGGGCTGACCGAGCGGACCAATAACATTGATCCGATCTCCAAATTTTTTCCGTGAAAGAAGATTCGTGCCAATTCCAACAACGTGAAAAATTAATTCAATAATGTCGTCCTCAACACGAG
Source organism: Bacteroidota bacterium (assembly GCA_050008835.1). Taxonomy (GTDB): domain Bacteria; phylum Bacteroidota; class Ignavibacteria; order UBA10030; family UBA10030; genus Fen-1298. The sequence continues at coordinate 1,094 of JBEKLV010000233.1, read as the reverse complement.
AAACACTGAATGGCCTTCGTAAGAGCGGTCCTTCGCCATTTTCAACGGCGAGTATGTTGACAAATTGTCCAGGCTGTACTGAAGCTGTAATTTCCGGCGAATTAAATCGGAGTAGAAAAGTCTTTGCGGCAACTTCATGACAAGATTGCACTTGGCATAATTGTTGAATTATCCTGCTCATTGAAGTCCTATTCAATTATCGAGAACTTTCGGCCTCGATGCAGCTTTTTTCTTTTGTTCATTCTCTATATCGCTTCGTGGAGAAACCGGCAACTGCTTCACAGTATCCTTTTCCAATCTACTTGTATTTCTTTGAACACTATCTGGGCTAAACGATTTTTGGATCTGCAGATTATTTTTCGACTTTGTTGTATCCGTTTTTGCTGTATCAGAATGTAAAACTTCACCAAATCTTCTTGATGCCGCAAGTGCATACATTGTGCCCGCGTAGTTCTTCACAACTCGTTTATATTGCACCATTGCACTTTCCGGTTGAGCAAGTCGACTTTCCATAATCCATCCGATCGCATATTCGCTTTTAGCTGCTATGGGCGATTTGGGAAATGACTGAACAATAAAGCGAAGGGTTTCAATCGCTTTCTCATATTGTTTGTCATCGACCTGTTTCTCGGATTGTGTATAGTATTCCGACGTAGTATCAGTTTTCATCACAGAGATTGTTTTTCGAAGGAATCGACGCGCTTCCTCTGCATAAATTGACTCGGGAAAATCATGATCAAGACGCGAATAGTATTCTTCTGGAGCAGGAAATTTCTTATCAGGATTAGTTCTAGAAAGCTCTGCAAGTATGTATAAAATACGCGGGCTGCGGGAGTAGCTATAGCTCCATAAAAGAGACCGATTATACCAATAGAACGCCGAATCCGGTTCTATGACTTCTGAATAAAAAATATCACCCACTTCCTGCGCCGCAATAGACTTGAGGATATGAAGCGAGTCGGCACTCGGAAGCGCGGGTGAAACAGCGACTTGCCCAACTTTTCGCTTTGTAGTATCCAAAACAAAGTTCTTTGTTTTTAAGGAATCAATATTGGAATTTGCAGATATTGAATCAATCTTTACAGGTTTACGCT
>JBEKLV010000232.1:0-5247 GCA_050008835.1 Bacteroidota bacterium | reverse complement strand
GCCGAAACAATTGAGGCAGGACGCCTACATCGAAATGGCAGAGGCGAACAACCGCGTTCGATCATATTCGCGCGCGTTATCCTTATTTGAACGTGCAAGCGAAATTCGAGGACTACGCAATGGCGAAGTGCTCTACAAGGCTGGCATTGCGGCGGAGCAAACAGGCGACCTTACAAAAGCGGCGCAGTGTTATTCCCGTGCGTTTAGTGATAGTCTTGGCAATGCAGATCGACGGGCATTGATCGTTGGTGCATATAAAGCGGCAAAAATAACGAAAAACTACGCCGAAGCTGTGCGGTTAGTGAATTACTACCGCCAACAATTTTCATCGGATGCGAATTTACCGCGCCTTTTGGTTGAGGGTGCAAGTATAGCAAACACTGAACTTGGTGATCCAAAAACAGCTATCGATTTTTGCGAATGGCTTCTCGAACATTATTCCTCAAGCGAATGGATTGATGATGCGACTTTTGAGCTTGGTCAAGCGCGGATAAAAGCCGGCGATGTGGATGGAGCAATTGATGCGTTCGATAATTTGCAGCGACGTTATCCAAGTAGCGAGTTTGTCTCGGAAGCGCAAAAACAAATTCGCCTCATCAAAGCGTTCGATCAACGGAGCAAAGATGCAAGTCTGCAAAAACTTGCATTGCTAGTAGGCGATGTTATAGCGCAGAAATCAAAGGGCAATCTTGCATATCGTCTTGCAGAAATCTACTTCTTCGACTTGAAAGATTACATTCTTGCCGCCGGGCAATATGCTTATGCACTCAGTGTTGATTTGGAAGACGCCCTTCGACCATCTGCATGGTTGAGACAAGCGCAGTCCTATGAACTGCTTGCACTTAAAGAGGGAAAAGCAAGCATACAAGGAAAAGAATATATTTCCAAAGCTATTGCTTTCTATGATTCACTTGCAATACATTTTCCAGCAGGTGAACTCACCGATCAAGCTGTCGTGACTGCATTCACACTCCGCTTACAATTGACAGAGAAGACAGAAGATCTTCGAGCGCTGGGAACAGAATTTTTGTCGAAGTCTTCCGGAACACGCGGAAAAGACGTAGCGCTTCTTATGCTTGGTGATTCGTATTTTTATATGAAGAATTATGAAAGCGCAATTTTAACTTATAAACTTTTATTGGAAAAATATTCAGATCGTGAAACGGCTCCATCCGCATACTATCACCTTGGCATGTCGCTCGATGGAATTATGGAAAAAGATACTGCATTGCAAGTGATAGATCGATTTCTTTCCAAGAATCCAAATCATCTTTATAGCGCAGCGGCAACGGCATACCTTGCAAAAGCGGCAGCAGACAGCGCTCAATTAACAAAAGCGCTTACCTTTTTTGATTTGCTGGAAAAACGTTACTTCTACAGTCCGCTGAATTCTAATATAGACATCCAAAAAGCGGACGCATATTTCAACGCGAAGGATTTCAAGAATGCTTTCGATTGGTACGAACGAGGATGGAAGAGAATGCAATCGGATTTCTTTGCTGTGACCGGCGATCCGAATGTAGAGCGTTCAATAGTCTTCAAGCTCGCTATATGTAGTGAAAAACTTGGCGATTTCACAACAGCAAAGAAATGGTACGCCGATTATGTGACACGGGATCAAGCGACCGAGAGAGCCAGACAAGCATACTATGCACTTGCATCTATCGCGAAGGCAGAAAATAATATTGACGCTGCGACAATGTACCTGGAGAATGTAAGCCGCATCGCGGCGAGGACAGGTGGGGAAAGTGCATCGGTAGCGCTGGAAACAGCAGAAATGTTATTTCAGAATGAAAAATATTCTGATGCAATTGTGAAGTATAATGAAGCGATATCGCAAACAAACAATGATAGCCTTAAGCACTACATGCAATCACGTGTTATCGTATCATATTTCCGTATTGACAATATAAAAGAAGCCGATAAGCGTGCTGTAGAATTTGTGAAAGCAAATTCAACCGGTGCATTCAGCTATGCAGCAGAGTTTGAATTTGAGCGGGGCAAATACCAAGTCAGGAAAGAAGATTTTGTGAAAGCAAAAGAGCGATTCGACAATGTAGTTCTTTCCTATCGCGGTGCTAGTATTGTTCCGGAAGCGCTCTTCTGGATAGCGCGTGTGTATGAGTTGGATCAAAAAATGCCGCAGGCGGTGCAAGTATATGATTCTCTTCTGCGAAATTTTCCAAACGATAAGATTCTTCCGCGTACGCGGTTAAGTCTTGGCAATGTGTATTATAATCTGGAACAATGGGATAACGCTTCCAAACAATACCGTTTCATCCTTGATAATGAACAGCGGTCGCCCGAATTAGTTCCGCTTGCGATGAGTAATTTGATTATGACCTACAAGGAAATGGAACTTTTCGACGGTGCACTAGAATTAACACGCAAGTATATCGATCGCTTCCCAAACGATTCAGACCTGATCGATAAAAAAATCGATATGGGTGTGCTCTATCAGAAATTAGGATACTACGATCAGTCGATCCTACAATTGCAAAGTTTGATTGAAGCTGGCAACGCCGATCTTGAAGCAGAACTCCGGTATTACATAGGCGAAGCATACTTCTACAAAGGAGAATTTCAACAAGCTGTTTTAGAATTTCTGAAGGTGCCATACTTAGTCACGAAGAGAGGCAAAATCGATTGGATTTCAACTTCTTATTACATGGCAGGTCAATCGTACGAGAAAATATCCAAGTATGATCAGGCAATGACGATGTACAAACAAATCATCGATCGAAAAGATACTGATGCACAGTTTAAAACAGCGGCACAAAAAGAAATCGATCGCGTGAAAGCTATCTTGAAAAAATAGGAATAATGAAATTTTGTGATTAAGCGATTGTGAGATTGAGTGATCAAAAGAACGAAAGATTGCCCAATGAGAGGTTGGTTCATTTGAAAAGTCAACCGGAAATATTAAGAGATCGAACAAAGCAATTTGCTATTGAAATTGTTAAACTCGTTCGGATATTTCCTAGAAATGAAGAAAGTAAGATTATTGGAAAACAATTGATGCGTTCTGCAACATCTATTGCTGCAAATTATCGAGCTGTGTGTCGAGCTCGTTCGAAAGCAGAGTTTATTGCGAAAATTGGTATTGTTGTAGAAGAAGCTGATGAAACAGTGTTTTGGCTTGAAATGATCATAGAGCTCAATATACTTTCTCTAGAAAAGACAGGTGAATTACTCAAAGAAGCGAATGAACTGATTGCTATTTTTTCAGCCTCCAATCAAACAGCACGCGAAAGGAGATAGTAAAAAGATGTGTTTTTCGAATTACTTCTTTAATCACTTAATCACGAAATCACACAACGGCTTAATTTAACAATGGGTTTCATTTTTGAAGCAGAAATAGAATCCATTATCCATGCCGTTCACATTAAAACTATCGGCGAGGATGATGGTATAGTCTTAAAGAAAATACTCTCAGCAGAAATCCATCCTGCTGTAAAGGCGTACTTCAAAGCTGAGGTTGAAAAGGCACTCATGCAGGAACGCCGATTGGAATACCGTTCTAAAAAATTTTCGTATTCGCTGCCCGAAGTGCGAAGTCTGGAAGAGCAGATTGATTTATTGCTCGTTCAAAATTATCATTTCAGCCTTCAGGAATTTGCATCGCTTTTGGATGAGTCGGTCCATTTTCAATTCAACTATCTCTGCCGCCCGCAATGGACACTTTTAAATTTTATTGTTGGCGAGCAGCGCAGAGTTTCTTCTGATAACATAGAAAAGCGTCTCAAGTATTGTGTTGATTACACTTACTTTCCCGAATTGATTAGGAGATATATTGCTGACCACGGATTGGCAGAAGTGACGTATGAAGAGTTCAAGTTGCTTTTAGAAAAGATCGATCATGAAGTGGTGGCTCAGCATTCCAGTTTTGAACTCGCGCACATGACGCATGCGTTGTTTGATTTTGTCGAATCCGGTAAAATGGTGCCGCAAGTGGAGTTTGAACAGCAAACGCTACCAATTAATGCGGCTATTGTATTTTTTGAAGATAAAAATATTTCGGAAATCTGTACACAGTTAGAATTCGAGCGCGACCATAATCGTGTATTGCAAATTACAGCAGACCGGTTGGCAGATATCATTGAAGTTGTGCGAACCGGAAATGAAGATGCAACTGTTCATTCATCGGCATCGCCTAAGCTACCGTCCGAGGCACAACAACAAGTGAACGAACAGGAATCAGCAATTGTTGCTGAAAGTGCCGGACTTGTGCAGGAAACGATCGATGACGCACAACCGGAAGAGAAGTCCGTGCAGCCGAAGACACCGCTTCTTGTATTTGGTGAAAACGACGAAAAGTATCTTGCGTCCACGCCGAGCGCGAAGCAGAAGGAAATTCTAGATCTTTTTCCCAGCGAAGAATTTGCGATCATTGTCCGGAAACTTTTTTCGAATGATGAACCAGCATTTCGCGGTGCAGTCACAGAAATAAGTCTTTTACGGACTTGGGATCAAGTTGCTCAATATCTCGACAAACTCTTTCTGATTAATCAGACTGATCCATTTAGCGCAGAAGCGGTAAGTTTTACAGATAAATTGTATGCGCATTTTCATTCATCCGTTGCCAATAAATAGGCAGGCAACTTTTCACGAGCTGGTTCTTTATGCAATTTATCGATGAAGCAAGAATTTCTGTCAAAGCTGGTGATGGCGGCAACGGATGCATCAGCTTCCGGCATGAAAAATATATTCCGAAAGGCGGACCGGATGGCGGCAATGGTGCGCGAGGCGGTAGTGTTATTATTCGCGCCGACAGACAATTGAACACGCTGCTTGATTTTAAATACAAACGCAGCTATCGAGCCGAACGCGGGGAGAATGGACGGGGAAAAGATCAGGGAGGAAAATCAGGGAAGGATGAAGTTGTAAAAGTGCCGTGCGGCACGCTGGTGCGTGACGCGTTGAAGGGAAGGACTATTGTTGATTTGGTGCACGATGGAGATGAATTTATAATTGCGCACGGGGGAAAAGGCGGGCGAGGTAACGGAGAGTTCGCCACACCGACGAATCAAGCGCCGCGGTTTGCTGAACCTGGAACGCTTGGCGAGGAACGTGAAGTGATTCTTGAACTCAAACTCCTTGCTGATGTCGGGCTTGTTGGTTTTCCAAATGCCGGCAAGTCAACACTTATATCAGTTGTGTCCGCTGCCAAACCGAAGATCGCAGATTATCCATTTACAACACTTACGCCGAACCTTGGTCTCGTCCGCTATGCGGAAGGTAAAAGCT
>JBEKLV010000231.1:0-5257 GCA_050008835.1 Bacteroidota bacterium | reverse complement strand
GAGTATTATTATGGCTTGGTACATATTATGTACAGAAAGTGTGATTTTCTTTTTAACAAGATCAATTCCAGTTTTTCGAGTTGATCTAATAAACGCAATGCAAAATTCATGGTTTGATTAGTCTTGAGTGTCGTACACAAATTGGAAAAAGAATAATGTCGCCTAACCAGCATTCAAGTTGACTGAATGAACCGAGTGCATTTTGCGGGGCGAGCATAGGTTTCGGTTTTTAATAAGAATAATTTCAGTATGAACTTGCTTCGAATAGTACATTTTGATAGTTTTCGTTGGTGTAGCTTATGCACAATCAGTTAGGGCGCTAGTGCATTGGGATTATTAAATCTAGGTTTCGTTTATTCCATATATTCCATTCAAGAGTCAGGAAAACAGGTTCTATGAAAAACACTCTGGCTTTTTCTTCGTTTTTCGCACTTTCCATGTTTTTGCTGGGGTGCGGAAAAGGGGTTGATCCTTCGGTCGAGAACATCGCGATCGAATACACAAAGGCTTCATACGATTTTGATTGGGGGAAGATGTCTACATTGCTTGCACCGGAGAACCTTCGAGAGTTCAAAAACGTGAATATTGCGATCATCTCTCGTCAAGATAGCATGTCTCTTGCTCTCGATCATCATGTACAACATGATACTATCCTCGATTACACCAGGAGTCAAGCGACGCAGGCCCTTCCACCAGATTCCTTCTTCGTTGGTGTGATGAATGTCGGAGCGCCAACGATTCGCATGCGTGCATCTTCCTCATACCTTACGCCCACTATCGTTTACCTTGGCGCCGTAAACGAAGGATATGATACCTTGCATGTTGTTTTGAGAATTCGAGTTATAAAACGAGGAGTCCTCTTAACCGATGCGAGAATGCTTAGCATGAAAAGGTGCAAGGAGGGGTGGCGTGTGATAATACCAGAAAGTATAGTAAACACAGCTACCAGTTATCTTCAATTACATGGCCTTGCGCGACGATAAAACTGCTGGCACGAACTTTGGGAGGTTCGTTTTGTAAATAAATTTCTACTTTTGCCTTGTAATGAACTTTTACGGAGAGAAAATATTGATTGCAATTCTCATTTAAATATATAAAATTTTAATGTCAAACAAATGGCATAATAAAAGAGGTGCCGATGAAAAATTTAATAATTGCATTTGCTGTTTGTATTGTTTTTTTATCCAGTTGTTCTAATCCTTCCGTTGCTCCAGTTAATGATAATACAAAAAAAACAAATGCACTTTCTGTCAAGAATGATACTGCATTGATATTAAGTATTGTAAATGTTCAAGCATCGGTAATTGGTGGAACTATTACTGTACCTATCAATGTTGCTCATTTTAATAATGTTGGTGCGATTTCCTTGAAAATATCTTATGATCCTTCTGTGCTGAAATTTATTGATATTAAAGGTGTACCTGCGGACACAACTATTATTGGTTCAGGCACTCCAGGCGTAATTTATTTGGATTGGTTTGATATGACTGCAATTACACCATTGAATATTGGGACAGGTAAACTTGTTGATCTCAATTTCACATATTTAGGTGGTACAAGCATAATTGCATTCATTCCATCTGCCTGTGATATAGCTGATGGTTCTGCTTTGTCTTATACCAATGTAATTTATTTTAATGGAAATGTTTCTTTTGGGAAAGATTAATGATTTACTATGCCGCTGGAAGGAACTCATTTATCAAACAACATTTCAAAGAAATCCTTTAAACCCTTTTCTTTCTTCTCTTTCCATGTTCGATTCTTACTCCATTCCCTATAACGATCACGAGTGATAAGACCAATCGGTCCCTCATAAATACCGCCCTCCCCTCCACCATCGTAGACACGGACAGCAATGACATTATCTCTTCCCGCCTTCAGCAGCCCGGCGGGAACAGTATATTCGCGAAATTCTCTATACTCGTTAGTATGTCTACTCTGGCTTGGATTAGAGCGGATTCTTCCGGTACGACCTATTTCCTCTCCATTAATATATGTTTCATCCAAATCATCAATTTTGCCAAGAAGAGCGATCAACGTTTTTCCCTCAAGCTCTGTTGGTACTTTAAAGTGCAGTCTGTACCATGCCATCCCGTCATACCTGGCATATCCCTGGGATTCCCAGTATGCTGGAGCAAATATCTGATTCCATTTGTGGTCATCAAAAGATGGATCTATCCATTGTTCCGAATCACCCGTCTTGAACCGCCACTGGCCTGTGAATGAAATTTCAGGAGCTAGATACGTCTTCGATTCATATAAACCGACCTTGCCCTGCGTGATTCCGCCGGCAAGTTGATCATCATAGACGCGAATGGCAATGACATTGTCTCCTGAAATGTTGAGAATATTTTGAGGAATAGGGAGAATAACTTCGATATTGTAGGCAGTTCTAAAATCTGGGGGAAAATCACCGGTAATACCTATAAGCACTCCGTTGAGAAATACCTCGGAAACGTCATCCACGCAGCCAACGCGCAGGTAAAGCGATTTATTCTCAGCTCCTTGCGGCAGCCGAAAGTGTTTACGATACCAGGCATAACCATCGTAACCGGGATAGCCTTCGTTCTCCCACGGGGAAGGGACGAAGATTTCATCCCATTTCGAATCATTAAAAGCAACGCTTGCACGGCTCATATCATCGCCGAGTTCAAATTTCCATTTTCCCCGGAGGTCGAGAACGGCTTTCCAATCTTCTGCCGCTGCGAAGGAAACTAGCACGAGCGGCAGAAGAATGAATATCATTTTTCTATATTTTTTCATGACATGTTTCGTGGCTTAGCGAGAACTTAATAATACTTTTGTCATTCTGCCAGCCAGAGCACTAAAAAATGCATCCCTGTCACTATACTGATGTGTGGCTTCTTCTTTGAACATTGCCGGATTTGTAAACACTGCCTTAGCCAGATACGCTTTATATCGGATCACTGGTGTTGCACCGTTCGTTTCAAGACGGTCAATTTCATCCTTGATTCTCGAAAATTCATCCGCAGGGAGATCCAGCTTTACCATTGTAACGACGGCAAGAGCCGATTCATTGACGCCGTTATGATCCATACTCAAATCGATCGCATAGTTCTTATCTATCCGTTCTTTATCTGCATTAGAAATTTTTTTTAGCATCGGGAAAAAGGTTTGTGATTGAGAAAGATTGGTTATTGCACCTAACATTAGTGCAGCCAGTACTATCTGTTTCTTGTTCATGACATCCTCCTGTAAGTTAGTGGGTTTATGTTTTATTAACTGATACATATTACGCCCACAGAAGGTCAAAGATGTCATAAAAGGGTCAGGAATTGTAAAAGAATGTCATGTTGAATCAAGCGATCAATTTGTATCCTGTGCCATGAATGGTAAAGATGATTTTGGGATGGGCACAATCATCCTCGATTTTTTGTCGGATCTTCAATATAAAATTATCTATCGTTCTTGTGGTTACCGATTCGTTATATCCCCAGACGTTCGTCAAAAGGTCGTCCCGGCTAACTGTCTCGTTGCGGTGCTGCCAGAGATATTTCAGGATCTCAAACTCTTTCGGTGTCATGGAAAATTCTTTTCCGTCCTTTGAACCACAATATCCGGCAAAATTTATCGTGATATCACCGAGCACCATCATTGTATCGGCAGGATCGGCCGGTACTGCACGTCGCAGAAGTGCATTCACACGTGCTATGAGTTCGCGCAAGCTGAATGGTTTAGTGACGTAATCATCTGCACCAAGTTCCAATCCGAGCACTTTATCAATCTCTTCGCCTTTTGCCGTTAACATAAGGATGGGTGTGTGGATTCCCTTCTCTCTCGATTTCCGTACGACATCGAATCCCGACATCTGTGGAAGCATGACATCTAGAATAACAAGATCGAATGGTTCGCGGAGCAATGTTTGCAATCCGCTACTGCCATCTCCTTGAACCGTAACATCGTGCCCTTCGAACTCGAGGTTGTCGCGCAAACCGCGCTGCATCTTAGGTTCATCTTCAACAAGAAGTATACGTGCCATAGCGATTATCCTTTGTGCGTTGAATCTGACCGGTCTGCAATTGGAAATAGAAGTCGGAATGTGCTTCCCTTGCCGGGTGCGCTTTCAAGTTCTATCGTTCCACTGTGTGCATCCATAATGTGCTTAACGAGAGAAAGACCGAGTCCGCTGCCTTTGATGTTGTTTGTTAGTCCTGTTGAAACACGATAAAAGGTTTCGAAGATTTTTTTATGATGCTGCTTATCGATGCCGATGCCATGGTCTTCCACCTCCGCATACAGCATACTATCTGTTTGGCCTGTTTTGATCCGTACATATTTATCGATGGTGGAGTACTTTACGGTGTTATCGAGAATATTGATGAGTGCCTCTGCTATGGCTTCTCGATCAGCGTGAATGGCGGGCAAGTTGTCAGCAAGCTGCACCGAAATCGAAAACCCTTCGTGCTCTAGATGAGAAGTATACGTCTTCATAACACCTGTCACCGCCTCGTTGAGCGCCGTAGGTTCAAATTGATATTGTTTCTTTCCCGCTTCCATCCGGGAAAAGTTTAAAATGTTGTTGATGAGGCGCGTAAGCCGCTCTGTTTCCTGGAGAATGATCTCGTAATATTCCTCTTTCTTTTCTTCTGTTTGCACACGCTTCAAGGAGAGCGTTTCTGTGAACATTCGGATAAGCGAAAGAGGGGTTCGCAGCTCGTGCGAAACATTTGACACGAAATCGCCTTTTAACCGCATAAGTTCCATTTCTTTTTTCAGTGTGCGATAGACTAGCCACACAGCGCTGATGAGAAGAACATCCAAAATTCCAATATGGATAAGATTTAGCTTTGACCTCGCCCGTACAACAGCTTCAACGCTCGTTCCTCTTAACCGAATGCCGATGCTGTAGCCAGGAAAAAGCCAGAGGTCTTTTACTTCACGCAGTTCCGAAATTTCAACGGGGGATGTCGAGAGTACAATTTGTTGGTTCCGGCGGTCAAATACTCCGAGCAGAAATTCCTCACCAGCAGCTTGCTCGATTTTTGCCTGGAGAACCTCTGTGAAAAACGACTTTGCATCGATTACAAAGCCGGCAATTTTTTGCTCTGGGAATCTGGAAGAAGTCACAAACATGAGAACCAACCCCTGACCTAACATGCTATCCCTGATGATGACAGGTTCGATTTTTCGATAACCGGATGATGCATATCGCAATAATTTTTCAATGGTTTTTGATTGGTTCTGTAAAGAAGAAACCGATATATCGTATTCTCTTCCTGCCTTTCCTTTTGTTTGC
>JBEKLV010000230.1:0-5260 GCA_050008835.1 Bacteroidota bacterium | reverse complement strand
TTGAACTGAATCAATCAGTTGGTTTTGCCCTTGGGTCTCATTCGCCAAGTACACTCGTATCAGAAAACAACTTTCTGCGGCAACAGGTGAATCAGATTTCACCAAGAGTGAGCATGCTGGAAATGCAGGCGACGCAATTAAATGAACGTGCTGACAATCTCCACCTGCTTCTTCATAGTGGCAAGATTGTCGACGATACGGTTTCAAGATTTACGAATGCGACCAAAGAGTTCAAGTCCAAATCTTTGATTCTTGCAACGAAAAGTTACCGCCCTTGATTTCAATCGAGGACTGTATGCGAATAACTCAAAATCTATAAACAAGGAAGACAAGATGGACATCCTTTACATTGTCGCAATCATTCTCCTGATCGTGTGGCTTGTGGGGCTTCTCACTTACACAATGGGAGGGCTTATTCACATTCTTCTGGTGATTGCTGTTATAGCTATCGTGCTGAGAGTTGTTCGCGGACGAAAAGCTTTTGGACCTAAAAAATGAACCGACAAAAACAGTTTGCTTTATAATGCAGTACTCACTAAAACATATTAACCAAACAAGGAGACATCATATGAAACGTTTCATCTTATATGCATTGCTGGTCGTAGCGTTAGGCGTGTATAGCCACGTCCAAGCACAATTCAAGGGTATTTCTAGGCAGGCATGGGGATTTTCGCTGGGCGGCGCCTTAGGGGATAATGCTGGGAATGACAAATGGGGAATACAGGGTCGTGGATTCTATCAATATGAATTTGTGCCTGCGTTGTTTGGTCAAATTGGCATAGGTTACGACGACCTCACTGCTCCAAACGTGTATAATACAGGGCTCCTCACGGCCGATTTTCGATTGCACGTGATTCCTTTTGCTTTAGCGAATTTGAATCCGTACATCTATGGTGGCTTCGGTCTATCAAAGTCCCTTAATATCTCCAACTCGGATATGTTATCGTTTATTCCATTCGGTCTTGGTGCCCAAACAGAGATCTCCAGCGGACTCTTGTTGCAGATTAGTGGTGGATACAACTTGTCCCTTTCCGATCAATTAGACGGACGGGTACGTACGACTAATATGAATTTTCTTACCAACGGGAAAAATGACGGATGGTATGTTTTTTCTATCGGACTTGCGTTTACGATAGGTGGAAACGATGAAGCAGCGGAGTCGCAAAAGTCAGAGCTTGCCGAGGCGGAAGCACGCCGGGTGAAGCAGCAGGCCGATGCCGATGCAGAGGCACAGCGTGTAAAGGCAGCAAATGATGCACAGGCGCGCAGTGCGAAGGAATTGGCTGATGCCGAGGCACGGCGGGTGAAGCAGCAAGCTGACGCAGATGCAGAGGCGCAGCGTGTAAAAGCAGCGACCGATGCAGAAGCGCAGCGTGTAAAAGCAGCAAACATTGCCGAAGCGCAACGTATAAAGGATTCGACCAATGCAGCAGCACTCCGGTTAGCGGAACAGAAGAGTAACGATACCGTTATCGTTCTTGTTAAAGGCAAGACCGTCGTTCTTAGGGGTGTCAATTTTGAGTTCAATAAGGCGACACTAACGAAATATTCTGAGAAAATACTCTGGAGGGCCTACAACGCGTTGGTCGCGAATCCCAATGTGAGTGTAGTAATTACCGGACATACGGATAATGTGGGGAGCCAAAAATATAATCAGGCACTCTCTTTGAAACGGGCACAGGCAGTAAAGAACTGGCTCGTTGAAAAAGGCATTGCTTCGAAGCGTATGAGAACTGTCGGGAGAGGTGAAAACGAACCTGTGGCTTCGAATGATACAGAAGAAGGTCGGTTACAGAATCGACGCATGGAATTCTACGTTGAGAAATAAACCGTGAATGGAAAACGGCAAGACTATGAAGTAAAATGTTGGTGATTTGCTTAAAGAACTTTATAGCAAGAGGAAGGAATATTCTAGTCTTGCCGTTGTTGTACTAAAAGCCTTAGCGTGTTATGGCAAAGGTAAGAGTGCATGTGAAAACAAACCATAGCAAGCCGAAAAAGAACGGATCGGAAATTCGCTTTTCGGCAGGTTTTAAGACGAGTAATTTTAGATATAGATGAGGAGATGAAAAGAACATGAATGACAAATGGGAATTCTACAAAGACCACGAAAATAAGTGGCGATGGAGACGTACCGCCCCGAATGGCAATATTGTTGGGGCAACGACAGAAGGCTATTCTAATAAGGTCGATTGCGAGGCAAATGCAAGTCGTAACGGATGGGAGGGTACTCTATTATTTCAAGAAAGTGAAGACAAAATGACACAGAAAGATTTAAGCGAAGAGAATAGAGAAATAAAGAACAAGGCGTATGATCTCTACAAGGAACACGGCTTTAAGGATGGTAATGATTTTGTTGATTGGCTTGAGGCGGAAAAGCAAACAGGAATGAAGTCCAGAGCAAAGCGCAATAAACAGATGAAGAATATTCTTTCTTCTATTATTGGAATATTGTTCGTTATCGTGCTAGTACTGTTGATGATGCTGTTTAAAAAAACTCCTCAAGTGCAACTATCCGAACAGAAATTTCCTGAGCCAAAGATTATGATGTTTGTGCTTGACCCAAAAGCCGATGAGAAGGTGGTCGTTTTCGGCGACACTCATTTCGATTACGACAAATCTACACTGAATCAAGAAGCAAAAATGCTGCTGGATATGAATGTGCAGAGCCTGAAGGAAAATCCCAAAATAGACGTACGCATGGCAGGATATACATCTGCTGAAGGTACGGAAGAAATCAATCAGAAACTAAGCGAACAAAGGGCAAATACCGTCAGAGACTATTTGATCGAAAAAGGTATCGCGCCAGAGAGAATCACTGTGATCGGATATGGCAGGACAAGACCGGCACTGTACGAAGTGGCGCCTGGTGACATTAACACAAAGGAAGCGAAAGCTAATATGCGAGTTCTTTTTGAAGTTGTCGTCAAGTAGAAACAATAGCTCATTAGGGTTTTGATTTATTCGTGAATAGGAGATAATTTTGTGTGGGAGAAAACTTTTCTGATAATGGGGTTAACCGCATTGCTCGTTGCTCATGTGAATGCACAAAGCCTAAGTCTCGGCCCGCAGGTTGGCTATTATAGAGCCCAAGATGACAATGGGACCTACACGGGTGGAGTAGCCTTGCGGTTGAAAATAATGTCGATTCTTGGTGTCGAAGCATCCATCAACAATCGTCAGGAAAAATATGCGAATGGTGCCTTGACGGTTCGTAGCTGGCCGGTGATGGTAACCGGTTTGATTTATCCGTTCCCCATTGCCATTGTGTACGGTGCTATGGGCTTCGGATGGTACAACGTGACGTTCCATTATGACCAGAGCAGGTTGCCATTGTTTCCAGATGAGACGACACAGAAAGTCGGCTGGCATTTTGGCGGCGGCTTGGAACTGCCCTTCAGTTCATATTTCACATTGGTCGGTGACTTTCGCTACGTCTTTCTAAATTATGATTTTAAAGCAATCCCGAGCAGCGGTGACCTGAAAAGCAACTTCACTGCCATCACCGTCGGGTTCCTGTTTGATCTATAATACTGACAAAGCAATTGGAGATGAAAATTTTTTAAGCTTCGGTTCCATAAATCAAAAAATAGACAATTGCTTTTTGGCAAGGAGTAAACACTTATTCCATCGAAATGGAATAAAATCAAGAATGTCATAAAGAGAGAATTGTCCGACGCAACGGTTTTTGCCACAAAACATCATGAAGGCATATAACACGTTTTGAAATGCTTCAAATGAGATAGCTCTTAAAGTCATTCTCGCATATTAACAAGAGAGGTTCCATAATGAAAAAAAATATGTTGTTCGTCTTTGGAGGAGTACTCTGTTGCCTTTTCGCTCTGATGGCTGGTTGTGCATCATCCAAACTTGTGGATAGATGGAGTGATTCTTCATTTCAACCTCCACCTTTAAATAAGATGATTGTCATCTCTGTGAGCAAGAATTCGGAGTATCGCCATGTTTGGGAAGACGCGTTCAGTGTCGAGCTTGCTAAACATGATGTTGTGGCGACGCCTTCGTATCGTTTGTTCCCGGATGCGATACCGGATACAAATCAATTTATTCAGATCGTGCAATCAAATGGCTTTGATGGAATCTTGGTCTATCGCAGGTTACTTCCGGAAACGAAAACTAAGTACAAACAAGGATTTGAAATGAGCGAAAGTAATATGGTATATGATCGCTACAGTAAAAGATTTGTAGCTTCATATTTTACAGATGAAAATTACGCTGCACATGTTGATTCTCAAAAAGTCGACATTCGCGCTATTGACGTATGGACAACCAGGAACGAAGGGCAAATGATTTGGCGTGCCAAGAGCAAAACTCCCGAACCGAATGCAATACAAGCTGTCCGCCCAGAAATCGTCAAGCTTGTTATGTCTGAATTGACACGGCATGGTATAATTGCTTCTGAGCGTTAATTGGAGATCCAATTATCACTTAATCTCTTTTAAAAAAATCCGACGTAGCGGTTTTTCACTCTATAATATAATGAAAGTATACGACACTTCGTAAATGTTGAAAAATAAATCAGTTAATACGGTTGTTATTAATTTTCACAAAGGATATTACTATGAAAAAAAATAAATCGCTTATCATTGGAGGAATTTTCTGCTGCTTCTTTACCCTGATGGTTGGTTGCTCATCAACTAAACTGGTTGAAATATGGAGAGATTCTTCATTTCAATCTCCCCCTCTCAGTAAGATGCTTGTTATCTCCGTAAGTAAGAATTCGGTGCAACGCCGTCTCTGGGAAGACGCCTTCAGTACCGAGCTGGCAAAACATGACGTAGCAGCGACGCCTTCGTACCGCTCATTTCCGGATACTGTACCGGATACAAACCAGGTTATTCGGATTATGCGATCCAATAGCTTCGACGGAGTTCTTGTCATCAGCTGGCTCCCTTATGAAACGAAGACTCAACATGTGCGGGGTTATCATGTGATGAATCAACAAAACTGGAAATATGATACAAGCATGTACAAATTTATAACATTTTATGAGGACATAGCGTACGCTGGATACGTCGACACTCAAAAAATCGACATTCGTGCTATAGATGTCTGGGTGACCAAGAATATAGTACAAATGATTTGGAGTGCCACAAGCAAAACTCCCGAACCGAATGCAATACAAGCTGTCCGCCCAGAAATCGTCAAGCTTGTTATGTCTGAATTGACAAAGCAGAGAATCATCGCTTCTGAGCGATAAGGAGGAAAAATCATGGCAATCCTCATCGGCATCATTCTGTAT
>JBEKLV010000023.1:0-23402 GCA_050008835.1 Bacteroidota bacterium | reverse complement strand
AGAAATCCTTTTGAGGACCGACGGCGTAATACCTTCCCAATACTCTCTCGTTGAGCCAGATCTGCATATCTCCTGTCGATTCGACATGAAGCCTCCATGGCACTATCCAGCTTTTGATCGAGGGCATGGAGAACGTCGTTCTGTACCATATTATTCCTGTGTCTGGCAGCGTACCGTTCTTCGCCCTGGCAACCTCCCAAGCAGAGTCGTCGTATAGCGGCTTTTCCCATCCTTCGAGCGCCCCGTCGAGCTGAGCATGATAGACAAAATCTGTCAACATCAGCGATTCTTCCTTCCCATACTCGAATGCAATTGGCGCGACAATTCCGCCTTTTCCTCCGGGGTTCTCGAGATAGATCGCTACGATATTGCTTCCGACTATGGCGAGGCTGTCGAAGGGGACTGTGAATGGCTCATCCCACCCGTGATGCCTGAAATTATGGGCGAGTTTACCGTTCACGTATATCAAGGCGCTGCGGCTTATCCCTTCGAATCTTAGACGCGGACGATCTGATGCTTCCTGCGTGTTCAGGGTAATCGCCGTTCTGTACCATGATCCGACCTTCTGCCCATTCGGCGTTTCGTCGGACTTGTTTCCGATCGTCACGCTCTTCCATCCGGAATCGTCGAAGTTGACACCAGCCTGTTGCGGAGTGTCGGAAGGGGCGCTTTCCGTTGCGAAGTATCTCCAGGGGTTCATCCAACTGATTTGCCCTTCTGAAAGCACATTTGCATACCTCAATCCTTTTGCCTCTTCCATGTAACCCGAATTCGGTCTTCCCTGATTCTCGTAGAGTATCCGTATTGTGTGAGAGCTATCGGACAGATGGACATCCGCCCAGTCGTCGAAGAGACTGCCGGTGGAGCCTTTTACCGGTTTGCCGTCGATGTATACCGAGTGCCAGTCATTATCGTAATAACCGAACTTCAAAATATGGTTTCCATGGAGATGGAAGGTGCCACGATAGATCGAATAACCATCGTCGTGGTTGCCCAGACTATCAAGAGACGCGTATGTACCCTTCTGTGGCGCCGGCGTTTTCTTGAAGTGAGTTCTCGATTCGGCATCGTCGTCATGTTTCCAGCGGAAAGGCTTCAACGTGACCTCCGGCGTCTGGAATTCCGGAGAGTTGATCCAGAATTCGATCGGCTCTGATCCGGAATGCTTCGAAGAAGCGACCGGCTTGCCGTCGACAAGAATTCTTTTTACGCGTCCGTCCGTCACAAGTGAGAATCCGTCCGCACCCGGCCGTGTCTGTACTTCGAGAGAATCGGCATACATCTTTTCTTCGGATATGAAGTACGAATCGGACAACAGAACTGCCGGCCCTTTTCGGGTTTCAAGCGTGATTCCGTGCGCTGCCCGATGCGGCGAGGTCAAAAGAAAATAGCAGCCATGCGATCTGTACAGTCGGTCATGATCCTCGACCTGTTTCGAAAACATCCAGGATCCGAAATTAAGAACAGCCTGTGTGCCTGGAGTGCCGTATGCAACGAGAAGCGGGCTGTCGTTATGTTTTGTGATCGCCGAAATCTGGACGGTGCTATAATGGAGTATTCCTCCTCCGTGAATTGGAAGGTCAACCGGAAGTGCCACTGCCCCAAGCGAATCGACGGAGACAGAAATTCTGAACGGACTCTGGCTAGGCATTGTGATCTCGACTTCAGGTGTCTTCGACTGTCCTTTCTTATTGACAACGAATAGGAAGCCGACTTTTCCGTCCGAACGGAGAATGCTCTCGATGCTTGTGTCTGCGCAAACGGCGCCACCTTCCACTGAATCGCACCTGCTCAAATACGGCTGGGAATATTTCAAGAAGTCGCCGATGAGTTTGACAGCGTAGTACTTCGACCAGAGCCCTCCCGGCTCCGAGATCGGCGCGGTGTAGTCGTAGCTCGTGATTTTTCCGCGTCCAGCCCAGTAGTCGAAATTCGTACCACCGTACAGCATGTAGTAGTTCAGCCCTTTAATCCCATGAGCAATCATGAACTTTGTGAGTCCGTCTATCTGTGCCGCACTATACTTTGTCACATGACGCACGGTGCTGTCACCAATGGGTGTGAACCATCCTCCCTGAAACTCTGTGACGAACGGTGGGGAGAACGGCTCCTCCTTCTTCATGAGCTCGACGCGTGGCAGCGCCGCCTGAAAATTCCAGCCGGGATAAAAATTTACAGCATCCATAATTTGAGAGAACACCGAATCCGTCTTATCGCGAACCTGCTTTGTCAGGCATGTGATGATCGGGACATCTATACGATTCCTGATTGCATCACGATACAAAGACTTCAGGTATTGAACTTTTTGTGTATCGGAAGCGCTGCCGTAGTTGTACTCGTTTTCGATCTGAAGAAGTATGATCGGTCCGTCTTGCGTGATCAGATAAGGGCGCACAACCGGGAGCAATTCGTCGTACCAGTATCTCGACCAGGAGATATCCTGGGCTGATGCAGTCCGTAATCCGATATTTTTTCCTCCGAGCCATCTTGGAAAACCTCCGAAATCCCATTCGCCACATACGTAGGGCCCAACTCTGAGTATCACGTAGAATCCCATGTGCTGGCAGCTGTCTAGGTACCGGGTCAGCTGGCTGAAGTCCGCCTTCCCTTCAACCTGTTCGTGGAAATTCCATGGCACATATGTCTCGATTGTGTTGAACCCGGCCGCCTTTATCTTCTTCAACCTGTCCATCCATTCCGAAGGGTCGCAGCGAAAATAGTGGAAACATCCGCTGAAAACGAATGTATCCCTATTATTAATAATGAAAGCATCGTGATCATACCGAATGATTTCAGGATGGCTGAATTTCGGTTTTAATGCCTGTTGCGAGTTTGCAGACATCGATGCCGTGAGAAGAAGGATGATAATTAAAATTGATCGCTTCATATTGATTTTTCTCTTGACCGTGGAAGAATATTGAATAAATAAAAGATATCAGACTTGTCCAAAATACGTTTTAAATGACCTTAGAAAAATATGGATGTAAAACAAGGCGAACGCAGCGTCCGCACAGAATACTGTCCGAACCCGCCGAAGGCGGGTGAGTTTATTCTGTGCAGCGAAGTGAGCCGCTGTTTTTACCCATATTTTTCTACAGTCTTGACTTTTTCTTTTGTCATTTCTTTTGTGTCAAGACAAAAGAAATGACACCTTGTGTAATTATGTTGGACAGCAAATTTCAATCAGATATTTATGAACAGGGGCTTACTTCAAGAATTATCGAAATATCTATCTGTTTTATGTTATTATTAACACTTTTATTTATTTAGTAATTTTGTTTTGGACAGCATTGATAAGATACCCTGCCGATTGGTGTTCTTTGCCGCTCACCTCTTGATGCAAATCTTGTGAGGTTCCATTTTTAAGAAAGGAATTTCAATCGTCATGCTTTGCTTCACAATTGTTGTGGTTATATTCTTCCCGTCGACTGTCATCATTCCCTTCGGAACTAAGTTATGGATAACAAGTTTCCCTTCAAAGGGAAGTGCCGGAATATGAACCGTCATGAGATTTGCTTTTTGTAAAATGGAGATATCTTTAATACTATCATTGTCAAAGGGATCGACATATCTGAAACTGTTTGTGAAATCATTCTTGCCCGGAAAAACGTTGATGATCAATTCCGGTGCAGGCTTGCCATTCCATACTATAGAATTGCCAGTAAGCCAATTTTTCCCGGTGACGAATATGGCATTCTGTCTCACGAACACAGGAATATGCGACTCCGACAACGTAATGCTGTACCATTTCCCGCCAGTGTACGAAATCGTCGGAGCATACCAGTCATACCAGATTCCCGATGGCAAATAGACACGTTTCGATTTCTGCCCCGGTTCCACGATGGGTGATACAAGAAAGGATTGACCAAAACAGTATTCATCCCAAATGTTGTAGGTGTTCGGGTCGTTCGGATATGCATACGCGAGCGGTTTCATCAGCACTCCGTTTTCCGCGGAGGTATTCAGTTGGGAAAAGATGTACGGAGCAAGCTCCATTCTTTCTTCGCAGGCACGTCTGAAGTTTTCCTGCATGCCTTCGCCATACTGCCACGGTGCTCGGTCTTTTCCGCGACCGCCTGTGCCATCAAGTTTTATCTGGAACATTCCCGACCAGGTCCCGAACTGCAGCCAGCGTGTGTAAAGCTCTTCAGGCTCGTACCCTGCATCTCCCCGGTAGCCGCCAACGTCGCTTCCCCAGTCAGGAAATCCAATGAGCCCGCACTTCAATGCGTTGGCAACATTGCATGCGAGTCCGTCCCAGCTTTCTCGGCTATCACCACCCCACAGTGCGCACAAGTATTTCTGACTTCCATGCATGCCCGAGCGCGAAAAATTGAAATTGTCCTTCCCCCACTTCGCCGTCAAGACGGAGTCGATTACTTTTGCTTATAGATAGATGTATTTGTTCCTCCTTTCCCATGGAGAAGTATGATCGTGCCACGCATCTTCGACTGGAAAGACTTCTTCACCCCGATCCATCTTATGGCCCTGCACTCCGTACTCGTAGATGTTTTTCGTGAGTGCATTCGTGAACTCGGCCACGCTTGTCGGGTCGGTAAGATCGAAATAGCCGTGATGGCCGCCGGGCATCGCCTTCACGATGCTTGTATCGCCGAAGGTGCATGGTGCGACCCATGACATGAAACGCAGGTTATAATCGGCGTTCAATTCGTGTATCCATGTTCCAGGATCGCTGAACAACTTCCCGAAATTCATTTTCGACCAGCTGTCATTCCCGTCGCTGTACGGCCGATCGACCATGATGGACGTTATCGGAATTTTCAGAGCTGTCATCTGCCTGGCGTCGTTGAGTATGTCTTCTTTGCCGTTCCAATCCTGATCTCGCCAGATCATGACTCCGGTTGCCCACGCCGGCACGTACTTCGGAGCGCCAATCACTCTGTAATAGGATTTCATGATTTCGTCGCCATTCGCCCCGGTGAAAATGTACCAGTTCAGGTCGCCGGTACGATGATAAATCTGGGTCACCCCGTTCACTGCGAACTGATACTCTCCCTTGGCAAATGTATCGAAGAATGAAGCGTACCCGAGGCTGTTGAAGAAGAATGCCGACCAGCCGGATGCATAGTTTTCATGATACCGTGCCCCTTCTCCCTCCACATCGAAACTCTGAACGGAGCCGGTGATGTCCGGAGATTTGTGATTGTCCGGTACCAGGTTCTCCCGAATTCCAAAATAATGTCCCATCGATCTCGAATAGATCGATATGTCGTGTGCCCATCGTGGATGCGCATAAAGGTGCCAGCCGCCGTCTATCTTCTCAATGGTAAGATCCACAGTATGATCGTTCGAAACATTGACCTTCTCTCCTTCCCAGACGTTCTTATAGAGGAGGGCCAACTCAGTTTTCTCAGCACTTTGCTGCACCACTTTCATCGAAGAGGGCGTGATGAAATCGAATTGAATGCTATCCACCAGCAAGATCGGGTTCTTGTCGCGCTTTACAATAATCTGCATCTTGTTCGCGATGACGGAGATCGTGTGATGCACATTTTGCTGCCGAGCATGAACCTTGAAGGGCATCAACACGAGCGAGACAATCAGTATTCGAAAAAGTTTCACATTGCTCTTCCTTATTGATGGCTTATTGATGGATAGGTGCCGGCACAGTTGCCGGCGTCAGCGTTACTGGTCCGAGCAGGCCCGAGTCGTACAACGGCCAGTTTGCCGCATCGAACGGCTTATAGTCGATGTTGACGAAATTAATGTCATGGAAGATTTTCCATTTCACCTGCCTTCGGTCGAGGTCCCGGATGCGGTTTGCTGAAACATTCGTCACATCGACCACAAGTGTATTCCCAACAGACCTCAAGCTGACCGGAATGCTGAACGGTGGAGTGAGTAAAGTACCGAGATATTTCCCATTAAGGGTGACGCGTGCACTCTGGCAGATCTTTCCGAGATTTAGCAAATAGCTGCCGGGGTGATGATCAGGGGCATCAAATGAAATCGTGTAACGGGCAGTCCCAGCAAAGCGTTGAGCATCAGTGTCGCTGCGAGTCGTCCATGATGCAAGATGTTCAGTCTCGAATGGAGCAGGGATGTCCTGTCCCCCGCTCATGAAGTTTACTCGCCAATCACCTTTTATCTCACTGGAAGTCCCTTTGGTCCTCCAATACGACCAGTGCGGTCCTTTGATTCGCCGGTTCGCGAAGAGATGCAGGATAACAGAACCGCCGTCCGGCAGCTGCAGATAAACCTGCGTCCGATTGTTTTCGTTGCGCACATCTGCCAGACCGGTTTTGCCGGTCATCGGATCCATGAGGACCACAGACTTCGCCGGAAGGCTGAGTGTTATCCAGCCATCGAGGTCCGTACCATGCCGATTGGCTATAAAATAATACCAGCCTCCATAGACACTACGCCGGATAAAACACAGACCTGAATGATCCGTCATCGTCTCGCGTTTCACGCCGGCCAACCTCAGTGCTGCTTCTCTGTCACCGACAAGGATTTGACCACGACCGAGTCTGCCCAGCATGACGTTTTCCGCGGCCGAGTCGAGATGGATCTGCGCAATCAGTCGCTTGAACTCCTCCCGACGCTGCGCCAGATGCCCCCATCCCGGTACATCGTCAGGCAGGTGTGATTCGAAAATTATGGTGGCACCATGGTGCGCAAGCTCCAGAAAACGATGAAGCGTTTCGACCGACATAAGATGGCACGGCGGCGAAAGGATCACTCTGTACCTCCCGCCGGGCACCTGAATGTACTGGCCGACCGTTCCGGCCGCTCTCATCTGGCTGTCAGAGACATAATCGAACGAATAACCGCGATTCCACAATTCAGAAGCGGTGTGCCCAATTGGTTGGCTCGCGAACCACGTTGTGTCACCCAGATTCATATTCTGAAGCATTCCGTTAGAGTCATTCCATAAATCACCGATCGGCCAATAAAGAAGGATATCATTGTCAGGATGGCCCGATTGCAGAACGCTCTGACATCTGGAAACGTAAGCATTCAACGTTGGGACATCGTGCCAGATTGAATTGCGTGGATTCATCTCGGTAGTGGCGTAGAACAGCCAGCCCGGCCATCGTGCAACTTTCGGTGAATAGCACGTGCCATGATAGAATATATGGTTGACACCAGAAATGAACATGTCGTCGGCCAGATATTTGAGCTCGGCCAATGTCTCGGTGAAATGTTCCGACAGCCAGGTGCCTGTTTCTGCACCTGTCAGCGGACGACCAGCAACATGAGTAGCAGAGGAAGCAAACTTGGAAACGAGTGGACTCCGATCGAGATGGAACATCTCGGTTTCGGGAATATCCGCTTCGGCATACAGGTCAAGCCAGTTGTCCGGTGAGCCGTGCGCCTGGTAGCTGACAAGGAAACCGCGGCGGTGCGCCCAGTCGATCCAGATGGGAGTGGTTTTCTCCACCATAATGTCGGAAACAGTCTGGCGATAATCGGATTTGACTCGAGCGACTTCATCTGCAGGAGCTTCTCCAAAGAGGGCGGGCAGAACGTTTTGCAGTTTATAGCCGCGGAATTTTTCAAATTGGGGAAAGAAATCGGGCGACCAGTTACATTGGTACTCATAAGAGTCCTGGAAAACAGCGCGCACCTTGGGCCCGCTATAATGATCGAATGCGTTGCTAAACCAGCGAAGGTAACGGTCCATCGCCGGAGCGTAGAACGGGTTCAGCATGGGGCCCAGGCCGCCCGGCGCTGCGCGCTTCACGTTCTGGCCGGAGAAACGTTGAGAGATGGCGTATACTTTCCAGCCGCCTTGCGGTGGCGTCCAATGAACCCGGCCGTCGCGACCGATATTCTCCGTCAAGTCCACGGTCTGGCCGTCAGGCCCGAAGGCGATCAGCGCCTGCGTCGCTGAAGGCGACAGTGTATCGGCGAGTTCCTGTCCGCCGGATACATCAAAAGCCTTTTCAACGACAAATGCGTTCGCATACTTGTCGTCAAGGGATCCATTCGAATCGGCAATCGCAGGACCGCCGAAACACCACCCGGATTCGAGTGCCATGTCCACACCCATGCCGAGCTGGCGCGCCTCCTTGACCGTGTACCCCATCACTTTCATCCATTTGGGTGAAAGGAATTCGAGAGAGTGTGATTCCCACCCGTCTACGCCATAAATGGGTATGATCTGTACCCCACCGAGTCCGGCTTTCTGAAACATTCTCAATTGGCTGGCAATGTCGGACGAGTCGACAGCGCTTCCGGGCCACCACCACCATGTCCATGGCTTCGCCTGCTGCGTTAGCGTGGGCCATGAAAAGGGGTCGGCTGGAGAGTGTTCCTGAGCCATTGCTACCGGCGCCAGTTCAAACAGACTGACAGCAACGATGAACAGAACAGTCAGGGTTCCTCGCAGCGAAAGAAACTGTGACCTTGGGTATTTGAAGTTGTCCGGCATCTGACGTGGAATCAATTGTGAGAACTGCACCGTCCATGAACTTCGATGCGTCCGTGCAGAGGACTCTTTTTCCAAAATATTGTTAGCAATCATTTCGAAGCCAGTTTATATACCTCGCTACCCGCCAGGAGAAAGCAGCCAACGCCATAGTCCCGGAAATCAGGTAGATGATCGAATCCGATGGGCTGTCCGTCGCTGGGCTGTTTTCCGGTTCCCTGTACGTATCCAAGCATTCCATCTGGATGAAGTGCTTCATTTGCAAGACCGTTCCATGCTTTTATGATAGCAGGCATGTATGTTTTTCGGTCAAGCCAACCCTTCTCAGCACCCCATGCCATTCCATAAAGAAACAAGGACGTACCACTGGTTTCTTTACCGCCAAAATGTTCCGGGTCTTTCAGGCTTGCATTCCAAAAACCGTCTTTGCGCTGAAGCGGTAATAAGGCTTTCATCATGGCAAGGTAGGTATTCTTATAGTCACTGTAACCTACAGTCGTTTTAGGAACTAGTTCTAACACACGCACCAGGGCAGCTAGTACCCAGCCGTTTCCACGTGACCAATAACAGTTCTGACCGTTGGGCTCCTTGTAGGGTGGGAGAAATGTACTATCCCTCCACCAGAGACCTTCCTGAAAATTAAATAACATCTTTTTAGTATGCGTGTACATCTCATACATTCGCTTGAAATAACGGTTGTCGTGACATACTACTCCAAGTTTTGCAAAAACAGGCATCGCCATCTGCATAGCGTCTATCCATGACCAATCATTTATCTTGTCGGTAGCAATCATGCTGTCGATGCACTCTTTGATGTATCTAACTCTTTCAGGCTCTTTATCAATTTGGTATAAAGCTATGTAGGTTTGACCACAGCATTGATTATCGGCATCACGGGTTTTAGTATTGTACGCCGGTTGCCATTTATGAAAGCTGCCCCATTCCACAGCATACTGAAGGTATTTCTGCTGCGGATCAATTCCGTACAATTCCATGAGTCCTTCATAGTAGACGCCGCGAGTCCAGATGTTGCTCGGTCTTGTTGTATTCGTCACGATCGGCTGCGAAGGATCGGGATATTCTTTCATGAAATAATCATTGGCAAGAACTGTCTTTTTCAAAATCGAAGCTTTATCGGGCAATGCTTGGGACAAAGTATTTTGACAAGTAACAGCTATTAAAGCAATCAAAACAATAAAACATTTTGACTTTATCATGATTTGACCTTTGCAAATTTAATGCTTAATAAACTGTATTGGCATCAATTAATCAAGCACTTTTTAAGAAAATATTTTGATGTTGATTTTTGTATTCCACTGGAGACAAGTAACCCAATCGTTCAATCATCCAGTGATTGCTATACTGCTCAATAAATTCTCCAATCATTTTCCGTGCTTCTTCCAGATTCTTGAACTGATGCACATCGAAGACCTGCTCCTGCAGTATCCGATGGAATCGTTCGATGATACCATTGCATTCAGGACTTCTCGCAAATACTGGTGAATGTTGTACTCCCAAGAACTTCAACTCTTGCTGAAAATCTCTTGAATCATATTGTGTTCCGTGATCACTTCGCAAGAATAACCCCGTCCCCTGTGCAATATTCTGTCCAATCCCTCCAAAACACTTCTTAACCGATTGTCGTACTGGTTCTAAAGCAGCAAAACGATTCCCTCGCTTGGCACAATGCCAGGAAAGCAGTTCATCGTTATGATGATCTATCACTCCAAAGAACCAACACATCCCTTCTTCCTCTGTCCTGAATTGCTTTCCATCGGTTCCCCACAGTTGATTCGGTAACTCCGTTCTTATGCTGCCATCGTGTGGTCGTGATAAACCTGTCTTCTTCGGTCTCACCGGTGCCAGAAGTTGATGTGTTTTCATTAGCCGCAAAACACGCTGTTTCCCCACCCGAATTCCACGCCTGCGCATCCGTATGCGAATCTTCTTATATCCCTCCGAATGAAATGGACAGTGCGCTATTTCAGAGCGTATCTCCTGCAGTGCTGTCTCATCGTTCACCTCTGGCTTTGGCCCTCGACGTTGCACTATGACTCTCTTCTTACTCTTCTCATACCGTGCCGACGATGGATTAGCACAGGTGTATGAAAGATTCCGAATTACATCTCGTTTCCGGCCTATAAAAGTTCTCCTTTGATACATAATATACTTTTAACTAAGTTCATATCGGATCACTTTTGGGGGAGTAGATCACATATAAGTAAATAATTCATGGAGGATTTCTCTTTGAAAAAATTATTCTTTTTTCTTTTCGCCTTTTACTGGACATTTGTCTTGCCCCGGCATTTGAACGCCCAAAACAATTATAATGATAATTTAGCAGCTCCCACACCACCGATGGGATGGAATAGCTGGGATTGTTTCGGAACAACAGTTACCGAAGAAGACGTTCGCGCAAATGCTGATTACATGGCAAAAAATCTTTTGAAACATGGATGGGAATATATTGTTGTTGATATCCAATGGTACGAACCAAATGCAAAAGCACACGGCTATCGAAATAATGCCGAACTGGTAATGGATGAATATGGACGTCTTCTGCCGGCATCAAATCGATTCCCTAGTTCAGCTAGAGGAAAAGGATTTTCACCTCTTGCAGATTATATTCACAGTCTTGGATTAAAATTCGGTATTCATATTATGCGCGGAATTCCACGCCAGGCGGTAAGACAAAGTCTACCGATTCGCAATTCTCAATATCGGGCAAAAGATATTGCCGATACAAATAGTATCTGTCCATGGAATACAGATATGTACGGCGTTAAAGCCGATACTCCCGGCGGGCAAGACTATTATAATTCAATCATAGAGTTGTATACACAATGGGGTGTTGATTACATCAAAGCCGATGATATGACAGCATTTAACAAGAAACCTGCCGATGAAAAGAGATTGAATGAAATAAAGGCGCTTAGCAATGCAATCCATAAATACAAGCGTTCGATTGTACTGAGTTTGTCACCCGGACCGGCAAGCGTTGACCAGGCTGATTTTTTAAAATCACACGCACAGCTATGGAGAATCTCGGATGACTTTTGGGATAAATGGAAAGATATTCTCCAGCAGTTCGATTATATGAGAAGCTGGTACACGCACACAGCTCCGAACTCATGGCCTGATGCAGACATGCTTCCGCTTGGGAGAATAGGAATCCGCGCGGAACGGGGTGACAGCCGTTTCACACATTTTACAACAGACGAACAATGTACCCTCTTAACCTTTTGGTCGATATTCCGTTCACCATTAATGTTCGGCGGTAATTTGCCGGATAACGATGAATTCACCTTATCCTTAATCACGAACAACGAAGTTCTTGCTGTCAATCAAAACAGTTATGACAACCGCGAGGAATACAATAGCAATGGAATTATAGTATGGACTGCAAACATCCCGAACTCAAACGATGTTTATGTTGCAGTATGTAACACTACTGACAAAGTTAATTCCTCGATAAAAATACCTTGGGATAGAATTGGGTTAAAAAGTAGTAGCTATAAAGTAAGAGATCTCTGGACTAAATCCGAGTTGGGGAATTTTGATAATTCCATTTCGCTTTCTATAAATAAACATGGCGCAAAGCTTTTGAGAATTTCTAAATAATTTTAAGAGTCGGAAATATTCTATAAAACTTTGTACTATCATTTAAATAAAAACCCACCCTGAGGAATTCGGGGCAGGTTTTATTAAAACATACCTATTATATTTCTCTATTTTTATTATTTTTCGTGAAATAGCATTTCCATAGGGATTACTTGTTTTTTCAGAGTTGGTCCTTCAATACTTGTTTCGAGGAATAATCCTCCGCCGCCCTGGAAAAATACAACTTCAATTTTGTGGAAACCCCTATTTATTGATGCAAACCCGTTATCCTCAATAGGGGCATGTCTGCCGTCGTTATTGACAATTAATTTGTCATCGATAAATAATTTTGTTCCATCATCTGATTTTGTATAAAACATATAAAAACCGTCTTGGGGAATATTTATATAGCCGTAATATCTTACTGCAAAATTTTCACCGGAATTTTCTTCGGGTAATTTAAATTGTTCTATAGAACCTTCCCTCACAGCTTTCAGATTTTTAAAATCCGGAAGTCTAGTATAGGATCCATTAAAGTATTGATATTTTAATCCAGGTTTCGGATTATCCAATTTAACCGCTGCTCCTATTTTTGAATTTGCTTTTCCACTCAATTCAAAAACAATAACCGATTTGGGAGGCATGTTGATTTTCAAACTGTTATCGGTCAACTTAAAATCAGAAAACTCGCAGGGAACAACATTGTCCTGGTTCTCGAAAGAATTCAGTGCGTTCATTTTATCTGAAGTTAGAATTCTAGCTGTCGCTTTTTGATTTATATAATTTACCATGCTGATGGAAACATTTTCATTTGATTCGGGATTGACGTTGCACAACGAAATATGTATTACACCTTGTGAAGTAATTGAAGCTGATCCGTTCACCGCCGGGACAGAATCACTATTGAAAACATAATATGAAGTTTTGAAATCAAGCGGTAAAAGGATTGCATTCTGATGCACTTTATACATTTCGAACACATGATAAGTGGGTGTCAGAACTATTTTATCACCCTTCGTAAGAATCATGGCTTGTAAAACATTTATCATCTGGGCAATGTTCGCCATTCTCAACCGGTCGCTGTGATTATTAAAAATGTTCAAATTACTCGCTGCTACAACTGCATCCCTCATGGTATTTTGCTGGTATAAAAAGGCCGGATTGGTTCCAGGTTCAACTGCAAACCAGGTTCCCCATTCATCTACTATTAATGCTACTCTTTTATCCGGGTCGTACTTGTCCATTACCGCTGAGTGCATATTAATGATTTCATTCATGCGTAATGTTTTCTTCATAACATCGAACCAGCCGGCTTCGTTAAATACAGCGGCAGATTTAGAACTTGCGCTTGTGTAATAGTGAAGAGCTAGTCCGTTAAAAATATTTCCCGACATTTTCATCAACACATCTGTCCATGTTGTATCTTCAGCATTAGGACCAGATGCAATTTTAAAAACCTTGTTACCGCCGTAGTTGCGGCAGAAATTCGAATACCTTCTCACGAGGTCGGCATAATACTCCGGACGCATCTGCCCGCCGCATCCCCAGCTCTCGTTCCCTATCCCCCAGAATATGACTTTCCACGGTTCATCCCTTCCGTTCTTACGTCGGAGGTTAGCCATAGGGTTTTCGCCGTCAGAAGTAGTGTACTCAACCCATTTCGATAATTCCTCGACTGTTCCGCTGCCTACATTTCCGCAAATATACGGTTCCGCCCCTATCATATTGCAGAAATCCAGAAACTCATGAGTACCAAAACCATTATCTTCTACTACGCCGCCCCAATTAGTATTTACCATTTTTGGTCTGCTTTCCCGCGGACCGATACCGTTCATCCAATGATATTCATCTGCAAAACAACCGCCGGGCCAGCGCAATACTGGAATGTTTAGTTTCTTCAGCGCTTCCACTACGTCGTTTCTTATGCCGCGCGTATTCGGGATTGTTGAATTCTCGCCGACCCATATGCCGCCGTAAATACAATTTCCAAGGTGTTCAGAAAACTGCCCATAAATATTTTTATTGATCATGCCGGCAATATTGTCTGTGTTAATGGTAATGGTTGTCTTTTTGTTGTATTGTGCCGAAGCAAATGAATTAATCAACAATAAAATGACAAAGAAACCAATTTGAAGATCAATACGAGATGTTTTAATCGACCTCATGGATATCTCCTTATTAAGGTTATAATCTTTGCATGCCAATAATAATAAATTAATCGTAATAAAGTATTATTTCAAAGGCTCTTATTTTTTTTATCCCTTGCTGAATACTTCTTCAAATAATATTGATGCATAAACCATGCGTCAAATTTCCCGATACTTTTCACACCTCCTAAAAACTCTGCTTCGATAAATGCTTTGCATGCTTTTTCGAGTACCTGGCAAACTACAAAAGCCTCATCAATAGTACGGCCTAAACAGACAGCTCCATGGTTTGCCATTAATGCCGCCATTCGTCCATTTAAAGCCTTCACCGTTTTACTAACTATTTTTTTTGTTGACGGCAAAGCATAGTCTGCCACACGGACACTCGGTCCGATAAGTTGTGCCATATCGTCCAAAATCGGAGGGACTTCGCGTCGGGCAGCTGCAACTGTAGAGGCATTCATTTGATGCGTATGAATAACAGCATTAATGCCTTTCCGTGTTCTATATATTTCACAATGTAGTTCTTTCTCCGAGGAAGGTTTTATATTGCCTTCATATTGAGAAGTGTGATAATTCACTAGAACAATATCATTAAGTGTTAATTCCTCATAGGCTCTTCCGCTTGGTGTTATTGCCATGAATTTTTCATCAATACGAATACTCACATTGCCCCAAGTGCGGGAAACCAATCCTTCAGTCAAGAGTCGCTTTCCTGCTTCAATTATTTGTTGTTTTAAATTATCTATATTTTCCATGATACAGCTGCCAATATAAATTTCTTCACTTTTAATTTATAAATCTTTCTGCATTTGCTATAATGTATGTTTTTTCCAATGCGGAGAAAATATTCTTATAATCTTTAAATAGTTTGTCGAAAATTATCGAATGTGTAGGGTCAGGTATAAAAGTTTTTTTTACCTGAATAATTTTATTAATATCGTGAAAACTTTTAAAGTGTCCGCTTCCGACAAATACGCAAGCTGCAGCACCAAGAGCGCCCGCCATAGTTGGTTGCGTTAAAGTTTCAACAGTTTTACCTGTTATATTTGCTATCCCTTGCATCCATTGGTCGTTTACTGAACCACCGCCTATCGCACGAATTTTCGATGGCGAAAGACCGAAATCCCTTTTATAATTCTCAAAAACCCAGCGTAAATTAAAAGCAACTCCTTCGAGCAAAGCATTAACAAAATGTCCCCGTGTATGTTCGGGACCGAGATTAAAAACCGTTCCACGCGTGGTTGTTGTGCTTACAGGGCATCTTTCGCCAAACATCCATGGGGTGAAAATTAAATGCTCTGACCCAGCCGGAATACCTTCAGTTTCTTTATTAATAAATTCATATATATTTTTTATTGCTGGATCATTCTTTTCATATTTATAGAATTTTTCTATGAGCCATTCAAGGTTAGCTCCGGCAGATTCTGTAACTCCAACAAGAAGATTCATATCGGGGGCAGCGCTTTGTAAAATGACGGCTCCATTCTTATGTTTTAGATTTTTTTGGGTTGTTATACCTGCCCAGGCAGAAGTTCC
Organism: Bacteroidota bacterium; assembly: GCA_050008835.1. Classification (GTDB taxonomy): domain Bacteria; phylum Bacteroidota; class Ignavibacteria; order UBA10030; family UBA10030; genus Fen-1298. The sequence continues at coordinate 7,721 of JBEKLV010000023.1, read as the reverse complement.
CAAATAAATATGTGATTCGCCCTCTCCTGTAGAGCCAGAGCCAATAGCAGCGCTTTGAGTATCATCGCAACCCCCGAAAACCTTAATATTTTCGGGTAAATCAAGTTCAGCAGCAGATTCTTTTGTCAACGTTCCCACAACATCGGTAGAGCAAACCAGGTAAGGAATTTTTTTTAAATCGAACCCGATGAGTTTAAATAAAAGACGATCCCAATCTTTTTTCTTTAAATCAAATACATAAGAACAAGCTCCTGACCATTCGAATACTTGCTTTCCGGTTGCCCTAAATTTTAGATAAGCATTAACATCCAGAACTTTATCCATCTGACGATAGATATCCGGTTCATGATACTTTAGCCAGCGTAATTTTGGAAGTACGTCTTTACCTGTAATTTCAATCCCGATTATTTTCTTAAAGATGCTTTTCCCTCCGACCAAATTCATGATCCAACGAGCTTCTTCTTCAGCACGACCATCTACCCATGTAATATTATTTCTTAGGTGTTTTCCCGCTTTATCAACTGGAATTATTCCCATCGCCTGAGTGGAAAAAACTATACCTATAATTTCGTTGCGATTTATCTTGCTTTTATCTAGTACTTTTCTGGTATTAATAACCGAACCATTCCAATAATCTTCGGGGCTTTGTTCAGCCCATCCGGGTTGTGGATAGATCAACGAATAAGGCGATGTACTGTGAGCTATTACTTCTCCTTCTGCATTAATCAGGGCAGTTTTTATGCTGCTGGTACCAACATCGTGGGCAATTACGTATTTATTCAAGGTTTGTTTTTTTTCTTTTTTAATTTGAAGTCTTAGACTCCTTCAATATTTTGAAGAACCCTGTCAAATTTTGATAATGCATCATCAATAATTTCATCTGTATCGGCAAGACTGGTGTACATACGACTTCCAGCTAAAGTAACTAACCCTTCAGCCATATAAGCCGCTCCTATTTCTTCCATCATGTGTTTACGCATATTAATTTCTTTTAAAGCTGCAGGAATTGTCCAGGGCTTTAAGACATTAACTTTAACGAACATAGTTCCTGAAGTTTCTAAATGACAAATAGAGCCTTGATTGTAGACTACAAAAGGTAATTTGTATTTATCGATAAGTTTATGTAGTCCTCTTGTTAATCTATCGCCAGCTTTACCTGCTACTTCGCACGCATTTGTTTTTTCGATTTCCACAAGTGTGTAATAACCTGCAAGAGAGCTTAAGGGGGTTGCAGACATTGTACCGCCAACCATAGCTCGTTTTTTACCTCCCTGAATTCCGGCGGCTAAGTATTCCATTAAATCTCTTCGCCCTCCTAAACCTCCTGCACCCGGATAACCACCGGCAACGACTTTCCCAAAGACTGTTAAATCCGGCTTTACATTGAAATAACCCTGGGCACCGCTTAATCCAACGCGAAAGGCAGAAACTACTTCGTCAAATATTAAAAGAGCACGATATTTATCGCACAATTCGCGAACTTTTTTATTATAATCAAAATCAACGGGACGTGTACCACTTTCTGGTCCGATGGGCTCCATAATTACAGCAGCAGTCCCTCCATGGAAGCGATTCATCCATAATTTCTGTTCTAATGATTCGATACTATTTGGCCAAACTTCCTGTGTGTGTTTCCTGCAACTTCGCGGGATCCCGTGCGCTTCAAAGCCGCCCGTACCAGGGATTCGGAGTGCATATACCATCTGGTCGCTCCAGCCATGATAAGCACCCCCTGCCTTAATGATTTTCTTTTCCCCTGTTGCCAATCGTGCTATACGTATAGCCGCCATCACAGCTTCTGTTCCACTGCCCAGCATACGAAATAAATCTACTGAAGGGAAATGATTGCAAATAAACTCTGCAATTTTCAATTCATATTCATGAAATAATCCGGTTGAAGGACTGCATTCATCCAATAACTCTTTTACCTTTTCTTTAACAATAGGATAATTACTTCCTAAAACAGTTGGTCCGCCGGCCTGAATAAAATCTATATATCTATTACCGTCTTTGTCGAACAGATAAGCACCCTCGGCTTTTGTAAACGCCAGGGGAAACGGATAGTTAAACGCAAGATTATGCTGTATCCCCCCTGGAATATATTTTCTGGCCCGTTCGATTATGAGCTTTGAAGCAGCGCATTTTTCATCGAAATGGCGTAAATATTTTTCCATTTCAGGACGTTTAAGCGGACGGATTGGTTGAGCTAATAAAGTATCTAGCTTTTGTGTTATCTCTTGAACATTGGGATAGTCATCTATTGAAAATCTTGTATGATTATTAGTCATAATATTCTCTAAGCCAACTTAAATTATAAAAAGTGTTCTCAAACTATAATTGTCATTTATTTAACAGTTGGTGGTAATAATTTATTTCCCCATTCTGAGGGACTAGGACTCATCTCAAAAATCAATTCTCCTCCGTTCACGATATCTTTATGATCAATCCAGGCTTGATCAAACGGTTTACCGTTGAGTGTTGCCGATTTAATAAAAACATTTTTACCGGAAAGATTATGAGCAAAAATTTTAAACTCTTTTCCTTTTTCGAGATGCAAAACTGTCTGCTTAAAATAAGGTGCAGTAATCAGGTAATACGGCTGTCCGGCGTTCGGATATATACCCATCATATGAAATGCGAGCCATGATGACATAGCACCCGAATCATCGTTGCCGGGGAGTCCTGCTCGCGAACTATTATAGCACTTATCAATAGTAGATCTTGTACATTGACTGCTGAGGTCGGGTCTTCCTATCCAATGGTACAGGCACGAATTAAGAAAACAAGGTTCGTTGCCAACATCATACAAACCGCTACTAAAAAAAATATCCAGTCTTTTTGCGAATGCTTCTTTGCCGCCGCACCTTTCTATTAACGTCGGAACATCATGAGGAACATAAAAAGAATATTGCCAGGAAACGCCTTCGTAAAAAAATCCGCACCACCAGCAAACGCAAATAGGCCACTCCAACGCCAACGGAGTATATCGGATATAATCTCGTCGGCCGTTTTCAACATCGCATTCAACACTGTCTACCCATTTGCCAGATGCATCTTTCGGCATTATAAACCCTCGGGCTCCATGATCTTCGACATCTCGCCAAAGATTCTGCCAGTTGTTGGATTGTTTTATAAACCGCTGATACTCGCCCATACGTCCTAAACCCTTTGCAACTTGTGCTAAACAATAATCATCGTAAGCATATTCTACGGTTCTGTTGCCGGCACGCACAAACGTTGTTGAGACATAACCAAGATTATTATAATCGGTAAGTCCGCCACGGCCTTCTTTTTCTTCGCTATCTCCAGGAGGAAACATCGCATCTTTCAGCATTGCTTTTAGTCCAAATCCATAGTCAACGCCTTTTAATCCTTTCACGAAAGCATCGGCAATCACAACTTCGGCGTTGGAACCCCCTTGAGTTCGACCGTTGCAGTTGCCGCTTCTCGCATCGGGCATGTAGCCGTCACACTTATAAATATCGAGAAGCGCATTTACAATATCAGCCTGACGCGCCGGGTCGATAAGAGTGATTAAAGGAAATGAAGAACGGAACGTATCCCATATGGCATAAAAGTCATCATAATACGGCTGTGTAGAGATCCACAACGGGTTCTCGCCGGTTCTATCAACAGGCATCAGCATGGTATGATACAGCGCTGTGTAAAACATTTTCTTCTGATCAGGAGTGCCTTCTATCTCAATTCTTTTCAATAGTTTTTCCCATTTATCTTGAGTTTCCTGAAGTTCCTTATTAAAATCCCAGTGCGGAATTTCATTTTCAATATTCGCTTTTGCTTTTTGCGAGCTGACAAATGATATACCGACTTTCAATTGGATTGTGTTGGTTTGTTTATCATCAAAGTATAAAAAAGCTCCAGTTTTTTCACCGGAATCGAATTGCACTTTTTCGCCAGGATATAATGATTTCCCTTTCCATGTTCCGCTGCTTGTAAATGGATGATCGAAGACTGCATAGAAATAAACCGTATATGCCTTACCGTTATTCCAGCCGCCACGGACTCTGCTGTATCCCTGCACTTCCGTGTCTGACAAGATTTGAATTTCCGAACCAACAAATTGCTGTGCTTCACGCGAATCCGGAATTGGTTTTTCCCCAAGGAAAAATCCCGCATCAATCTTAATTCCATTTTTTCCATTTCCTGAAAAAATATAACGATGAAATGCAACCCGGTCGGAAGTGGTTAATTCAACTCTGATATTCCACTTCTTTAGATTGACGCTATAATATCCAGCTTTAACTTCTTCATCCGAACGTAATGACTCCTGATATATTGAATTAAACTCGCCAGCAAAAGGCATAACGGATATATTTCCGTATTTTGGACCGCCGCCAGTACCGCTTACATGAGTTTGACTAAAGCCAAAAACAGATACGAGAGTGTCGGGTTCATAACCGCTGTTGCTGCCAATATTGCAATCTGGTCCGGGTTTTACCATTCCATATGGACAGGAAGGGCCAACGAAAATATGTCCATCTCCTTCAGAGCCAATAAAAGGATCGATATGGGAGTATAATGGCTGAGCATTTAAGCCATTGGTCAGAAAACTCAAAAATAAAACGAGTATGAATGTTCTTACTATACCCAAATGGTCAATGCTGTTTGATGGTTTCATATATTTATCAAGAAATAATTAAAGACATGAATCAGTTATTTATTTTATCAAATCTTGTCGTTGCTTCTAGTGAGGAATCCAATCCAGCCGGCATCATTTAGCTTTTAAGAGCTCCACTCCATGCGAAGGAATTATGGAATTATAACTTTTCTGAAATTTCCCAATATCTTTTTGTGTCCATAAATTTCTTAATGTTACCGAAGACTGAAATCCAATCTCACCCAAATTTAAATCATAATTAACTGTGTGATCCGAAAGATTAAAGATACCTATGGCCCTGTGACCGTCCTCCAATTTTTTTACCCAAACTTGAATACTGTCGGCGTTAACCAAGCGGCGTGCTTGATATCCTAAAGGATCTTGATCGACGTCAAGCACTTCATCATTTGTTAACAAATTCAAAGTGAATTCGTCAAGTTTTTCCAAATCACAACCGATAAGTAGCGGCGCCGAAAGAAGCGACCAAAGACTGATATGCGTATATTGTTCATCAGGTGTTAATCGTGTCGGGTGAGGATTATCACCCCATCCCAGCCATCCTACTATAAGCATGTCGGGATCATTCCAATGACCGGGTTTGCTATACGGTGCATCATCAACCTGGTTAAAACCGATTTTCTTTAAACTTTCCCACGTATCTGTAATGTCCCCTGTTGTTCTCCATAAGTTGCCGCCTACTTTGTCGCCCCATTCCCAAACATTTCCCATCCCGTACTGGCACAAACTATAAACAATGTCTCTATCAATATTATCCAGCTCTTTGCGCATGACTTGATATGGTTTCATGAGTTCCGGAAGAGAATTGTCTTTAGCGATGTCTGCATAGGAACACCAATCATATTTTAGATAATCAATTCCCCAATCGGCGTAGGATTGAGCATCGCTTTTTTCGAAGCCGTAACTTGCAGTATATCCTCCACATGTTGTTTCTCCAGGCGATGAATAAATGCCGAATTTCAAGCCGAGCGAATGAATCTCTTTTCCCAATTTCGTCATATCGGGAAATTTTTCATTTATATTGATGTTGCCGTCTTTGTTACGCTTCGGCTGTTGCTGTTTGGATTGAATTTCCCAACCGTCATCAATATTGATAAAATTCCAGCCGTGGTCAGCCAGCCTCTTATCTATAAATGCGTGTGCTGCCGCTAAAACTCTGTCTTGCGTTATATTGAGTCCCCAGCAATTCCAACTATTCCAGCCCATCGGCGGAGTAAGTGCAATTTTATCTCCAATGACAATTTTATAATTTCTTTCTGCGTTACCCTTTTCATTTTTTACATTAATATGAACAATGTATTCACCGGCCTGCTCTCTTCTGCCGCCTATAATGCCCGAATTTTCGTCCAACATTAATCCTTTGGGAAGATTATCACTGGAAAATTTGAGAGGATGTTTTCCGGTAGCAGCGATTCTCCATAAAAATGGTTTGCCGGGTCTCTGTCCGTAAATTTTAGCGCCATTGAGAGTTGGTTTTTCATCTGCTGACGGGGTAAGAATGTACGGTGTCGCTTCAGTTACTACTAGAGGAGTTTCGTCTTCAAAAAACTTGAATGTATATTGTACATAACTCGATTGTGTTTGTCTTTTCACTGCATATGCCAACTCCCAGGTTTGCTCTTGAGCAAGATTTATTTCAAACGATCTGTCAAGAGTAGTTTCATCAGTAATTTTATTTTTGACAAGAATGTTGAGTTGACCCCTTATACTATGTTTTTGTGATTGGTTTACAAACCATAATTTTTTTCTGATTGAGTCAGCGACAAAATGAAACGATTCCCTGTTGTAATCAAACACCAGGTAATCTTGAAGTCGCGGTGTGGTTATTTCCAGATTTCCTGAATAAATTCCTCCACCACCGCCTCGGTCAAATACTCTGACGGCAATAACATTTTCTTTATCCCATAGTATTCTTGGATCGTCGGCGTTTAATGCATATCTCCTTTCAACACTCCATTTTGAAGTCGCAGGGTTGCCAAAATCGGTGTCGGCTTTTTGTCCGTTCGGAGCATTGATTCCATTTTCACCGATTAATTGTCCATTCAAAAAGACTTGGTCCTCATCGTCGATTTTACCCATTTTAAAAAACACTTCGTCTTTCAACTTTGCTTTCTTTATCAAAATGGAAGGAATAAAAACTTTAATTCTATACCAGGCGAGTCCATCATAACCGATGTAGCCGTTTTTCTCCCAAGTTTTATCAACCTTAATATCCTTCCATTGCGAATCATCAAACTGCGGACGCGCATATTCCAGGTTATCGCCTGTAATAAACTTCCAGCCGTTCTCAAGTTTAATCGAAGAATCATTAGCGGTATCAGTTTGACTCTTCAATACCGTAAAAGAAAAGAAAATAAAGAGTAACCCCAATAAAGTCTTTTTCATTTTGTAATACCCTGTTTATATATCAGCAGAATTAATATATTTTTACAACTGCGAACAACGTACCAATGACAATAAATACTATCACAATTGATATTAAAAATCCGGCAGTATCCTGCTTATTCCATTTATAGATTTCCCAATTTGTACGAGGGAATAGCAGAAAGTTTTTTGTTTTTTCAGGATTATTGTATGCCTTTAGTACATCTTGTGCATCAACCTCGGGACCTAATCCCCTCACTCTCGTTCTCATCTTAAGAAAAAACTGTTCTGTCTTTTTATCATGATTTGGTCGGGTTAATAATGAAACAACAATTAATATCAGAAAAGGGAGAATCAATCTTATCAGCATTCGAATTGTTTCATTCAGTGCATAAGGATTCTCTTGAAGGTTGAAATCAAGCGATTGTAAAAGAAGAAGTTCCGGAAAAAAATAACCATGCGCTTCAAGTTTACCGCTTCCATTAAGCACCGGTTGTTGAGACCATAATATAGCTTTTGATGGCAACACAAATGTTTTTGAATATTTTTCTCCTAACCTAAGTCTTTGCGGGCACTCACCGATATTTCTTCCAGTAGTATTGGATTCTTGCCATTTCAGTATTTCTTTATTTCTTTGTTCAACATCAATTTCCCGAGCAACATATGTACGTATTACAGGATCAGGTTTTGTCTGAAGAAGCATGGCGTTATTCGTTTTTAT
>JBEKLV010000229.1:0-5264 GCA_050008835.1 Bacteroidota bacterium | reverse complement strand
TGCTTCTTCAATTTTTGCAACACGGTCGATCTCTGGCTTACCTTCAATATTGCCGCCCACGATTTCACCGCCAAGCCACTCTGCAATTTCACGAATGGTCATAAGTCGGTTGTGTTATTTTGTGACGGACGGAGTTGTTGTCGGAACTTTGAGCTTGGCAAAGATTTTTTGTGTCAAGTCGTACTTTTCATTCGCGTACATTAGTAAGATATCGCCGCTTTTATCAAATACGTAATCGTATCCGTCTTCGCGCGCCACATCCTGTACCGCTTTAAACACGCGGTCCTGCACCGGCTTCATCAATTCATTCTGCTTATTGAACAACTCACCGTTCTGTCCAAACTTTTGTGTACGGAAATCGACTATTTTTTGGTCCATATCTCGTAATTCACGTTCAGCATCTGCACGGCGCTGTTCAGTCATAATAAGTTTCCGTTTATCATAATCATCAAACTTCTTCTTCCACTCATCTTGCATTTTGTTCAACTCTTGCTGCCAATCGGCAACGAATTGATCAAGCTGCTTCTGAGCGTCCTGTGCATCCGGAAGCTGTTTCATGATCGCCTCAGAATTAAAGTAAGCAATTTTCATCTGTGCGTTTGCTTGTATCGCACACAATACCAATAAGAATGCAACTAAAGCCAATATTTTCTTCATATCATTTTTCTCCATCAACAATTCAATGGAAGATATAACAACTTATTTACCTTCTTTTGTCTTCGCCGGTGTCGCTGTTGCTGAGCCCCTCTTCAATAGATCAATCACTTTATATGTGAGATCAAACTTCGCATCTGCATAAAGCAGATTGGTCGCTGCTTCCAGCTTGTCAAATACATAATTGAACCCATCTTCCTTTGCTACTTTTTCGATGACTTTCATAACCCGTTCCTGAATAGGTGCAAACTTCTTTTCGCGTAGCTTTACTGCTTCACCATTCTGTTGATCAAACTTTTGGTATTGATACTCACGTGCTTTCTGTTGAAGGTCCTGCAAGTCTTTTTCTTTTTCAGCTTTTGCTTTCGGATCGAGCAGCGCTTGCTTTTTCTGGTAATCTTCTAAATTATCTTGAAGCTCTTTAGTCATGCGTTCTAATTCGTCCTGCCATCCTTTGATCGTGGTTTCAAGCTCTTTCTTCACCTGTTGAGCTTCAGGAAGTTCACGAAGAATTGTTTCGGAATTGACGTATGCAATCTTGGCTGCTTGGGCCGTGCTGATGGATACAACCAATACAACCATCGCGGTAATAAAAATTATTTTTTTCAAGGGACCCTCGTTTAATTAAGTGAATGAATGTTCAACTACAATTAGAATTCTACATAGATTTTCCGAATTGGAAATGAAATTTCCATCCGGGAGAGGCAGCGCCTGGTGTTGCTCCGTCATAACCATAGCCATAATCAAATCCAATCATACCGATAGGATTTACCAATAAGCGGACACCAAATCCCGCCGAACGGCGAAGATCATGCATGTCCATAACAGAAGGATCGAGCCACACATTTCCTGCCTCGGCGAATAAGAGTGTATAGACTGGAATTGGATTTATTGTCAATGCAAAGCGCAATTCTGTTGTATACTTTGCCATCGCCTTACCACCGATATTGCCATTATCTGGACCTATACTCCGGTCATCATATCCACGAAGCGGGATTACAGCAATTTGTCCAAGGCCCGTTCCACCCATATAAAACAAATCTTGATATGGAATATAGGGATTATTTTCAAGACCAAAAATAAGTCCAATTGTGTTAGAACTCATTAGGGTAATACGGCCAGAATTCGTTAATGGTACATACCAATCGGCATTAAAAACATGTTTATCATAACGAGATGCTCTGCTTCCACTAAACGCAGGGCCATCATCAATTTCAGTTAAAAGTGAAAAATTGGAACCCCTAGATGGAAAGATTGGGCTGTCAGTACTATTACGTGAAAAAACTTGCGAGACTCCAATTTGTGTTGTTTTCCCTTCAAGATACATAAGCTCATATTCAGATGGCGTAGTACTCAAAGAATTGTAATTGCTTTCTTGCACGTGAAATGTCCAATCGCCTCGGAAATACATATCGGGCCATTTAAAACGCCGTCCGACACGGATTGATGCGCCGCTATAATGCAAGTTTGCATAATAACTTTGATACGTATCAAAAAGACTGACTCCAAACAATGTTGGTGTATTTAACATCCATGGTTCTGTAAAGCCAATTGAGAATGTTCGATAATAATTGCTTACGCCAAATTGATAATCGAATGTCATTGCTTGACCAGCGCCGCCGCGCAGTGGTTCAGTTAAAGAAAAATTATTAAATGAAACTCCAACACCTCCGCTGAAACCAAACGAGCCACTGTATCCAACTGACATATTGAACGTGTCACTGGATTTTTCTTCAACCGCATACTCCAATTCCACTGTCTTATCATCGACGGGACGAACATCTGGTTTTAATTTTTCCGGATTGAAATAATTTAATTGTTGCAACTGGCGCAAACTTCTAATTATCAACTGCCTGCTGAAGAAATCACCCGGTTTAGTTAATAATTCACGACGAATAACTTTTTCGTACGTTTTCGTGTTACCCGAAATAAAAACACGGCCAACGCGGAATTGATTCCGTTCGTGGATTTGCAGCGTAATATCAAGACTATCAGTACCAATTACATTTATTTCAGGTTCCACCTGAAAGTAGAGATAACCGTTGTCGGCATAGAGCGAAGTAACATCTGACTCTTCTTCGTTGCGATGCAGATTTTGATCAAACTTTTCTTGATCAAATACATCGCCTTGTTTGAGTCCTAGTCGGGAGCTTAGCACATCTGATGGATATACAGTATTGCCTTCCCAAAGGATCTTTCTAATAAAAAATTGCTGTCCTTCCAACATGTAGATATTAATTGTCAAATATCTTTTTGTATTATCATAAGTCAGCGAGTCAGCAAGAATTTCGGCATCGCGGAATCCATTCTTCCTGTAAAAAGCGAGGACAAGGTCTTTATCTTCTTGATATTTTTTCTTGTCAAATTTATTTGTTGTCCAAAACTTCCACCATTTTCTTTCACTTGTTTCCTTCATCGCACTTTTAAGGTCGCCATCATCATACCGTTTATTACCATGAAAATGGATGTAGTCCACTTTCACTTTCGGCCCCTCATCAATAACAACTTTCAATGCTACACGCCCGGTTGTGTCGTTCACCGTAACAAGTGTTGGAGAGATATGCGCGTTAAGATATCCATCTTCATCATACTGATGCTTCAGCACACGAACGATCGTAGAAAGATCTAGCGGTGTAACAATTTGCCCTTTTATAAGGCTGATTTTTTTAAGAATATCATCCTGATCTAATTCATCATTGCCGGATATTTCAATACGCTCCAATCTTGGATTTTCTTTCACTTTGATTAAGAGATAGACTCCATCCTGTACTCGATTCTCAATGAAGATTTGAACATCATCAAATATGCGAAGGTTGTGTAATCTCTGAATTGCCAATTTTGTTTGCTCACTTGGAATCGTGATTTCGCCGCCAATTTTTAATCCAGTGTTGGCAATAATGGCAGAAGGATCTCCAGATCTTTGTCCTTCTACACTGATGCCAAGAATTTTATAAACTTCTGGTTGCGGCTGTTGCTTCTGTCCGAATAAAACTCCGGCTGGGAATGCTACGAAAAGACAGAGGAAAAATAATCTATGAATTCGTAACACTTTTTTTGAACCTTTCTATAATCCGGGCAGAATGACTTTTTGGGGATTGCTGTATTTGTTCACTCACCATACCAAACCGACGCTCGCGCGTTTGGAAATCTGCAATTGCTTCATATAGATGCTTACGCCGAAACGCAGGCCAAAACTCGTCTTTAATAACGATCTCCGAATACGCTGATTGCCAAAGAAGAAAATTGCTGAGCCGCAGCTCACCGCTTGTCCGGATTAGCAAATCAGGATCCGGAATATCTTTCGTCGAAAGATACTTCCCGATCGTTTCCTCGTTAATCATCTCTTCCTTTAACACTCCAGCTTGAATATCAACGTACATTTTCTTAATGGCATTCGTTATATCCCACCTACCGCTGTAACTGAGTGCAAGCACTAAGGTTAAACCAGAATTCTCCTTCATCATCTCCATTGCATCGCGTAATTCACTAGCGACATCGCTAGGAAGCGCATGGAATTCCCCTATAACTTTCAGGCGTACTTCATTTTGATGAAGCCGGTCTCGTTCATCTCTCAATGCCCTCACCAATAAACGCATCAGCATGGACACTTCGTCTTGAGGCCGCTTCCAGTTCTCAGTAGAGAATGTATAAAGCGTAAGATATTTTATTCCAAGCTGTGCACATGCCTCAATAATATCTCGAACAGAATTGACACCTTCATTGTGGCCGGCAATTCGCGGTAATCCTCGGCGTTTCGCCCATCGCCCATTCCCATCCATAATGATGGCAATATGCTTTGGCAACGGACCGTCTGCGATAAGCTGTTCTTGATGCTTTTTATCGATTCCCGTTGCCTTTACTAACGGCACAATTTCTCCAGATTTTTAATTATTACATGTATGTGTTTATAAATTTAACCTTTTTTGGAACGATAGTCAAAAAAAAGCATCTAAAAGAGTGATAAGCCGCAGATACAGGGGTCGATAATGGTTTTCTTGACTGACCCTGCAAAAATGGTTATATTGGTAAGGAAACTTTATTTCTTTTAGAACGGTTCATGATATAGGAATTAAGACGTTTTACTGAGATAGTTGGTTCCGTTATTAAGGGAAAAAATATGGAAGGAAATTTTTCAAATAGAGTACAAGATGTAATACGGCTAAGTCGTGATGAAGCATTACGGCTTGGACACGATTATATTGGGACAGAGCACTTGCTCTTGGGTGTCATTCGTGAAGGTGAAGGCATAGCGGTGAAGATTCTCCGCAATCTCGGTGTAGATTTGTACAAGTTGAAGAAAACAATTGAAGATACAGTGCGTGCTGCAGGTGGAACGCTCACAATCGGTAATATCCCGTTGACAAAGCAGGCAGAAAAAGTCCTTAAAATCACTTATTTGGAAGCAAAGCTCTACAAATCTGATGTAATTGGCACCGAACATTTATTGCTGTCACTCCTCCGCGATGATGACAATATAGCCGCGCAGATAATGCATCAATTTAATGTTCATTATGATGTAGTTCGAAATGAATTGGATAATATTATTTCCGGTAAGCCATCCTCGCCTCCCGGTCAACAACATACTCCAACGGAAAAAAAGCAAGAACGCT
>JBEKLV010000228.1:0-5265 GCA_050008835.1 Bacteroidota bacterium | reverse complement strand
GCGTCATCTTCGCCACTGTTTCTTCCGTACCAGAACCAGTGAGCGGAGTACTATAAGCGTGATCGTTTCCGTACAATAATTTCGGCAGCACCCGCAATCCCATTTGTATGGGCTGCGTTTTTTCCCGCTGAATACCGGCAATCGTTTGTTTCTGCAGACGATCAAAGTCTTCTTTCGGGAATAATGGCTTCAGCACGACATCTGCATATATAGCAAGCGAAGCATCCAAGTTTGCTTTGAGTGCAGAAAGAGAAACGGTGGACAAGTCAAGATTTGATCCTGTGTTCAGGTTCGCACCAAGCATCGCCAACTCTTCACTAATCTGCAAAGCATTGCGTGTCGTCGTTCCTTCGTCCATCATCTTCATTGCAAGGTTTGCTGTGCCGGGAGACGCAAATTGATCTGCGGCATATCCCGCATCAAATAATAAATTGAAGTTTACGACGGGCACGGATATCCGTTTAGCAAGAATCACCTTGAGTCCATTGGATAAAACCGTACGCTCGAGTTTTGGAAACTTTGCTTCCAGAGCTTCTCCGGTTTTTGGCAGTGTCTTGCGAACGACTGTATCTGTTTTAGTTTCGGAATAATTCGGGAACGGATATATTTCAAGCACATACACACCATCAGAAAGCCACTGCTTTGCTGCATTGTGTAAATCTTTCACGGTCGCATTCTGCACTTGCTTTAATGTCGTCTTGTAAAAATCGGGCGAGCCGCCAAAGACTTGATTCATTGCAAGAATGTCGGACTTACCGCCAAATCCTCCTATGCGTTCTATGCCGCGAACGAACCTTGCGACATATTGAGTTTTTACACGCTCAAGTTCTTTTTCTGTCGGTCCGGATTTCATAATCTTTGCAAGTTCCTCATCGAGAGCGGTTTCGACTTTTTTCAAATCATCACCTGGTTTTGCCGTAACCTCGATATAGAATTGACTCGCGATTTCTCTTTCATCAAGATACGAGTTCACGTTTGTCGCAATCTGATCGTCGTACACAAGTCGCTTGTAGAGGCGTGAGGTTTTTCCAGAGGCAAGAACATTTGTTAAAAGTTTTAAGTATTGAAATTCTGCTGTTCCCCATTGCGGAATGTTCCATACTTTATAAATGCGCGCTTGAGGCACACGATCTTGTGCAACCTGTCGCTGTTCCCCGGTTCGTTTCGCTGTCCATGAATTGAAATGCGCCACAGGCGGTCCGGATGGAATATCATCAAAATATTTCTTCACTTTTTCCAGTGCAGTGTTCGCATCAATATCGCCTGCAACCACTACCACTGCATTCGCAGCACCATAGTATGTCTTGAACCAATCCTTTACGTCATCAAGCGATGCGGCATTTAAATCTTCCATCGAACCGATCACCGTATGTGCGTATGGATGCTCTGCCGGCCAGGTTGCCTTCGTAACAAGTTCATCAGAAATTGCATAGGGTTGATTCTCATCTTGCCGTTTTTCATTTTGTACAACGCCGCGTTGTTCATCTAATTTCTTTTGACTGATGGCACCAACCAAATGTCCCATCCGGTCCGATTCCATCCAGAGTGCAAGGTCTACTGAATTTGTAGGAACATTTTGAAAATAATTCGTACGGTCTTCACTTGTAGTACCGTTGAGATCTGTCGCACCGACGCGTTCCATTATTTGGAAATAATCATCGTCATAATTTTCACTGCCGTTGAACATCAAATGCTCAAATAGATGCGCGAAACCAGTGCGCCTGTCCTTCTCATTTTTCGATCCGACATGGTACCAAACGTTCACTGCAACTATTGGAGCTTTATGATCTTCGTGCACGATTAATGTGAGACCGTTGTTTAGCGCAAATTTCTTGTACTGAATATCAATTTCGGGTGTATCATTCTTCGGAGTTTGTTTTTGCGCAACCAAGAGAAGAGGAAAAACCGATACAGCGAAAAGGATTAAACCGAACAACAAAGAAGTTCTCATAGATCCTCCTTGAATTTGAATATAGGTTAATTGGAATAAATTAAAGAATAGATATTGAAGTGTCATAGACTGCTTATATAACGGACAAATAGAGCGAAAAGTTGCGCCTGGAAGCTATTGAATTACAATTAGAAAGACAAGAAGTCAAGAACAGCACAGGCAAGTTCTTCAGGTGCATTTACATGAACCCAATGCCCGGTATTCTTTATAGATACAAGTTCAATTTGGTGAATTAGCGTGAACACCTTAAGAATCATAAGGGATTAGCGGAAAAGCAATTTATATGTAATTTTGCATATCGATTGTCCTGGTGGTACATTAAAAATATTATAGTACCATACAAAGGAAATAGTGATTTGAAAACTGCGATAATAGCGTTTAACGCGCCTAAGGATTTCGACTTTTGGCGAACAGTGTATAGCCATGGCTGGTGTTCTTTGCTTCCGTTCAATGTGGATAAAGAACATCATGTATTGAACCGAATTCTTACATTAACTAATGGATCGCTTGTCCTCTGCCGGATATCAGATCAAAAAAAGTCACAGCTTAGCATCAAAACGAACAGTTCTGCATTATTGACTGTTGCTCACCGCTCTGAAGTTATTCGGCAAATTACATCGTGCTTACGATTGACAGAGGATTTTTCTGATTTCTATCGCGAAACTCGACGTTATCCGAAATATAGTTGGATTGCTAAAATAAAGGCGGGACGCATGCTCCGCTCACCATCTGTCTTTGAAGATGTGGTGAAAATGATCTGCACAACAAACTGCAGCTGGGCACTTACGGAAATAATGATAAATAATCTTGTCGAAAAACTTGGCAAGACATTCGATGATTCAAATAAATCATTTCCCTCACCAGGGGCTCTTGCCGGAACAACCGACCAGTTTCTCCGAACGCACATTAAGGCTGGCTACCGTTCTCCTTTCCTTTTGGAGTTTGCCAAAGAGGTTGCAAGCGGCAAATTAGATGTTGAACACTGGCGTTCCTCTGAACTTACAACTGAAGCACTCTTTAAAGAACTCCATTCCATCAAAGGTGTGGGTGCATACTCAGCTGGCAATATTTTAAAACTGCTTGGCAGATACGACTATCTCGGACTCGATTCATGGGTGCGAGCTCAGTACTATAAAATGTATCATCAAGGAAGAATTGTTAGTGACCTTACGATTGAACGAAGATATGCGCGGTTCGGAAAATGGCGTGGACTTTTCTTTTGGTTAGAAATGACAAATTACTGGTATGATCACGAATTTCCATTCTAAGAATTATCAACGACAAAGCCTCCGATTGTGCTACCACTCGGAGGCTTTGCTTTCTCCCACATTCACAGAGAGGGGTTTCTGTGAATAATTACTGAACGATAAATGGCACTCCCCAAATTTGCGACGAGAACGGAGCAGCATCATCGAGAATTGATCCGCGAGTAACTGCACTCACAAGCACATCTTGGCGTCCCTGCCAAACTCCATTCCAGGAAAGCTCATAAACTCGACTGTATGTTCCATTCCCGTTTGAAGCCGAGCTCACAAGATTCATATGTGCTCGATATTGCCATTTTCCGGCATAGAAGTATGGACGATGCACATAAACAAAATCACTGTCTGGCGTTGAACTTGTCACGGTCACTTGAACTCGAAGCGGTAAGGTGAGATTTGCAGCCAATTCGGGAACAACGCGGCCTTTGCCATTTTCTAAATTCAAAAAAGTATTATTTGGATCCGTGACTACGATCGTGTCATCACCGGCATAGAACCGCAATTCATTGATTGTAAGCTGTGATCCTGCAGTCCCGCCTTTGATTGCGGAGATTTCAGAGATCTTCCAATTATTGCGTGGATCTTTAGTACGATTGATACGAACAAATTTCACAAGCCGAACAATCGTTTCAGTAAAATTCTTTTTAATAATTGAAAACCCTGTGTCCTGAGGTGTATATTTTGCGCGGATCCACACGAATCCTTGCAGAGTATGCGTAACCGTTGCTATTGCAGTAGAATCTGTAAGAGCTGTAAAACTTACATTGCGGCTGAAAGATTCAATTCTTCTTCCCCAATTGCGTGGAATAATTGCCGTACTGACTTTTCCAAGAGAATTCGATGACGTCGCTGTTGGGTCACCATCATTTAAAAGTGCAACATCAGTTTGGAAAAGTGCATCATTTGCAACGATGGAAGACATCGCATCTTTATCGTTCGTCACGGGTTCAGTCGAATTGTTCTTATCGCAGCCCACAAGCCACAATGCCGAAACAAGTCCAGCCATTATCAAGACAAACCACATTTTTCTCATTGTACATTCTCCTTATTCGAGTTGAGAGTGACAAGATTAGCTTCTTTTAGATTTACTTGTTTGATGGAATGGAGACAGAAAAGGTTTAATGAAAAATAGAGCTTGATGCTGACGTTATTCTGTATCGATTTCTACGTCAGTATATTTCGGAGCACCTTCGATAATAATAACATACTCGCCACGCGGGGATTTTTTTGATAACTCTGAGAGAACAGACTGCACGGAACCACGCACAATCTCTTCAAATTTTTTCGTTAACTCGCGGGCAACAACAACATTGCGGCTGCCAAGATATGTTTGAATATCTGTTAGCGTTTTGATAATGCGATGCGGCGACTCATAAATGATGATAGTGCGAATTTCTGATTTCAATGATTCCCATTTTGTCTTACGGCCTTTTTTCTGTGGAAGAAAACCTTCGAACACGAAACGATCCGTCGAAAGGCCGCTGGCAATAAGAGCTGAAATAAAAGCGGTCGGGCCGGGGATTGGTATAATGGAAACACTTTTTTCAAGCGCTTGCTGGACAATGTGAAATGCAGGATCCGAAATTCCAGGTGTTCCGGCATCGGAGACAAGTGCGATGGATTGACCGGAAAGCAATTTCTCGATCAATTGCGGCGCGCGCACCTGCTCATTGTAACTATAGTAGCTCATCATAGGCTTGCTTATGCCGTAGTGATCAAGCAGTATTTTTGTCTTACGCGTATCTTCAGCAGCAATAAGATCGACCGACGCCAGTACTTTTACTGCACGGTATGTGATATCTTCTAAATTGCCGATTGGAGTGGCAACGAGATAAAGAGTGCCATTGTGAATGGACTCCGACATTTTATATTCCCCAATCTCGCACATAGCGGAAATCGACATTGACGGTGCGATATGAAACTTTCGCTATTACTGGTGGACGGCGTTTGAATTGATTTTTCTGAATCATCGCATGAATCCTCTTGATGAGCGATGGATCAAATTCCATCTTCACTAATTCTTCATCGGAATGCCGTTCGTCAATCATCTCG
>JBEKLV010000227.1:0-5274 GCA_050008835.1 Bacteroidota bacterium | reverse complement strand
TTCCAATCTTTCTTGTGTTTAATGGGATGAATGCAGCAGCTTGGGTAGGAATCAATGCCAGCGATCGGTCAATAACGAAGATAGAACATATGATCATTGGAGACCCGGGAAATTTATACCAGCAATTGCCGAATGAGTTAAGTCTTGGAACCATTTATGAAGCGAATATATTAGTAGACAAAATGATGGAGTCTTACAAAAGGGCATATGAAAATCACCCCGAAGATCGTCGAACTCACTATAGTTATGGCCATGGTTTACTCTTAAATGGTCATACTGAACTAGGTCTCAAGATTTTAGAGAACCTTATAATAATAGCGCCACAATATCCTCTCCCTTATGATGTACTTCTTGGGTTCTATTCAAAGAAAGGTGACAATCTTGGCACTTATCGTGTTAGTAATGAACTTTTTGAAGCATATATGGAATGTCCAAATAAATCTAAAATTTATGGAAGTTATGATTTAAAAGATGCATTTACTTTTTTACGCAATGTTGAAAAAAAGCGAGGTAATGAACAACGAGTCCAGCTAATTGATCGGGTACTTTCACAATTGAAGTAGCGTGTCAACCTTCCATAGTGTGGGGCGAGATGGCAAGATGTATTTATTGCCAATGGCAAACTATCAAACTTCTTTCAACTTTTATGTACTTCTAGATAGGGTTTGGCAAAGTGGAAATGGCAAAGTTCAATTCCTAAATAAAATCGCTGTAATCGAATTAAACATAGGAACCGTAAACATTTTTTCAGAATTACCTAAACGCTGACTATTATTGGGGATCCAGTTTAGTGACTGTATCTTCCCCATACTGACGATCCATCATACTATACATGGTCATTAATTCAAATTCGGTACACGTAACCATTGCCTGGAAAGTGTATAGTTTTGAGTTTTGGTTTACACATAACAAGACGAACAAGGAAGTCAGAACGGCACTCCCTTTCCTATCGTCGATTCGAATTTTTAAATAAGCTGTTTGTCCCGCCTTCTTGGAATATACTTATTAGCGGGATCCTCAATTTGACAACATAGTTAGCTCCGCTAACTCTGGTCAAATTGGGATTTTGTCGACTACTCGTTCGGCAATTTCACGAACGAAATTGAATCTATTCGAACCAAAGTCCTTGAGGTATTGAATGCGTTCTGCTTCGAGCGATTGAATGCTGGATATGGACTAGGAGTCCATTTGCTGCTCTCCTAAATCTTTTCATTTGTTCAGTAATCAATAGTATTCTTCATCAGGGCAGGGAGTTGCTAATATAAATGCTAACACAAGTAGAGTCCATTTGCTTTCATCCCTTCGCAAAGTGTTAGCACGCAATTCATATTTTCCCAAGGACTGATATGATCAGAAGATTGTAGGTTCAAGTCCTTCCCCCGTTACGAACATATGAACTCAAACATTAGCAAAATAGAAACCGAAGTTCTAAATAAACAGAGACGACTAATTTGTTTTTTAACTTTTTATATAGAAAGATCATCGATCTATTTCAACAGCATCAGCTTCTTCATCAAAGAGCCCTTCCCAGTTTCCAGATGGCAGAAGTAAATACCGGAGGCAAGTCGCGAAGCATTGAAGACAGAACTATGCTGCTTACCTGCTTTCAAGTCTTGATTTATCAAGATTGCCACTTCTCGGCCTAGCACATCGTACACCTTTAATAAGACGTGGCTGTCTTCGGCAAGTGTGAACTCGATTGTAGTTGTTGGATTGAAGGGATTTGGATAAACGTTGAGAGCATAATGAGAAATAATTTCTTCCCGATATACAGAAGTAATAACCGTATCTAAAAACGCATCCATTGCAACTGTCGGCTTTTTTGTAGAGGGATCCCATGCACCGAGGTTATAGTCCTGCCAGTTGTAACATTCGGGTTCCCAATAAAAAACACCAAACCCACCTGCTGACTTTGTTTTTCTTATGAGGTCTACAAGAAATTTATTAGCATCAACAGCTTGGTTGTATAAATAACCAGTTTCAGTTACCATTACTTTCGTTTGATATCTGGCAATCATATCCTTCATGTTTATGAGTGCCAAACTATCATCAGTATTCCATGATAAATTAGCCCAATAGGGATATACCGACATTCCAATGATATCCCATTTGGCACCGTTGTTTTTCAGGCCATCGAACATCCATCTAAACATCGTGTTGTTATGTCCGTTTGACAGATGAACAATTACCTGGATTGAACTGTCAACAGCTTTAACAGCATTATAGCCGCTCAAAATCATCGCAGCAAAATTATTCATATGTGTTGATGCTCTTCCTGTCTCCCATAGCGTTCCATCGTTAGTCTCATTTCCAATCTGCACCCACTTTGGGGTAACACCAATTTTCTTTATTGTATCTAACACATCATAAATGTGATGATATATATCATTAGCAAGCGCTGTCGCATTGATTGAATCAATTTTCCATGAGGCCGGCATTGGTTGCTTTCCAGCATCTGCCCAGCTGTCTGCAAGATGAAAATCGATTAAGATTTTAAAGCCCATGCTATCTGCACGATGGGCCATATATGCCACATCCTTTTTACCGCACCACCCCCCTGCCGGATTTACCCAGACCCTGAACCGGAGTGCGTTAATTCCGTGTTCCTTTAGAATGACTAGACAATTCTCTGGAACTCCCGAATCATTATTGAATACATATCCTTGCGCCTCCATCTGCGATAGCCACCCGATATCCGCGCCATTTGCAAATTGTGAATGTACATCCTGGGGTTGAAATAGAAATAAAAGAAAGAGAACTGATACCGATAAATGTTTTGTCAAAAATAATACTTTTGATTGTTTCATTAAGTCATTCCTTAAACCTATAACTTAAGAACTGTTTTTTGTTAACAGATAAATAAACTTATTTATTGTTTTATCCTTTTGGAATTCTACTTTCTCGTAAACTTGTCAAACACATTAATCACGGGTAATACATTTCCCTTCTCATCAAAAAAACTTCTAGTACTGATGCCTCCGCGCAATACAGCAGGTTCCCACCAGAAGATACCAATGCCCCTGTTATCTACCACATTCATAACGATTCTGTTAACTTCCTCTAAAAATTCTTTTTGGCCTTCGGGGGATTCCGAGAATGGGGCGTTTTTATTAATATATTCTGTGGGTGTCCAATTATAGGCAGCTTCGACCACAACAATATCTTTCTTGTATTCATTTGCAGTAAAGTTTAAACATTCCCGAAGGTCTAATAAACTGCCGTGCCACCAAGGATAATAGGATTGTCCGATTACGTCGTACTGTAGTCCATAAGAGTTAAGTTTATCAAAAAAATATTTTGTGGCGTTTTTATTTCCACCCTTATCAATATGAATCATTATTTTAGGACATGGCTTATTTCCGCAGCTTGCATATACTCCGTTAATACCTGCTTGTACTAAATCTGCAAAATTATTCCAGTTTTCCGGCAATTGTCCATCCGGCCACAACATTCCGTTGATAATTTCATTCCCAATTTGCACCATATCTGGAAATACCCCGGATTCGCGGAATGCAATCATCGTGGCTTGTGTATATTCAAATACCGCTTTGACTAAATCAACATGAGATTTTCCTTCCCATGCTTTCGGAATAAACTGCTTTTGCGGATCTGCCCAAGTATCGGAATAATGATAATCGAGCAAGAACCTAAAACCAAACGCCTTTGCCTGTTTGGCTGCTGCAATAGTATATTCAAGATTGTTCGGCAATTCTTTCGGTGTATGAAACAATCGCAAGCGTATCCAATTATATCCATGATCTTTGAAAATCTGGAGACAAGGTTTTTTGTGTCCGTCTTCTTTAAAAGCAAATCCACTGTCTTCTGCCTGTTTCATAAAAGACAGATCCGCCCCAATTTGATAATTCTGCGCTTTCAATTCAATACATAGTATTAAAAAACAGAGAATGGTAAGTCCTGTTAGCTTTAGGATTATCTGAGATGATATTCTATAAAATGTTTTCATATCGATCTCCGTTTTATTATTATTTATCTCAAATTCTCAATCGTATTTGCAGCATTGTCTGATCTGCGTGAAACAATTTGTAGAATAGCACCCTTGAGACCAGCGGATACAGCCGTTAAACGAATTTCACCTTTTTTTTCAGTCGATTGGATGACGGCAAGCGCCAGCCCGTTAAAGGCTGCACGTTGTTTACTTTTCATCGGTGTTATATCCTGCGGGTTGCCATTGTCAGTACCAACCAATATTCCGTCGCCATCAACCTTAAATTCAATGGAGTTATTTGCATTCGGAACAACTAACCCGTCTTCATCAATAATTTCTGCTTGAATGTTTGCAATATCGTGGGCATCTGCACAGATTTCTTTTTTATCTGCAGATAGACGTATAGCCGAAGGCTTCGAAGTTGTACTCACTTCTTCTATAACAATCATCCCATCTTTTTTCCCGACTGCTTTCAGTGTACCCGGTTTGTAGGGAATATCCCAAGAAAGATGTAGATCTGATGTTGTCGGTTGAATAAATGAGCGGGCATACGTATTCCAGCCTCCGGAATTACCTTGTTGTGGAAAGACATAAGATTTTATACCAAAGGATCTACCATTGAGAAAAAGCTCCACACTGTCACAATTTGTATAGGCAATTACGGGAATAACCTGGCCTTCACAGCCAGCCCAATTCCAATGAGGAAAAAGATGTACCATCGGTTTGTTTGTCCACTGACTTTGATAAAAATAATATGCATCTTTGGGAAACCCACATAGATCAATAACACCTGAGCTTGAATTCTTTTGAGGCCAACGGGCTTCACCGAGATAATCAATGCCCGTCCACATAAAATCACCTATCACATAATCATATAAGGAGGTAAACCGCCATAATTGCTCAGCCCGGATCATATTGGATTTATAATTGTTTGAAAAACCCGGCCATATATCTGATTGCTCAGGTATACTAGAATATTTTCCACGGATACTCATGATAGAAACATTTTCTGTCCCGATCATTTTCCAATTCGGATGATCGTG
Organism: Bacteroidota bacterium; assembly: GCA_050008835.1. Lineage (GTDB taxonomy): Bacteria > Bacteroidota > Ignavibacteria > UBA10030 > UBA10030 > Fen-1298. The sequence continues at coordinate 285 of JBEKLV010000227.1, read as the reverse complement.
CCGATCAACACTATAGTACAATTCCCTGCGTGCAAGCCACCGGTCTACGTAATTGTATCCAACGATATCCTGCATTTCAAGGAAAGGAAGTTTTGCAGGACCATCGCCGGCGGCAATCCTGTCATTCGCATGCGTTACCGGCCGGGTAGGGTCTTCTTTATGGAATGTTTCTATTATTTTTCGTTCCACTTCACTACCGGATTCTATTACCTGATCCGGTACTTCATTTCCGGCGCTCCATAGTACCACCGATGGATGATTCCAGTCTCTATGGATCATTGTAAT
>JBEKLV010000226.1:0-5301 GCA_050008835.1 Bacteroidota bacterium | reverse complement strand
TAATCCATTTGGCGATGGAGAGACCAAGACCGCTGCCGCCTGCATCTTCAATGGTATCTTTACTTCTGTCTACGCGATAAAAGCGTTCAAAAATTTTATTTTGTTCTTTCCTTGGAATACCGATACCGTTATCCTTCACCGCCAATAAGGCGTCGCCTTCTTTTTTTGTAAGCGTCAGTGTAACCTGTCCGCGCGACGGCGTGTACTTTAAAGCGTTATCGATAATGTTGAGGAAGAGTTGCTTCAAGCGCACTGCATCTCCATTGACTCGGATTGGCTGCGAACGTTCTAATTTCACCTTTATTTTCCTTGATTCGGCAAGCAATTTTGTCTCTTCAAAAAGTTCTTCTATGAACTCATTAAGAGCTATTGGCAGCATATTGAATACTAATCTGCCCGTATCAGATTTCACAAGAATCATCAGACTCTCTACAATAGATGAAAGCCTGATAAGTTCATCATTGATGCTGTTGAGCAGTTCGCGTGAATCTTTCGACAAACGCTGGTTGCGAAGAGCTACTTCTATTTCGCCGCGCATAATCGTGAGTGGTGTGCGTAATTCATGCGACGCATCGGCAGAAAACTGCTGAATTTGTGCAAACGACGCCTGGAGCCGGCTGATCATATCATTGAATTGTTCTGTAAGCCGGCTAAGTTCGTCATCGGCGCGGAGCGTTGGAAGCCGGCGGCTAAGATTTTGCGCGGTAATTTCTTTTGCAGTCTTCGTCAGCTCATCTACCGGCTTGAGCGATTTGTGCGCCAGAAACCATCCGCCAATGACAGAGATCAACAATGCTAACGGTGTGATAAAAAGAAAATTGTAGAAGACATTGTCTGTGACTTCATAGATCGGTTCCAGCGGGTACGCCACAAAAATTTTGACATAATCGTTTTGTGTCAATGCAAGGCGAATATCCTGATTATCTGGACCCTTCGTACTGACAACATTGATCCATTGATATGGAATTTCGTTGTAGCTAAGCGTGTGCCCACGAAGGCTTTGAGATCGGTACAGCAAGTCGCCGTTGCGGTCAAGAATCTGAATGTAGTGGCGCCTCGGACTCAGCAGGGTATGCTGGTAAATTTGGTTCCACATTTCATCTATTTCGGTACGTTTACCGGCGCTTGTGTCAATTACTTCCGGTTGTTCTTCCTGCTGTGCAGCTGTGCGTTTAAGTTCCTGCAGTTCTTTGAGTGCAGCGCGTTTTATTTTTACTTTCTTAGCTTGCGGTCCGATGAATTCGTTCACCCATTCTACTTCATTCTTTAAGGAATAGTCCAGATTATCGCGGAGTGAAGATCGCGATGCAAAATATGCAATAACACCTGAGCCGAGAAGTGTGACACCAAGAATTGCGGCATACCACAACGAGAGCTTGGTACGAATGGAGTGAAGAATTGTCATGTGGACTTGCCCGACCCGAATTTTTCGGGGCAAGTCACCGTTTGCTTGGCGGGCTTGAATGTAATCTTCTTGTCCGAAAGGTAGTACCCTTTGCCTCGTTCTGTTTGCATGAGCTTTACTGCGAAGTCGGTGTCTATTTTATTCCGAAGGTGATTCACATAAACATCAACAACGTTTGTGCCGGGGTCAAAATTATATCCCCAAATTTCTTTTGCCAGTTCTTGCCGCGAAATTAATTTACCGCGATTGCGTATAAAGTATTCTATCAAAGCGTATTCACGGGCAGTTAATTCAATAGATTTACCTGAGCGGTTGGCTTTGTGCGCGATTGTGTCCAGCGTCAGGTCGATATATTTAAGTTTTGTCTTAACTGTTCCGCGACGCATAAGAGATCGGATGCGCGCCAGCAATTCAGTGAAGGCGAATGGTTTTGTCAAATAATCGTCAGCGCCTTGATCCAATCCGCCAACGATGTCCTCTGTAGTGCTTCGCGCAGTCAACATCAGTATCGGAATTCGGATTTCATCTTTGCGCAGGTCGCGTAATATTTCAAAGCCATCCTTTTTGGGTAATAAGACATCGAGCAGGATGAGATCGTATGCTTCGGTGCGGGCCAACTTCTCGCCAGATTTTCCATCAGCGGCAGTTTCAACTTCATATCCTTCAGCTTCCAAGCCCTTTTTTAGAAAGCGGGCGACTTTTAATTCATCTTCAACTACGAGGATGCGCATAACGATCCTGTTCTTGGTGAGGTTGTTGAATGTTTCTTGCAGGGGGAAGTTACTCGTTTATCGGAAAAGTGTCAAATGCAGAAGGGGAAAAGACGACGAGGTAAAATAATTTGAGCTATAAGCATAGCATCATGTTATTTACCTCTTGATATCAATATGAATTGAACTTCCTGTATTTTCGTATGAGTGTATTTGTGGAGCTATCATGCTTCAGCACAGATTGTTCATCCGTGTTTTCAAGTTCTGGTATCATTCGTTTCGCCAGCACCTTTCCGAGTTCAACTCCCCACTGGTCAAATGGATCAATGTTCCAGATGACTCCCTGAGTATAAACGCTATGCTCGTAGATGGCAATCAATGCTCCAAGCACTTCTGGTGTCAACTTTTCTGCAAGAATAGTGTTGGTAGGCCTGTTTCCTTCAAACATACGGTGAGGTGCTAACCACGCTGGTGTTCCATCTGCTTTTACTTCCTCTTCCGTCTTCCCGAAGGCAAGCGCTTCTGTTTGTGCAAAGAAATTTGCCATGAGCATCGCATGCTGGTTTCCCACAGAATTTAAGGTTCGGCAGAAACCGATAAAATCGCATGGCACTAATTTCGTTCCCTGGTGGATAAGCTGGTAAAATGAATGCTGTCCGTTGGTGCCCGGTTCGCCCCAGTAAATCGGACTCGTCTGGTAATCGACGTTCAAACCGTCAAGTGTAACATGCTTGCCATTGCTTTCCATTGTCAATTGCTGTAGATACGCAGGAAACCGTTTTAGGTATTGATCGTACGGGAGCACGGCAATTGTATCGACGCCAAAGAAATTCGTATACCACACCGTCAACAGTCCCATTAATACCGGTATATTTTTCTCGAACGGTGCCATTCTAAAGTGCTCATCCATCGCATAGAATCCGTCAAGCATAGCACGAAAACATTCCGGCCCTATTGCAATCATCGTTGAAAGTCCGATCGCTGAGTTCATCGAATACCGTCCGCCTACCCAATCCCAGAACCCGAACATATTCGCAGTATCGATACCGAATGCTGCCACCTCTTTGGCATTTGTCGAAATGGCAACAAAATGGTTGCGTACCGCTTTCTCATCGTCAAGAGTTTTTAGGCACCACGTGCGTGCATTGTTGGCATTCGCTAACGTCTCCAACGTCGTAAAGGTCTTTGAACAAATGATAAACAACGTCTCTTCAGGATTAAGATCATGCGTCGCTTCCACAAAGTCAGTGCCATCCACGTTGGAGATAAAACGGAATGTCATATTCCGCTGACTGTAAAACCGTAATGCTTCATATGCCATCACGGGACCTAAGTCAGATCCTCCAATACCAATATTGACAATATTACGAATTTGTTTGCCTGTATATCCCAGCCATTCGCCACTCCGAACTTTACGCGCAAACACTTCCATTCGTTCAAGTACGGCATGCACTTCAGGGACTACATCCACACCGTTTACTATAATTTTCTTACCCTTCGGCACGCGTAGTGCGGTATGAAGTACAGCTCGCTGTTCGGTCGTGTTAATTTTCTCACCGCTAAACATCGCATCAATGCGTTGGCGTAAACCGCATGCTTCTGCAAGTTGTATCAGCAAAGGAATCGTTTCATCGATAATTCGATTCTTGGAGAAATCAAGATACAGTCCCGCCGCTTCTACGGTATATCGTTCTCCGCGCCTGGGATCATCGGCAAATAATTGCCGCAAATGCATCGGTTGCACCTTTGCGTAATGAGCTTCTAATGCCTTCCATGTCGGCATGGATTTCAGTGAGGGTTTTTGTTCTATCGGACTTTTACTCATATTTATTTTCTCTTCTCAATAATTAAAGCTATTTCTAATATGAACACAATAAATATAATTCATCTTCATCGTAAAGACTACCCCAATTCTATGCATAGATTCAATCTTCTGCCAACTGACCGCGTTTCCTCTAATAAATGCCCAATTACGAAGAAGGCGGAAATTTCATCCCGCCTTCTTCGCTTAATATTATGCAATAATTATTTCATCAATATAAGTTTCTTTACTTGCATCTGTTTGCCACTCTCTAACCGATAAAAATACATACCGGACGAGAGTTTTGAAGCTTGGAATATTGTCCGATACAAAATACATGATTGTAAATTTTCTTTTACTAATGTTGCCACTTCTTTACCCAAAACATCATATACCTTCAATGTTGCAAAGCCCTCTTTCTGCACTGTAAACTCAATCGTTGTTGTTGGATTGAAGGGATTAGGATAATTCTGATTCAATCGAAATCCGGTTGGCGTTGCATGAAGTTCCTCAACGCTTGTTACGGCAGCAATTAATTCAATAGTCGTTCCGGGGTGAACAACCAATTTATTAGGTGAAGTAAATCGTGATACCATAGCATCGCTATATGTATCCGGCGGAGGCATTGTGTGAATCGGAATATCGTGTTTTGCTTGGATCATTGCCGCAGCTTGCGTTGCTTCTGCCGGTGACATTGTATAAATGCTATCCATTGGCAAAAGAGCATAAGTGATATTCTGGCTGGCAAGATCTGCCATCTCTGGAATGTTTCCAGTGTCGCCGGCGTGATACAATTTGATGCCATCAAACTCAACAACATAACCAAAGCATTGACCTTTTAAATGCCAAGAGAGATTGCGTGGTTGATTGTTATACGCTGGGACAGCTGTAATCATTGTAATCATGATGTTTCCAATTGTGAAGCTTTGGTAGCCACCGTTTATAATGTCATTCGCAGCGCGAATGACCTGGCAAGTTGATTTTTGATGCACACGAAACAACTCGTTGTGGTCACTATGTTCATGAGTGATGAGGACAATATCGGCAGAATCAGCATATTCATTGACATTATAAGGATCGATATAGATGACCTTCCCCTCAGAAGTTTTAATTTTGACAAATGAATGACCGTAATAGGTCAGTGAATCGTGAGTGGTTTGTGCAGGGCAAGTTACTACTCCGGAGCAGAGGAAAAAGATGAATGCAGCCAGAGTTTTCTTAAATTTTGTTTGAAGCATAGAATAACTCCTATTATGTGGTGAAAAAAATGTCAATTATAGTGAAATAGAGAGAAAATTACCTCTACTGACACTGACACAACCAATATATATAGGAGGGGAAGAAAAATCGTCCGACCTAATAAGGTCTTACGTTTTTTTACTATG
>JBEKLV010000225.1:0-5354 GCA_050008835.1 Bacteroidota bacterium | reverse complement strand
AAGCCTTGATGATCGGGCTGGATTTCAAATTGTGAAGAGTTCTTTAGAGAATTATTGAAGGTAGAACATGCGCCCATCATACCGAAATCATAGTTCACAAACGAATGAGTTCCCGACAAATCGGGATCGGGTTTATTTCAATCACATATATTATAAAAGGAGAACCATCATGCGTTATTTACTTGCATTAATCATAGCAGTGTTATTGTCGAGCACTGTAGATGCGCAGTTACATATTAATCTCGGATTCAATGTGGATCGTCAACCAATTTGGGGTCCGGTTGGTTACGATCATGCTGAATATTATTACTTGCCGGACATCGAAGCGTACTATAGTGTTCCTCAGCATTTATATTACTTCCAGGAAAGAGGACACTGGATTGGCAGGTCATCGTTACCTTCCCGTTACCGTAATTTTGACTTGTATAATTCTCACAAAGTGGTTATAAATGAGCGGACACCGTGGCGAAATCATGCAACGTATAGAGACAAGTATGCCTCATTTAAAGGTCAGCATGATCAGCAGCCAATCCGCGATGCTCGTGATCCAAAATATTATGTAAACCCAAAACACCCCGAGCATAATAACTGGGTAAAGCAACAAAAGCATGACAATGGTAATGGGAAAGGCAAAGGTAATAATAAAGAAAAGGGAAATGATCGCGGCAACAAATAATAACAAAAATAACAGACAAGATAATAAGTTTCGGCATGGGAATGGTGGAAAATAGAATGAATCCGGAGGTAAACAAGAACATACATGTTTTTGAACAACCCGCGGATAAGGAGATCAGTCACAAAGGAACCGTGATATTCAAACAACTTCGTGCGCTGCGTTGGCCGGATATGCTTACTCTTCTTGGACTTCTATGTGTTTCCTTTTCAGTTTATTTTTCTTTCAAAGGGTTTTTACTCATTGCATATGTTCTTATCCTTATGCAATTTCTCTTAGATTATTTTGATGGAAAGTTAGCAAGAGCAATTGGTGGAGGAGTGCTTGGTGTTTACCTGGATAGTTTTACGGATTTTATGGCAGTTGCTTCCTCGATTGTATTTGGTTGGTTCGTAGGGATAAACGGTATTGCTATGCTCATTGCCGGATTTTTGAATGTCGGCGCCGCGTCAATACGATTGGCGTATTTCACGTCATATAAACAAAAGGGCTTTACAGGTGTTCCAACTGTATTAGCTGCAAGCACGGTTTCAACGATTGCTTACCTTGGATATTTCTTTGCCCCAACTCATCTCGTTTGGTTTGTAATTTTTTATTTTATCTCGGCAGTTGCAATGATTTCTGATTTAAGAATAAATAAAATATAATCATATCTCCAGGAATGAGATATATTTTTGCACTTTTAAGTGTTCGAATAGAACGCAGCCATATACGCTTTTTTATAATGAGTAATGGAATTCTGGGATAATAGCACGACAAGTTCGTGACAATGAAAAGAGCGCTCATGAGGCACACAACGAACAAAAAGAAAGGATATTCTCATGCGGTATAGGATCCTTTTATCACTCCTCCTTATTGTCATTTGCGGATTCTCTCCTTATAGGGCTGTGGACCTCATCGCACAAAATCTCGAATCACGGGATACCGTTCGGGGAAATAAATACAATTTATCTCAGTTCTGGCATGAAACTGTTGGCTTCTTTGTACAACCAACAAAATGGGATGGCGGCGATTGGCTCAGAATCGGGGTGATGGGCGGCGCAACATTTTTAACAATGCAAGTTGATCAACCAATCCGCGATGCAGTTCTTAGAGACAACAGAAGGTATTTCTACAGTGTACCGATTGAGGGAGCCAGAATGTACGGAGAACTTTATTCCCCGTTTGTGTTCTTTGGCGGCTTTGCTGTACATTATTTACTCACTGACAACATTTCATCGAGAAAAATCGCTTATGAAATCGGGCAGGCTTCACTCTATACAGGTGCAGTTGTCCTTACAATGAAATCTATCATTGGAAGAGCGCGGCCGCATGACAATCTCGGGAGAGCGACATATCATCCTTTCACACTTATGGGCGACGATTTTCATTCGCTTCCCGGAGGACACACGGCGACCGCATTTGTCATCTCAACTGTTCTTTCCAGAAATGTCGACCCAACATGGTTAAAAGTACTCCTGTACGTACCTGCTGTACTCACTCCAATCTCTCGAGTGTATCAAGATATGCATTGGACATCCGATAATATTCTCGGCGGTGCAATCGGCTTCTTTATTGCAACTTGGGTTGTAGATCAACATGAGCAGAATGAATCGCGAGTGCACGTTTCTTCGATCTTTCCACTCACAATCAGTATAACTCTCAATTAGGATGGATGATCACTTTATGCTCTTCATTGCATAAAATCTCAAAATACATGTTCCTCTTTCGCAGAGCTATTATCTATGCGCTATAAAATTCTCATATCACTTCTCGTTTTGGTCAGCTGTGAATCTTCTCTATTTGCACAAAACAATTACAACTTGTCCCAGTTCGGAAACGAGACTGTCGATTTTATAAAACAACCATCGAAATGGGAAGGAAGTGATTGGCTCAAATTCGGTGTAATGAGTGCCGGATCATATGTACTTATCGAAACTGCCGATCAACCGGCTCGAGATTTTATTCTTAAGGACAGAAGTTATTTATACAGTGTACCGATCGAGGCAGGCAGAATATGGGGAGAGCTGTATTCCCCTGTGGTGCTTTTTGCCGGCTTTGCTGCACATTCATTGATAACGAATAATACTTCGACAAGAAAAGTCGCTTATGAAATCGGACAGGCTTCGCTTTATACGGGCGCAATTACCTATATACTAAAGACTGCGTTCGGTAGAGCAAGGCCATATATGAATGAAGGTATATCCAGTTATCACCCATTCTCATTTCGTGACGATTATCATTCGTTTCCGGGAGGGCATACAGCCACTGCATTTGTACTCTCAACTGTCCTTTCAAGAAATGCCGGCCCAACATGGTTGAAAATACTGGCGTACTTGCCCGCTGTGATCACACCATTCTCTCGAGTGTACGAGGATAAACATTGGGTGTCGAGCGATTTTTTCGGCGGGTTACTCGGTTACTTTGTCGCTACATGGGTTGTAGATATTCATGAGAAAAAGGATAAACTGTTTCAAAGTACATCAAACAACCCTCTTGTTAATATTAGTATTATTATCAACTAAGGTTATTAATGGTTATCCTGAAAAACACTAAACGGAAAGTAAGAGTCATAATAAATTATGACTCCTTTGCATTCACGACCAATACATAAGGAATACGAATATGAACATGAACTTAACGAATAACGTAGGGATGTTGCTGCTGGGTATTTGGCTCATAGTCTCGGGTGTGGCAGCGCTTGTCCCGGCTGTGTATTTCGATGGTCTGAGGGTGATTATGGCGATACTCGCCGTACTTGCTGGAGTATTCATCTTACTACGTAAATAGATCAACACAGGGATCGAGTTCATTTCAATCACATGCATTATAGAATAGTGTAGAACGAAATGAATCCAGAAGTGAACAAGAACACAAATGTTTTGAACAACCTGTGAAGTGGTGGATGTTGTCGAGTTTTAATTGAAGAAGAAAAGGATATTTATGACTGATCAAGGAAATATTTATAGCGAAACACGTTTCCTCGTTATTGCAGCGGCGCTTGTAATCATCATATATGGCGTCAATCAAGCACAGTCGGTTATTGCATTGCTCCTTGTTTCTGTGTTCCTCGCTCTCCTCGGAACGCCGCTGGTACTCTGGTTGGAACGAAAACGTGTTCCTTCTTTTCTCGCGGTGATGATCGTAATGACAGGCATGATTATTCTTGTACTGGTTGTCGTTGCAGTGGTAGGAACATCTCTCAGCACCTTTTCCGATGCGTTGCCTTTCTATCAGAAACGCTTGTATGAACAAGTTTTGGCTCTCAAAGCGTTCCTGGAAACCAAGCACATCATCGTCACTGAGAAGGTCTTGCTTGAATACATTAATCCGGGGTCGGTGATGAGCATAGTTGCCGGCTTGTTTGCTGGGATGGGCTCGGCGCTTTCCAACATTATCCTCATCTTACTCACGGTAACATTCATTCTTCTTGAGGCTTCAAGCTTTCCACACAAGCTCCGTTCTGTACTCGGTGATCCTCAACGTGTCTTTCCGCAGTTCACGAAGTTTGTCGATGATATCAGGCGCTATATGATCATCAAGACAATCATCAGTTTGATCGCGGGGATCACAATAGGATTATGGTTGTTCATCCTCGGAGTGGATTTTCCCGTTCTCTGGGGCTTCGTTGCCTTTCTGCTTCACTTCGTACCTAATGTCGGCATAATTATAGCCGCAATTCCTGCTGTTTTACTAGCGCTTATTCAACTCGGTCTGGGACCTGCCGTGCTTGCTGCTTCCGGTTATCTTGTCGTTGGCTTTACACTTGGAAATATGGTTGAGCCGAGGCTTATGGGCCGTAAACTTGGATTGTCTACCTTGGTAGTTTTTCTCTCTATCATATTTTGGGGAAGCCTGCTCGGTCTGATCGGTGTAGTTCTGTGCATACCATTTACCATGACTATGAAGTTTGCTTTTGAGAGCAATAAAAGCACGCGATGGATAGCGGTCTTACTTGGGTCTGAAAAATCTGCTGAGAGTATTCCATCTGTGTTGAAAAAGGGAATCCATTCTACAAACTTGAAGAATGATTGAATTAGCGTAATCAATAATGAAAATCTTTAAAGAGATCGCAACAATAATACTAAATGCGCCAACAGCAACAAGATGACCGGAACATGAGAACATGGAGCCAATCTTTTTCTTAAAAGGACTGATTATTGGATTTGCGATGGCGGTGCCTATTGGACCGATCGGATTAATGTGCATCCGCAAGACACTGGCTGAAGGGCACTCACGCGGCTTAATTATAGGCCTTGGGGCTGCAACCGCAGATTCGCTGTATGGCAGTATCGCTGCGTTCGGTCTCACGTTTATCTCGGATGCGATTGCCAGCCAGCACTTTTGGCTGCGTTTGGGTGGAGGAGGATTACTCTTGTTTCTTGGAATAAGGACATTTCGTGCTAAACGCAAGGATCCTATAGTTCCCTTTGATAACAAGGGATTGTTGGGATCGTACGTCTCCGCCTTTCTCCTCGCACTTACAAATCCAGTGACCATCTTTGCCTTTGTTGCTGTGTTCGCTGCCTTTGGACTGGGACATAGGCTTATTATCATTTCAGCGTGCATTCTTGTCCTCGGAGTGTTTACAGGTTCGTGTCTATGGTTTCTGACTCTTGGCTACGTTGCTACATTGTTCAGAAAAAAGCTGGACACAGGTGGACTCAGATGGGTCAGCAGAATTTCCGGTGCCTTAATCATT
>JBEKLV010000224.1:0-5390 GCA_050008835.1 Bacteroidota bacterium | reverse complement strand
AAATTTTCTATAATTTATAATAACAGAAAGAAAATCTATTAGGACACTTGCTGATGTCTCATCATTCGCATTTAAATCAGTAATTTCATCTGGTTTTTTAATCATGATATCTTTTCCAAGTCTTCATCCGTTTTTATTTGAGAATAAGAATGATATGAGAAATCTTACTTTTTCAATTGTATCGCTAACAACGCAATACTTACTGCTGCAGTAATCACACCAGCGGTTTGATTAAAAATATTCATATAATATGCAAAACTGCGTTGTGGCTCTTTTGGAACCCAAACATAGTCGCCCTCTTCAATTTTTGTTTCCTTCGGAGATAACCATTGACGGGTTGCCCTTTTTATTATCATAACATCGCCTGACCTTGCATTTTCAGTGAAACCGCTGCATTTCTGTATGTAATACTTATAATCCATTCCAGGAACGAATGGAATATTGCCGGGATTAACCACTTGGCCAAAGATATAAATCGTACGTCGAATCGAAGGGATAGAAACATAATCGCCATTTCTCAAGTATATATCTTCAGTAGAATCCTTGTCAATGAACAATCTTTTAAAATCCACATTTACTACCTCACGTTTTGTGCGCAATTCGGATTCAAGAAGATAATATGCACTATCTTCGGGTGTTATATTTCCACGCATACTTAATAGTTTTTCAATATCCAACTCCTGCCTTGATATTGTACCGCGATAGACCTGGGCAGAAGTAAGAGATGCATATTCGGTGAATCCACCCGCCCATTCTATGACTTTTAACAGGCTCGTACTATCTTTTGTAATTGGATAGACGCCTGGATATTGAACTTCACCTTCCAGAAAAACCCGATAATCTTCACGGACATCAGGTTGCTCTTTTACGACAATACGGTCACCGGAAATTAGTTTTACATTTTTTGCATCACCATTTTTGACTTGATCGAAATTATAATACGATAAAATTTGTTTCCCTGTCTGTACGTTATATCGGTAAAGCACGATACTATCTGTTTTGGCTCGCATCGAAAAACCATATGCTAATTCAATAGCATCAAGCAGATTATCCCCTTCAACTAACTCAAAAATTCCCTGCACATTGACACCGCCGTACACTGCAAAAACATTCTTTTTCGGATCGATGCGTGGAACAAATATTTCATCTCCTTCACGAAGGAATGGATTTAATTTATCATTTTGTGTAGCATAATAGCGCAGTATATCTACGCGAAAGATCTCCCCCGTACGTCGAGTAAGATGAATATCTCTCTTTGATTGTTTTCGCTCGTTTAGTCTCCGCTGCCAATCTTCAATGTTTTCTGTTGGCTCTACCGGTTGATCCTTTTGGATTTTATCGGCCATTTCAATAGCCTTATCGGCACGGTCTGTGGCAGTAAGAATATATTTCCCGGGGTAACGAATTGCACCAGTGATAGTTACGGTAATAGATCTTGGACTAATAAGTGTAACAGATGGAGAACCTGTTATATATTTCTTTTTAATCTCCTCGATAACCTTTTTCTTTGCCTCTCCTAAAGTTAAATCAGTAACACGAACTTCCCCAACCGTTGGGATAATGAGTGTTCCTTCCGGTGTCACCGTAAGAGAAAAATTGAGAGGTGGACTAATCCATATGTTCACTGAAAGCACATCCGATGGACCGACATAATATTTTTCCGGATCTACCGGTCCTTCTAAAACTGGTGCATTATTCACAGGAGCTTGCATCATGCTCTTCAGGTCTAATTTTGATTCCTGTGACTCTTTCTTTGTGTCGGTTGTCCATTGCGCGGTGGAGAATGAAATCAAACAGGATAAAGCAATCAGATTGAGAATAATGAATCTGATATTCCAAAACCGAGATAATTTAGTTTTCATCGTCATATTTACATTGCCTTTTACTGAGCTGTGATTTCAATTTTCTAAATTCTAATTTTCTATTATTTAATTCTTCACGACTTCTCTGCCGCCATACATCATTTGATAATATTTCTGATATTCACCGGTGATAATCCGTTTCCACCACAGTTGGTTGTCAACGTACCATTTTATTGTCTCTGCGATACCACGTACAAATGTGTAATTTGGTTTCCATCCTAACTCATTCTGAATTTTATGAGAATCAATTGCATACCGGCGATCATGCCCAAGACGATCCTCAACATAAGTGATAAGAGATTCAGGTTTTCTAAGATGTTGTAGTATTAATTTTACAATTTCAATATTTGGCTTCTCGTTATTCCCGCCAATATTGTACACTTCACCTACCCGACCTCGATGAAGCACTATATCGATTGCTGAGCAATGATCTTCTACATGAAGCCAATCGCGCACATTCATTCCATCACCGTACACCGGCAACTGTTTATTGCTGAGTGCGTTTGCAATCATCAATGGAATCATTTTCTCTGGAAATTGATATGGCCCATAGTTGTTTGAACAGCGTGTCACGACAATTGGTATGTCAAATGTATGTTGGTACGCTAACGCCAGCATATCCGCCGACGCTTTACTTGCCGAGTATGGGCTATTTGGATGTAAAGATGTTTCTTCTGTAAATAAACCAGTTTTCCCGAGCGATCCGTACACTTCATCTGTAGAAACCTGCAGAAATCGTTTAATCTTCATTTCTTTTGCAATTTCTAATAATACGTTTGTACCGACTACATTTGTTTGCACAAATTCTACCGCACCAAGAATGCTGCGGTCAACGTGTGACTCTGCTGCAAAATGGACAATCGCATCAATCTCATATCGCACTATGCACATCTGCACTCTGGTTTTATCGCAGATGTCGCCTCTTTCAAACGCATATCGCGGGTCCTTATCGACTCCGGTTAAGTTTTCAAGATTGCCGGCATAGGTCAGTTTATCAAGATTAATAACGCGATAATCAGAATATTTATCCAGAATATACCTGATAAAATTGCTACCGATGAAACCTGCGCCACCTGTAACAAGAAGATTCATTGAGAATTAATCCAATTTAAATGGTGAATGAGGATCGTTTTCGTGACGAATTTCATCAACTTCTTCCTTACGCCCTTTACCTGCATATAATCTGTTGGGAAGATTGATAACCCATCCCTGAATGTTTCCTACATTGCGATATGCATGGACAACGCCAGCCGGGACAATCACTGCTTGCGGTTTCTGCTCGCCAGCATCAAATGCCATTTTCTGTCCGAATGTGGGTGAATCTTTTCGAGCATCCCACAAATATAACCGAAATGTAGATGGTCCGATAAAGCAAAATAAATCTGCCTGATTTTTGTGTTCGTGCGGTCCGCGAGCAACACCTGGTTCTGTCTGCGAGATGTAAAACATTGCAGGAAGAAATTCTTTTACAATGATGTCGCTTCGGAATAATTCCATCAGCCAGCCGCGATTATCCTGGTATTTCGTCAAATCGCGGATGATTACATCGTGAATAATACCATTTTTAAAGCTCATCATTGCCATTCTTTCATAAATCTACAAAAGAATGCCTGTATTTCAAAATACGGCATCTAATTACACTTTTTCTAAATGAAGGAAAACGCAACTCGCCACTTCAGGGACGAATCTAATCGTTCAATGTAACATTAGAAGTACTACAAACGCAGTAACAATGGAAGGATTCGATAACCTTTTATTAATTTTTGTTGATAAAAAGCTACAGAAATAATTTATAAATGTCAACGTCTTACTTTACATCCGCTCAGGAGTGGAAATCCCGAGGATTTTGCACCCATTTGCGAGTACCGTCTTAGTTGCAAGGCAGAGGGCAAGCCGTGCTTTCGCTATATCCAGCTCGGGGATAACAATGCGGTGCTCGTGATAGAACCTATGAAATGCGGTTGCAACATCCTGCAAATATGTCGTAAGTCTGTGCGGTTCAAAACTCATTGCACAAAATTCAATGGTTTCAGGAAAATCAAGTAGCAGTTTTGTCAGTGCGATTTCTGTCGGTCCCTTGAGCAAACTATAATCGATGCCTGTAAGAGAATCTGATGCATTAAACGTCTCTTGTTCTTCAGCAAAACGAAGTATGCTGGCAATTCGGGCATGAGCATATTGCAAGTAATAAACTGGATTCTTTTCCGATTGCTCTTTGGCAAGATTCAAATCGAATTCTAAGTGGCTGGATGTAGAACGCATTAGAAAGAAAAATCGTACCGCATCCGATCCAACTTCGTCTATCAATTCATCAAGTGTTACAAAATTTGCAAGCCGCTTAGACATTTTAACTTGTTCACCATCGCGCATAAGCGTTACGAATTGGTGAATGACAACTTTCACCTTCTCAGGATCGTAGCCAAGCGCTTTTATACCGGCAAGAACATCCGGAATTGTAGCGATGTGATCTGCACCAAAGACATCCACAATGAGTTCGAAGCCGCGCTGAAATTTCTCGCGATGGTACGCAATATCCGGTAAGCGATATGTCGGCTCGCCAGTGGACTTGACAATAACGCGATCCTGATCAAGTCCGAGCGCACTCGTCTTTAACCAAATAGCACCATCCTGATCGTACGCAAGTCCTTTATTGCGGAATTCTGCAATCACTTCCTCGATCTTTCCGCTCTTGTAAAGCGAATCCTCATTGAAGAAAACATCATGCACGACGCCCATTCTTGCAAGCACTTTTTTAATTGCCTGAAACAATTCCTGTTCTGCAAATTCCTTGCATACCAACAATGCTTCTTCTAATGACATCGTGACGATGGAATCGCCTCGATCCTTCTTTAAATCATCTGCAATTTCGCGAATATAATCGCCTTGATAGCCATCTTCTGGAAATATATATGAAGAATCAAACAATTGTCGGTACCGAGCATAAGTTGATTCTGCAAGTATGCGCATCTGGCGGCCAGCATTATTGTAATAATATTCTCGTGTAACATCATGTCCCGTCCACACAAGCAGATTTGCTATCGTATCTCCAATAGCTGCTTGACGGCCATGCCCAACACTTAGCGGTCCGGTTGGATTCGCGCTAACATACTCTACTTGCGTTTTTTTGCCGCCGCCAATATTTTTTTTTCCAAATGATTCTAAATGTTCTAGGATGTTGCCAATTTGTGCAGTGAAGAATTCGTCCGTGAAACGAAAATTAATAAAACCCGGTCCAGCAATTTCAACCTTCGAGATATATTTCCGTTCTACTTCGAGCTTGCCAGCAATTTCCTGCGCCACCACGCGTGGATTTTTCTTTATAGATTTTGCCAACAGCATTGCTACATTAGTTGTGATATCGCCATGCGCCTCATCCTTCGGCTTTTCAAAAGTCAACTTTGCAATACCACCGTACGAAAGTGATTTGAGCGCAGCATCAACTTTTTCTGTAAGATACTTTTTCATTCAATTTCTGTTTGCTTCTTCTTTATCGATTTGCACTTGTTTATCGCTGGCTTTGAAGCCGAT
>JBEKLV010000223.1:0-5422 GCA_050008835.1 Bacteroidota bacterium | reverse complement strand
AGTTGCGCGCTTATGCTTGGCGAAATACAGTCAACTCGGGCTGTCGTTCCACTGATGGGTGTCCTGCATAATAGCACCGATGAAAATTTGCGTGTTGCCGCAGCATGGGCGCTCTGCAAAATTGACGATGCACGGGGTGTCTACGCTGTGAAAATGGCAGTGAAATATGATGAGAGTGCGAAAGTTAAAACGACGTGTGCATGGTATTATGAGAACTTAGTGAAACAAGGAACATTTACTTTTGTAAAACCAGAACCTCCGATAATCGCTACAACAGAATAATTTAGTTCTATTGGTACGAAGTTATTACTTCATAGCTCGCCTTGATTTGCTGGGGCGAGCTTTTTTATTGTCTATTATGCTGGCAATTCCACCTCGCTTTTTGATTCTTTCGATAAACTATTGAAGAAAAATTATCCTTTTCTCATTTATTTCCCAAGTAATTAGACCAAATTTAGATTGATTAAATAGAATATTTTTCGCAAACTCTTTGCAAGAAAATGATCGAAAAGTTCTCAATATCATTTAGCCAAATAGATAACTAAATAAAGCAGAGGAGAATTTCTATGGAATTGGATGAACTTAATAGGCGAAGTTTTTTGCGAACTTCTGTACTTGGCAGCGCCAGTGCGCTTCTTGCATCCGCTTCTTTTGCGAGTTCTAATTTTACAGCCAGCCGGATCGGTATGGAAGATAAACCAATCATTAAACGTAAACTCGGAAAAACGGGAATTGATCTGCCTATTGTGAGCTTTGGCGTTATGCGTGCTGACAGTCCCGCTTTAATTCATGCCGCCATCAAGGAAGGTATAATACTTTTTGATACAGCACACGGATATCAAGGTGGTAAGAACGAAGAGATGCTTGGTGAAGTATTCAAGGATTATCCGCGTGATTCGTTCGTTCTTGCTACAAAAGTGCCGCCGGAAGATAGAAATAAATCAACCGGCGCTCTCGGTGAAAGTTCCACAAGCAAAGCATTTCTTGAAAAATTAGATATCAGTCTTAAACGGCTCAAAATGAAATATGTGGACATTCTTTATGTTCATGGACTTTCATCGCGTGATGCTGTTTTGCATCCCGCAATGTTAGAGGCGGTGACGACAGCAAAAAAAACAGGAAAAGCAAGACATGTCGGAGTTTCCACGCATAAGAATGAACAGGAAGTTATTCAAGCGGTAATCGATAGTGGTGTATATGAAGTAGTGCTGACATCAATGAATTATAAACAAGATTATTACGCAGTATTGAAAGAAACGATAGCAAAAGCGGCGAAAGCAGGAATAGGAATCGTTGCTATGAAAACGATGGCAGGAGGCTTTCACGATAAAGAAAGGAAGCAGCCGATTAATTGCAAAGCGGCGTTGAAATTTGTTTTGCAGGACGGAAATGTTACAACTGCAATTCCTGGAAATACAAACTTCGATCATCTGGCAATGAATGCAAGCGTTAATCGCGATTTAAAGATGACCGCACAAGAAGAAGCAGACCTCCTCGTTGGGAAATCTGAGGGCGGCCTATATTGCCCGGGATGCGAACATTGCGTTCCAAATTGTCCCAAAGGATTACCGATTCCGGAAATAATGCGTGCGTATATGTACACGTATGGGTACCGTGACAGCCATCAAGCACAAGAGTTGTTGATAAGTCTCAACATTCCGAATAATCCATGCGCGGGTTGTGCGCAATGCTCTGCAACGTGCCCAAAGCATTTCGCAGTCTCAGAACGAATAAAAGATATGATGAGATTGACTACGGTTCCGGAAGAATTCATTTCTTAACTGATGTTACGCAAAACCAGCGTATATGCTTATAAATATGGAATGTAATAGAACAAAGTACACCGCCCCTTCATCCCCTCCTCGTTTGGTGAAGGGAAATCCCGACACGATGCAAAATCGGGTCGGGAAGGGGAGGTGGACAACTTTAAAGGCTATGCGGCGCGTAACGTCAGTTCTTAAGTTAAAAACCATGCGATCAATATCATTTTGTGGAAGTACTGTACTTCTCATTTTGTTCACTTCGGTGTCCTTTTCTTATGGCCAGGAGTCGCTTTTTCCACAAATTCCCGGCTGGAAGATCACGCAAGACGATCCTGTCTATAATGTGAATAATTTATGGGATATTATTGACGGAGCTGCCGATCTGTATCTTGAGTATAACTTTATTGATCTTCACATAGCGCGTTATATTAGTACAGACAGTATAGAAGTGAAGGTGGAATTGTATAGACACGGTTCTGATGTGGACGCGTTTGGAATGTATTCTCAAGAACGGGATACGGCATATAACTTCATTCAATTAGGCGTGCAAGGATATCTTCAACAAGGAGTACTGAATTTCCTCACAGGTTCCTATTATGTGAAGATGTCAACATATCAAACGGGAAGCAAAGCACAAGAGGCGATGCTGACCATTGGCAAAATGCTTGTAGCGCAATTGAAGCAAAATAACCTGATGCCTACACTCTTTAAAGTATTTCCAGTAATGGGGAAGAAGCCTAACACTGAACAGTACATTGCTCGCAATTTTCTTGGATACAGCTTTATGAATTCAGCATACGTGACTATGTATAAAGACAGTTCCACATTCAAAATATTTGTGATTGAATCGGCAGTCCAAGAAAAGGCAAACACAATGCTTATAGAATATCTCAATGCCGTTCCAAAGGAAACCGCGACAAAGATTGCTCCAGATAAATATCAAATTCATGATCCGCACAACGGAATTATTGAATTGCTGATATTCAATCGATATGTTTGCGGTATTATCAATTGCTCCAATGACAAAATTCGAGACTGGTATCTTCAAGTAGTGGCTGCCAACTTTTTAAAATGAGATCAGATAAAACTATTACCATCGCACCATCAAAACATTTCGCCTGACGGTTGATTTACTCGTGGTGTGTAAGATTGGATTCCCTTTGTTCGTGTATGTTATCACACCTCTTTACTTGTCGATTCACGAATGGATCGAGCCCACTGTACGATAAATTCAAATCCCCGGCTTTGCTAAGGATTCATTGGGTTATCGATATTAGGATTAACGGATTTGGAGACACCTTTCTCTTGAAATATAATATCTCTCTCATTATCCTCGATAAGCTGAAGTATCTTAAATTTCCGAATTCAAATTGGAATAGTAATAATTATTTATTAACATACCGCGGATCGGCTGCATCAAAATCTGTATATTCGGAAGTTGTACACGTCATGATGGTTCTGGATATAGCGGAGAAGATCAAAGGAGGGAGATGTATACCACTCAAGGAAACGATTATGAAAACACAGTGGATCACATATAAGGGTAAAAGAATCCTTCTTGTAGATTGCTCGAATTTCATATTTCAAGCAGACCAGATAAAAGCGGAATTAGAGATGGCGGTTCTATTGGCAAGCAAGGAACCACAGAACTCTATTTTGGTATTGTCGGATGTACGCGGTTCGAAAATGTCGCCTGAGATATTGAAAATAACCAAGGAAGCAACTTCTAAGATCGCTCATTATGCACGTAAACGAGCGATGGTGGGAGTAACGACTGTTCAAAAAATATTTGTCGAGTCACTCAATGCACTTTTCCCTAAAAAACAGATTACGACATTTGATGATATCGAAAAAGCAAAAGAATGGCTGGTGTCGTAATTGGGTTATCGTACTGCCTTGCTTGTCGGCTCATAAATGAATCGAACCCACTGTGTAAAAAATTCTAATCCGTGACTTCGCCAACGATTAATTGAGTTATTGATATCTACATTGGCAGGCAACTTGACGTCTTCTCTTCCGAGTGACGCGTCTCTTCGGTACTCTTCTACGAGTCGCTGCGCTTCATACTCAGGATGTCCTAAATGCATCAGGTAGCGGCGGTCTGCACTCTCGAATATTGTATAGCCGCCATTTTCGGAATGAGCAAGCAAATTGACTTTTCCACGCTTCTGTTCATCTTCCAATATATGATCAGAAATTCCTGAATGCCTGCTTTGCACACACCAAAACACATCATCTAATTCTCCGGTGACAGGATGCGAGCGATCAAGGTTACGCGTTTCGAATGCACCGAAAAGCTTATTTTTGAATATTTCTTTTTCAATCCCCAGCATTTTTGCAAGCGCCATGCCACCCCAGCAAATTCCGAGTGTGGAAGTAATGTTTTGCCGTGCAAATTTTAAAATAGCAGTAATTTCATTCCAGTAATAAACGTCCTCGTATGCAAATTCTTCGACAGGCGCACCGGTCAGGAGAAGTCCATCCAGTGGAGCGTTTACAATAGAGTTTTCGAAGTAATCGTAAAAGAGATCAAGATGATTTTGATCGCTGCTCTTATAATTGTGCGAACGCAATCGGATCCAGATTGGCTCGATTTGTATGATAGAGCGGCTAAGCGGATAGAGAACAAGCGGTTCGTATGTTTCGCCCTTTGGCATAATGTTAAGAATTCCAACTCGCAGCGGGCGTATGTCGGCGCGACTGGCTTCTTCTTCAGTAATGCAGAGTACACCTCGTTGTTCTAATTTGCCGCGATGTTCATATTCATTTGGAAGTACAACACTCATAAAAGCTCCTTAGTAGAATATTTATCGTTGATCCTTTTCTTCTTGGAAAAACCAATTATTCCGATAAAATTTCCTCTCTTTTAGGGGAGGACTACTTGCTCGCCGTCTTTCCCGCCAGAACGCGTAGTGGGCTGGTTGGCGAGAGGTAATGTCATTTTATTTGACCTCGCCCTCCGCCACAAAGCTGGCGGACAAGTAACCCTCTCCTATGAGGAGAGGGAAATTTTTCCTATTTTTTAATATAAATTAAGCAATGGAACGAAACGCTTGATCATAGTCGGCGATGATGTCGTCGATGTGCTCAAGTCCTACTGAGACACGAATCATTTCTGGTGTAACGCCTGCTGCTTTCTGCTCGCTCGCTGAAAGTTGTTGATGCGTTGTTGATGCCGGATGAATGATGAGCGTTTTCGCGTCGCCAACGTTTGCCAAATGACTTGTCAGTTTCAATGCCTGAATGAACTTTTTGCCTTCTGCTATTCCGCCCTTAATACCAAATGTAACAATGCCGCCAAAATGTTCTGCGCGAAGATATTTGATGGCATTTGAATATGAAGGATGCTCGTTTAATCCAGGATACCAAACCCAACTGACGGATGGTGATTGTTTCAACCAGCGAGCGAAGGCAAGTGAGTTCTGGCAATGACGTTCAGCACGAAGCGAGAGAGTTTCCAATCCTTGAAGTAAAAGGAATGCATTGAATGGTGACAATGCAGCGCCAAGATCGCGCAACTGTTCTACACGCGCTTTGAGAATAAACGCAATATTACCGGAAGGACTGCTTGAACCGAACTTATCCCAAAATATTAAACCATGATATCCGGGACTTGGTTCGGTGAACGCCGGAAAATGTCCGTTGTTCCACGGGAACTT
>JBEKLV010000222.1:0-5431 GCA_050008835.1 Bacteroidota bacterium | reverse complement strand
AGTGCGGCGAGGGCTCTGTTCATCAGTTTCTACAGATATAGATTCGGTGCTTGGTAGATCACCCATCTTGTTTGACCAATATGCAAATGACTATGCAGCTTCATGGAGATAATTGTTTTTTAAAACTAGTATAAAATTTTAAAGAAGCGATCCAAATGAATACTTCATTCTTTGTCATCATCCTTGTGATTGGTACTATTTTAAATATCATCTTTTCATGGTTGTTCTCAATTAAGGCCGGCCGCTACCACGGTATATACCGGTTCTTTTCGTTTGAAAGCATTCTTGTATTGATACTATTGTGTGCACCGGTGTGGTTCACACATCCATGGAATTGGAATCAACTAATATCATGGGTGATGCTTTTGGGAGCCATTCCTCTTCCTTTTTATGGATTCCACACGTTGCACATAGTGGGAAAACCAGATGGTCAGATCGAGAATACAACTGCGCTTGTCACATCTGGTATTTATCGTTATATCCGTCACCCGCTATATGCATCGCTCGTACTCTTGGGCACAGGTATCTTTTTCAAGGATATTACAATAGCGACAACAACATGCGCTTTAGTGAATCTGTGGGCATTGGTAGCAACAGCAAAAATCGAAGAGCATGAAATGCTCGTGAAGTTTGGCGATGAATATACTCGCTATATGCAACGAACAAAAATGTTCATTCCATTTATCGTCTAATCAGGAACGCGGCAAACAACTCACCTTGCATTTCATACGTAATTTAGCGTATCTTTTTCTATAAACTTATTTCAGGAGCTCTTATGCGCCGGTTGCTTTTACTTCTGCCATTATTCTCTGTAACATTATACGCCCAAGCCATTGATCCGGCATCGAAGGCCGGTTATGAATCCATCAATGCCGGTAACCTTATAGTGAACCTTACCGTCCTTGCTTCTGACAGTCTGGAAGGAAGGGAAACTTCATTTCCCGGACAAAAGAAAGCAGCAAACTATATCGCGGATATTTTTAAGAATCTGAATCTTAAAGCCATCGGCGATAATGGTACATACTTCCAGCATTTTGATGTAGAGGTTACACGCGTTAATCCAGAAACAAAAATAATAACTGATATTGATGGAGTGAAGAAAAATTTCACGTGGGGAATAGACTTTATTTCTGAGGGAGCGAAAGACACTGTGGTCAACGGACCTGCTGTATTTGTAGGATTCACAGATACGGAATTAGATTCCACCGCTGAAGCGAAACTTGCCGGACGAGTTGTATTCATTTTCATAGGCAAGAAAAATTTCGCCAGCGATACATCCAAGGCGGCAACTATGCGGCGACTCTTTGCGATTCGCCGCGATGCAGGGGCGGCGGCGGCACTAATGATTCCAGATATCGAAGGACCGGCTACGCTTCAAAAAGTACTAGAGATGATGAGCAGTTTTGGTTCAGATAAAGGAACGATGCGGATGAAAGACAATTCATCTCAAATACGGCAGCAATTTATCAGGTTCCTCGTGTCAACAGAATTGGCGGAAACAGTTTTAAAACCATCGGGCAAATCACTGAAACAACTAAGAAACGAAGCGCTTCTCAATCAACAGTTCGCTCCTGTATTCATTGACAATACAACCGTTACAATAGACTCAAAAGTTATTCACGAAACAAAGCAAACTGAAAACGTTCTCGGCTTTCTGCCGGGAAGCGATCCGGATCTCAAATCACAAGTTGTAATATTTACTGCACATTACGATCACCTTGGAAAAAGTCGTGATGGCGTTTTCTATCCCGGTGCAGATGATGATGGTTCCGGCACTGTCACTGTTCTGGAGCTTGCAAAAGCGTTTGCAGCAAATCCAATAAAACCAAAACGTAGCCTACTTTTTATGACCGTGACGGGTGAAGAGAAGGGATTATACGGCTCGAAGTATTATACAGACAACCCGATCATTCCATTAGATAAAACTATAGCTGATTTAAATATGGATATGGTTGGCAGAATCGATACGGTTCATGAGGCGAATAAAGATACTAATTATATATATGTAATAGGTTCCGACAAAATCAGTCTTGAACTCGACAGTCTACTTCGAATAGCAAATAATGAATCAGAGCACCTCACGCTAGATTATGCATTCAACGGCGAACACGATCCGGAGCGGTTCTATTATCGAAGTGATCATTACAACTTTGCAAAAAATGGCGTACCTATCGTTTTCCTTTTTGATGGAGTCCATCGCGATTACCACAAACCAACTGATACCGTAGATAAAATTCTCTTCGAAAAAATGGTAAAGATAGGACGATTGATTTACGACCTTGGATGGCGGCTTGCAAATCTGAATCTTCCCTTAACGAAGATACCCGTGCAACAATAGGATTCTGCACGAATGTATACAGAAGAAGAACTCAAACATGGAATAACTACACAAGTATTCGGACGCAAGTTATTCATCTATAATTCTATTGATTCAACTAATGCTTGTGCTAAAACATTTGCAAACAAAGGCGCCGAGGAAGGCACTGTTGTCATAACCGATTACCAAACTGCAGGTCGAGGACGATTTGGAAGAATATGGCTCGCAGAACCAGGCAGCAGTTTATTGTTCTCCATCATAATCCAACCGACATTCAGCACGGACAAGATTGGATTGCTTCCCTTCTTTGCCACCACTGGCATTGCACTTGCCGTTGAAACAGTCACTGGCATGCAATGCGAATGCAAATGGCCAAATGATATTCTGATAAATAAAAAAAAATGCTGCGGTATCCTTCTGGAGAGTACTTCACATCAAAACAAACTCGATTATGCCATAATTGGTATTGGATTAAATGTGAATCAGAGGAATTTTATTGGCGAACTTGAAGGCAAGGCAACATCGCTTAGCAATGAATGCGGTATAAAGCTTGATCGAAGGAACGTGTTCTGTAAAATTATGTCGTCGTTAGAATCGTATTATACAGAAGTAAGCAAAGGAAATTTCGACACTGTACTGATGGAATGGAAATCGCGCGCGACAATATTTGGCAAGCGGATAACGCTTACTCAAGCCGCTGATGTTATTGATGGAGTCGCAATCGATCTTGCACCCGATGGAGGATTGATTGTAGAGACTGAAACATGCCAGCGCGTTTTTCATGCCGGTGATGTAACTGTCGTAAAACAATAATGAGCAATACTATTAGAGTTTATTGAAAAGCCATACACAATCCATAATGAAGAGATGTCAGGACTTTCGTCCCGACACCCCAATATTAACATCTAAAATATCTTCAATTTTAGCGTCATGAGACAACTCCTGACTTCACGGAAAAAAAATCCGATGACTACTAAGCAAGAGGAATTGATATGTTTATAGCAATTGATATTGGCAACACCCATACTGTAATTGGGATATACAAGAAAGATATACTCATTGCCGACTGCCGATTGATAAGCAAGCTGCAAAGGACAGAAGATGAAATCTTCGCACAGGTTCATTCATTACTTGTTAAAGTTGGCGCAAATAGAAAGAAGATCGATGGTATCGGCATCTCATCCGTCATCCCAAATCTTACCAATGTCTATGCCGTCATGGTGAAAAAGTATTTCCATCAAGAGCCGATGATTGTAAGCACAGAATTGAATCTTGGAATCAAAATTCTTTATGACAACCCAAAGTTACTCGGCTCCGATAGAATCTGCAATGCATTTGCCGGTTATTTTAAATATGGCGGGCCGCTTATTATTATTGATTTCGGGACAGCTACAACATACGATGTCGTTGCATTAAACGGCGATTTCCTCGGCGGGGTTATTGCTCCGGGAATAGAAACATCGGCAATTTCTTTGCATAGGCGAACTGCAAAGTTGCCGCAACTAGCTGGGAATAAACTACATCTGCCCAAAACTGTCATCGGTACAAATACAATTAGTAGTATGCAGGCCGGGATTCTATGGAGTGCAGTAGACGCAATGACAGGAATGGTGAACCGAATCCAAAAAGAACTCCACAAATATCGGTCGAAGAAAGCAGTTGTGATAGCAACAGGCGGGTTTTCAACATTCGTTGCGGAACACACGCGGATCATTCAGCACGTAGAACCAACGCTCGTGCTAGACGGTATTCGATTGATATATAATCGTCTGAGAAGTAAAAGGGGAAGTTGAATAAATCAGGCGGATTTTGTCTTCTCTTCTATCTCCCGCTTCATCCGGTCAAGCTCTTGAACTTCGGCATAATGAGCGTAAAGCATTCTGTATAATCCCAACAATCCTCGAATGGAAGTTTCCAGCAACACTGCCGAGCGTTGAATCTGCTGCAGAAGATCATGGACTTGCTCACGCTGTGGTGAAGATAATTGTTTGCAGAGTTCTTCGCCGCGGTTTTCAATGTCTCCATTTATATTAGCAAGAGCAGAGTTTAATGTTGGTGTGAGTGCGTTAAGCACATCCCGCACTTTATCCGTTGCGAGATTATTTAATCCAATTTCCCGTGCTCGTTCTTCTTCCATCAACTTTGTAATACGAAATTGATGCCGTTCATGTGTTGCGTTAATCACAATACCAAGGTGCTGAAGGTCAAGTTGTTCTTTCCTTACATAATCATACGCACCTAATTTCATCGCTTCAACAGCAACGACATCAGAACCGGCCGCCGTCAACATGACTACCGGTGTTTCCAAATTATGCTCGTTAATCCATTTCAATAGATCAATGCCGTTCATTTCGGGCATGGAGTAGTCTGTAAGAATCATGTCAAAATGATTACTGCCGCCCTTAGCAATCAGTTCACTTGCCTTACGGCCATTGTGCGCAATTGTTACTTTGTACTTATATTCATCTTGAAGTTGAGTGGCAACAACGTTCGCAAAGAATTCATCATCATCGACAAGAAGAATATTTAACGTCTGCTGTTCCAATGATTTGCTTAAGTTTTAATTTAGATATAGTCGCCGCCTATTGGTAATAAACTGTGTTTAATCTAAGAATTTCTCAATTGACAAACAAACACTGTAATCACAAAATAGTGATAAGGAATGCTAACAGTTGTGAGTGCAAATTTAATGCAAACCAAATATCTGCATCGATGTATTTGCTAGATCCACGATTGGCGCAAAATATAGCCCAAATATTATTGTTGGAATAGCAAGTGCTAATAGAATCAATGCTTCTATCCGAAGAATATGTAGCTGCCCTGATTGATCTTCTGGGTCGCGCAGAAACATATAACGAAGCACTCGAGCATAGTAGTAAAGCGAGATTACAGTATTCACTGCACCAATAATTGCAAGCCAAATCCATCTTGCATCCAGAACTGCAACAAAAAGATAAAATTTCCCGACGAAGCCGGCAGTCGGCGGCAATCCAGTAAGCGATACAAGGAAGATAGCCATTGACACACCGATAATCGGAGATCGATAACCAAGTCCTTTGTTAGCGCTGATATCTTCACTTCCTGTTTTGTTCGCAACTAGCATGACCACATAAA
>JBEKLV010000221.1:0-5446 GCA_050008835.1 Bacteroidota bacterium | reverse complement strand
ACTTTAAGGAGGAAACACTATGGCATCTAAAAGCGTTAATAAAATCATTCTTATAGGAAATCTTGGACAGGATCCCGAACTTCGATACACAAGCAGTGGTGTCGCGGTGGCGTCATTTTCGATGGCAACCAGTGAATCATGGAAAGATCAGGATGGGAATGTTCAGGAAAAAACTCAATGGCATAAACTTGTTGCGTGGAGAAAACTTGCTGAAATTGTAGGTGAGTATTTGAAAAAAGGTAGCAAAGTATATGTCGAAGGGCGTATTCAATATCGGACTTATGATGATAAAAATGGCGTTAAGCGGGATGTTACAGAGATCGTTGTTGATCAGATGCTTATGTTGGATTCTAAAGGCGCGAGTCATTCTAATGGAGCGCCTACTTCTACACCGTCACAGCCTCAAACTGAAGACATTGGCCCCGATAAAGCGGATGATTTACCATTCTAAGTTTCGCACAAGCCCTGTATTCTCCAGAATACAGGGCTTGTTGTTTCTCAAAGCACGATTTTTTCCTTCTCTTATAAATCCTCGGATTAATAATATTATTCGTTTCTGTTTTATTTTTCTCTTGGTTCAACCAGCCTTTTCCGGAGTTGCTAACAATAGCGTCAAGAAAACAACTCAGGCCAGGCAAGGAATGGTTGTCTCATCGGAGCCGAATGCATCGCAAGTAGGTATTCAAATCCTGAAGCAGGGTGGAAATTCCATAGATGCCGCAGTCGCAGTCGGATTTGCCCTTGCTGTGTCACATCCGCAGGCAGGCAATATCGGCGGGGGAGGTTTCATGGTGATTCGTATGGCGGATGGAACCGCAACGACATTTGATTATCGTGAAAAAGCTCCAGCGAAATCTGTAAAAAATATGTTCCTTGACGACAAAGGGAACTATGCCCCTGAGAAAAGTCAGGAGGGATATTTAGCTTGTGGCGTCCCCGGGTCAGTTGCCGGAATGCTGCTTGCTCTGGAGAAATTTGGAACGCTAAGTAGAGCACAAGTTTTGAAGCCGGCCATTGAACTTGCTATTAAAGGATTCAGAATCAGTGCTCCGTTTGCTCGGGACCTCAACTCGGCATTGAAAAATTTCGGGAAGTATCCAGCCACAAAAATGTTTTGTTCCCATAATGGCAAGTCGTATAAAGAGGGCGATACATTAATTCAACCCAATCTTGCAAAGACTTTGAAACGGATAGCGAACGAAGGACGGAATGGTTTCTATAAAGGCGAGACAGCAAAACTCATCGTTGCCGAAATGAATCGTGGCGGCGGATTGATCACGTACGATGATCTTGCTTCATATGAAGCGATCGAGCGGATTGCATTGCGTGGAAATTACCGTGGTTATGAAGTAATCTCCATGGGACCACCAAGTTCTGGTGGTGTGTTGTTGATTCATATGCTCAATCTTTTGGAGAGGTATAATATTGCCGGACTGGGATTTGGTTCAATTAAGTCCATAAGCATTCTAACAGAAACAATGAAGCTTGCATATGCAGATCGAGCCGAATTTCTTGGAGATCCTGATTTTTTCCATGTCCCTGTCAAAATCCTTATCTCCAAATCATATGCTGATGAACGCAGGAAGCTAATTGCACCGGAAACGGCGAAACCGAGTGCGGCTATCTCTCATGGGATTATCACTCAAACAGAAAATAAAGAAACGACACATTATTCAGTAATTGATCGATGGGGAAATGCGGTGAGCACAACTACAACGATCAATGGATGGTTTGGGAATGGTGTTGTTGTTGATGGTGCAGGATTCTTTCTGAATAATGAAATGGATGATTTTTCCGCTAAACCCGGCGTACCAAATATGTTTGGTGTTATAGGTGCAGAAGCCAATGCAGTTCAGCCAAACAAACGGATGCTTAGCAGTATGACCCCGACGATCGTGGTGAAGGATCAGAAGCCATACCTTATTCTTGGCTCACCGGGCGGATCATCGATTATTACAACAGTTTTACAGGTGTTGATGAATGTAGTAGACTATGGAATGAATATTAAGCAAGCGGTTGACGCACCACGGATTCATCATCAATGGTTGCCAGATACACTTTACTATGAGCGATCGGTTTTTTCCAGAGATGTAGCTCAGGAGTTGAAGCGCCGGGGTTATATTTTAGCAGAACAACCGGGACATCAGGGGAGAGTAGAAGCAATTATGGTCGACCCAAATAATGGATTGTACCTAGGAGTTTCTGATTTCAGAGGATTCGGTTTAGCTGCTGGATATTGAGTTGCATGTTTTTTGGAAGTTCAGTATGTTTACCATAATATAATTTGTTCTTTTAATTCTCAGTTCTGGTGTCCCGATATACGTTGTGTATCGGGATGAAAAGGGAATTCCGTGATCCGCATTCGGCGGAAAACCGGAAGCTGCCCCGCAACTGTAATTCCGATTCTGCATATACAGAATTGTATCTTCGATGTAGAAAGTCACTGTGGTGCCAAAGGTGCTATGGGAAGACGAATTGAAGATCGGAAGAGCCAGGAGACCTGCCAGAGTTATGTGCCTCATGAACCTTCGAGGGAAGGTGGTTCACGCACGTCTTCTTTGATGAGTGTGAAACCCCAATCTTTGATGAAGGTTGGGGCTTTTTTATACACTCACAACAAAGAAGGAGGTAGAAATGAGATTAGATATTTATATCTTACTACTTTTATTACCGACAGCGTTATTATATGGAACAGTCTCTAATTCTGATGAAGATTCGACTCGTATTTACAATGCACGAGAAATGGTCGTAACGGCAACGCGTACAGCAATCAATCCGATAGATGCGTCATCGTCAGTGCAAGTTATTTCATCAGAGGCACTACAGCGAATAAACGGCACTACGGTCGCCGATCTTCTTCGTACAATGAACGGTATTTATCTCAAAGAATACGGTGCGATGGGAGCAACAAAAACGCTTTCTTTGCGTGGTATGTCAGCAGAAAATATTTTGATTTTAGTGGATGGAAATTCGATAAATGATCCTCAGAATGGTATTGTGGATGTGAATTTACTGCCGTTGGATGCTGTGGATCGCGTGGAAGTTTTATATGGCGGTGCTTCAGCACTGTATGGTTCCGATGCTTCAGGTGGTGTTATCAATATTATGACTCGGCGGGCAAAAGAAGGTGTGCATGCGCGAGTACTGCGAGAAGCTGGTTCCTATGGCGAACAAAGAACTGCGGCTGAAGTGCAAGGGCGTTTTTCTGGGATCGGTATAATTGCCGGAGCAACAAAAGAGCTTGGCTATGATGATTATCCGTTCACGGTAAGTCGACAGAACTCAACAGATACTGTGATGAACCGTCACAATTCAGATTACAATCGTCAACAGATTTATGGGAGCACTGATATACAGATGCTTGATGATATAAAAATTAATGCCTCTGTACAATATGTAAAATTTGAGCGTGGCATGCCGGGATCATTGACATATATAACAGAAACAGCACGACAAAACGATGAAGTATTTCGCGCAACATTTGGCTCCGCATGGCAAACTACAGATAATCTGTCCCTGAATTTATCAGGTAGTTATACACACAGTAATGAACAATATTTTGAGCCGATTCTTTATGGCATAACTGATCTCTGGTATCATGAAAATTATTATTCTATCAACTCGCATCTTGCATGGTCACCGATTGTTGAAGATCAAGTTGTACTTGGCGTTGATTATCAAGGTGGATTGCTCAAAGCTGATGGACTATCGTATGGATTTCCATTCTTAATGTCTCCGACACGATTTCAAAAATCCGTGTACCTCTCCAATTCTTATACATGGCAATACAAGGCTGAATGGTTTGATAAGGTAGTGCTTTATCAATCAGTTCGTGCTGATTATTACACCGATAAGTTTGGCGATGCTGTATCACCAAAATTTGGTATTAATGTGCGTGTGTATCAACCATACGATATCCATGTGCGTGGAAGCTGGGGAAATAATTTTCGTGTTCCGACATTTAACGATTTATATTATCCAAATTACAGCAATCCAAATTTAAATCCCGAGCATTCCGCGAACATCGATGCAGGTGTTCTTGGCGATCTGGAACAATCAGGAAAACAAACGTTGCTGGTAACATACTTTGCTGCTTTTACAGAAGATAAAATTGCATATGGCACAGACTATTTACCCTACAACATCGGCAAAGCGGAAAATAAGGGCGTTGAAGTTCGATATGATTATCATTCCAGCGATAATAAGTTTGACGCATATTTCGGTGTTTCATTCATCGATGCAATCAATACTACTTCGGATACAGAAGCTGTATATCACAAACAATTGCCAAACATTCCCAAGTCACAGGGGACATTTGGTATCTCATTTCTGACAGAACTTGGAAGAATCAATGTCCAACACTCGGTTATAGGCGAGCGATACAAGAACGCGGACAACAGTAATCTGTTGCCGGCATACAGCCTTACAGATGTAAATATCGTAAAACAAATTGTGTATTCTGATTTTCAATTATCGGTGCGGTGTGCTGTGAATAATGTTTTCAACGCCAATTATCAAGTTATGGAGAACTATCCCATGCCGGGACGAACATTTCGGTTCTCTTTAAGCGTGGATTATTGATTTGGTTCAAAAGAGAAAATAATGTATCATTCATTCGTTCATTTTGATGGAGGATTTATGCGTAACATTCTTATTGGTTCTGCTCTCATTCTCGCCGCTGCACTATCTCGTCTTCTTCCGCATCCGGATAACTTTACTCCGATTGCAGCGATGGCATTGGCGGGAGGCGTTTATTTCAATAAACGAATCGCTCTTGTTGTTCCGCTTGCAGCCCTTGTTATTAGTGATTTGTTTATTGGCTTCCATAATACCATTCTCTTTGTCTATGGAAGTTTTATCTTGATTGGATTCATTGGGCTCTGGTTGAAATCGCATAAGAAACCATTACCGATTTTTGGAGCGGCACTGCTAAGTTCGACTATGTTCTTTGTCGTTACGAACTTTGGTGTGTGGCTTACAGGCGGCGGTTGGTTTTATCCGAAAACGTGGCAAGGTTTGATCGAGTGCTATACGCTTGCAATTCCGTTCTTCCGAAATACGATCACCGGAGATTTGGTATACACGGGTGTCTTGTTTGGTCTGTTTGAATTATCTCAATATACTTTACGATTATTAGAGAAGAAAACTGTTCAGATATAGTAGAAGATAATAAGTTGTTAAGATATACGAACGTCAGGTTGGCCCTCTAGATGCTAATCTGGCGTTTTTTTTATGGGTCAGTTAATGCTCGTAATTGGTCCTTTTCGATTACGTTTCCTAATTTTTAAGAACTTGTATTCACTTTCTCTAATGTAGCTTTTTATAGAAAAAGGTTTATATTGAACACCACAAAACTATAACGCAATTACGTCTCCGAAAATAGAATTTGTGTTGCGATTCTCCATTCATAGTTTCCCGCAAAATCACGTCCGCAGAAGACTGCCCT
>JBEKLV010000220.1:0-5459 GCA_050008835.1 Bacteroidota bacterium | reverse complement strand
CAGATAAAACACACATTATTGCAGAAAAGTTAGCTGATGAAATCGTTGTAAACGAAAAAAGAGGAGCTTCAGTTCAACGGAATTACGGGGCTCAATATGCAAAAGGAGAGATATTGGTTTTTATAGATGCCGATACTTATATTGACAGCAGTTTTCTCGCTGCATTCAAGGAGCAATTCATTGATAAAAAAGTCGTGGCTGTATCAGGTATTGCATATCCCGCTGACGGTAAATTGCCGCAGCGTTTTGTATATCGAGCGACATATATATTGATGCAGGTATTACATTTGATGAATCTTTCACTTTTTCCTGCTATGTGTGTTGCTTACCGAAAACAAGCTTTTGAGAATGCAGGAGGATTTCGAGTTGACTTTACGACTTTGGAAGATTTAGATTTAAGCAAACGGGTTTCAAAAACAGGACTTACAAAAATTGCGACACGTGCTCATGCGTTCTCTTCAACTCGCCGCATACATAAGCATCTTGTGACAACCGTTGCATATCATATTTTCTGCGACATTCGATATTTATTAACAGGAAAAGGTCCTCGACGTTATCCAAAAGTAGAGGAATTACAATCATGGAGAGATTTGTGGAAATCAATATAAAACAACCTGCACACAAGCATCTTTTTAATTCCCTACACGTTGCTATTATTTTTGTGCTCACTATTATTACCGGTGTGGGATTAAACTTATATGCCCAATCAGTGTACGTCCCGCTCGGACATGAGGCGTATGATTTTCTTAAGAGAATGGAAGCACGTCAATTGTTTACTGATTATAAAGATGCGGCTCTACCTCTTTCACGAATGCAAGTGGCAACATATTTGTCGACACTTGAACAAAAGATAGATGAAATGTCCAATGTAGAACGAGAAACCTTTGAGTTTCTTAAAACAGAATTTAACTATGAAATAATGAAACTTGCTGGTGATCCAGAGCCAACAGAGACACGCTGGCATATTTATTCGTATGAGTTTGAACAAGGAGCGGCAAACTTTGATATCAATTATGGCATTTCAAGATCATTTGCGAATAAGGAAGCTACTACCGATCGGGCTGTAGGATTCAAAATTTATGGATATGCTTTTAACTCAATTGGCTTTTATTTAAATCTGGATGATAACTCAACGAATGGCGATAATCTAAATTACAGCCGGTTAAATGATAGGCAGCTTGATAATTGCACATGGCTTTCTGCTGCGGATCAAGATTATTATAAGCGTGTGAAAACGCGTGAACGTGGTGTTATTCCGTCGCAAATAGATGGAACAAATCAATTTCAATTCGATGAGGTAAATGCGCAATTCAGCTGGCAAGTCGGCGCGTTTACTTTTTCACTTGAAAAAATGAATAATGTTTGGGGATACGGCAGAAATGGAGGCGTTATCTTTTCTGATAATGCTCCGTCGTATCCACAAATTAAAATGCGTGTTCCGATTACAAAAAACATTGAATTCGTCTATTTCCATGGAGAGCTTAACTCCAATGTCGTTGATTCGTCTCAATCGTATACCGTTACATATGGCAATCCACCATTTCAAACATTCCGAGAAGTTGATCATCAAAAATATATTGCAGCCCATCAGTTGGAAATGTATTTATGGAATGGTGTTGATTTTTCTATCGGTGAATCGATTGTGTATAGTGATCGTGGTCCTGTACTGATGTATTTAATTCCGGTTATGTTTTTTAAATCAGGAGAACATTATAATAACGATAAAGATAATTGTCAGATTTTTGGAAGTCTTGATTTGAATGTCATTAAGAATGTCGATGCCTATTTGTCTCTTTTTATTGACGAGCTCAATACAGATGAATTGTTTACCAACTCTTATTTGGCGCGAGAACAGATAGCATATTCTTGCGGAATACGTGTTTATGATTTTCCGGCGACTAATCTGGATATGAATCTTGAATATACACGTGTCAATCCTGCTACATACAATCATAAATATCCTGCCGCCACATTTATGAATAATGGTTTTGTTCTTGGAAACTGGATGGGGCAAAATGCTGACGATCTATTTCTAGAAGTAGGATATACGCCCATACATGCGTTGCGGGTTACCACTTTTGGAGAAATATATCGTAAAGGTGGAACGTTGCCTATTGCGGATCAATACTCCAGTGATCAAGGGAGAATGCCATTTTTATTCGGTCCGCTTCATGTTGAACGTTCATTTGGCATAACAGCTAAGTATCAGCCAATTCGAGATGTTTTTGTAAATTTCAAAGCACGATTGCATAGAATTGAAGATGAAGCAGATCCAGCACAGAACCGTTCACATCAATTTGAATTTACGCTCGGTGCAAGCCTTGGCATATGGTAAGTGGCAATTTTCGCCTATTTCGGTTAAACTTTAGCGATATTCAATTGTCAAATATTTGAAATAACTTGGTATAGATGACTGACTCCAATGACCTTGAACTTGTCGAATTGTTCCAGAATGGCAATGAGACAGCTTTTAACGAATTGGTAGGCCGATATCAAGAAAAAGTATATTGGATTGCACGCAGGTTTGTGAACGATCATGATCAAGCTGATGATATCGTTCAAGAAGTTTTTGTGAAAGTGTATAAATCACTAAAAAACTTTCGTGGCGAATCAGGCATCTACACATGGTTATATCGGATTACAATCAATGTAGCGCTGAATGCACTTCGGAAACAGCGTATCAGAGATTTTATTCGAATTGATGAGTTCTTTGAAACTGCCGAAGATGAAAATGAACAACCTGATGCCATATTCGAAAAAGATGAACAGAAGAAACTGATAGAAGAAGCAATAGCAAAACTTCCAGAGAAACAAAAAGCCGTCTTCATCCTCAGGTATCATGAAGAATTGTCGTACGAAGAAATATCACTTATTTTAAAAACATCTATAGGCGGACTTAAAGCTAATTATTTCCATGCTGTGAAGAAAATTGGAGAATATGTAAACCGTGCACACAGAACACATTAAATATGATTTGATGGATTATATTACCAATCGATTGAATGCACAAGAACGCAAACGAGTAGAGGAACATTTACAGAAATGTCCCAAGTGTAATAATCAGTATGCTGAATTGTCAGCGACAGATGCGGTTTTAAAACGAAACCACAGCACTGCACCAACGTCTGTATATTATTCTACTATTCTTCCACGAGTCAGGGAACGTATTTTTTTTCATAAACGATCTATCTGGGATTATAGCTATGGTACAGTGAAGATTTTTATTCCGATTGCAGTGTCCATCTTACTAGTGTTTTTTTTAATTAGAATACCTACAGAATCTTCATCCGAGGCGGCGCAAACTGAAGCGTTGCATCAAGCAGTGAAGGACTTAGACGAGGATGAAATAGTGCAAGCCGTTGAAAAGGAATACGCTGGATTATCGATATCGCCCAATCAAGAAGTTGCTGCTGCTGGTGTTGCAGAGCATTTGCAAGGAGATCGATTCCTTAAATCAGCTATATCGAAACAGATCGAGAACGAAGAAGTTACAGAAATGGATATTGAAGGAATGATTTCTGATTTAGATGGAGAACAAGTTGACCAAGTATTATCCGGACTTTCTGAAAGGAATATACTATGAAATATATGTATGGAGCTTTTACTGTATTTATTTTGATGTCAGTGATATCTCTGAATCTTATTGCTCAAGATAAACCCTTGACTCGGGGCCCTGCAGCAGAACGCATTGAACAATTTAAAAAAGTGCGTCTTATGGAAGTGTTGAAAATGGATGAAGAAACTTCGATCCGATTTTTTACTCGCTATAACAAATATGCAGAAACTCTGCACGCTATTCAAAAAGATCATAATGCACTCATCGATCAGCTTCAAAAATTAGCAAATTCTAATGCGAATAATTCCGATATAGAACAAGCATTAAAAGATATCGGAATGAGCGAAGAAAAAATCGCAGAGACACGCTCAAAATTTCTTGAAGAACTTAAGGGTGTTATTTCAATAAAACAGGTCGCTGAATATGTGGTTTTTGAACGAAACTTCAATAAAAATCTTAGAGAAATAATGCGGGATATAGCAAAAGATCGTTGGAATAGACAGAAATAGAAGAAAGATTTAAAGGGAATCGTTGAAAAAAGTTTGTGCGTTTTTTATCACAATGCCAAAGCGTAATCCGCGATCACTTACAGTTATTTTTGACAAGTTCACCTTCCTCAATATTTCTCTAAGAATAATAATTCCCGCCAGAAGAATATCTGCTCGCGATGGATGTATTTGTGGATAATTTCGCAATTGATCCAATGTAAGCGATCTGAGTTCTTGAAATATTCTGTCTATCGCTTCTATCGTAAGCACATGCCGGTTAATGAGATTTCTATCAAACTCTGGAACCCGGAGATCAAGCGCGGCTAATGTTGTTAAAGTGCCGGCAACACCGATAATTTTTGTTGTTGGTGAAAGAGGATTGATATTTTTGAGATGATTTCGAACAAGCTGAACAGCATTCTCCAATGCGATATCGCTAGGTGGATTATTTTTTAATATTCGCTCTGTAAGCCGCACACTTCCAATATCTATACTGACAGATGAAGTTACCTTTTTTCCCGAGCCTGTCACAATCTCAGTACTGCCACCGCCAATATCGAGTACAGCATAGTTTTCAGAATCAGTATGCGTCAGATATTCAGAAATAGCGCCGAGATATGTTAATTCTGCTTCTTCCTTTCTAGAAAGTATTTGTATTTCAAGCGACAGTTTCTCCTTTATAAAATCAATAAACTCTTGACGATTTTCAGCATCACGAAGTGCACTTGTTCCACATACTGAAAGATGCTCAATGCCTATAGAGTCAGCAAAGCTTTTAAGCTGAGAAAGAATGGCGAGAATACGATGGAAAGTCTCCTTTAAAATAATTCCATGTTCATCGACGCCTTTACCGAGCCGACCGATGAAATGTTCATCTCTCACAACCTCAAGTGAACCATCTCGTTGAACATCGGCAACAAGCATTAAAACGGTATTGGTTCCTATGTCTATGGAAGCGAGACGCATTATCACATTCGACGTAGTGCTACTGCAGTCCATTCGTTTTCAGTGATAAGTTCTATGGGAACGAGCGCATTCTTTGCAAATAACTTGAGCAATACAGGCAGGTCGCTTGTGAGAATACCGGAAAGAACTATAATGCCTTGATTTCGTGTTCGCGAGGTAAGTGATGAGATAAATCTTGAAATTGTGTGGAAATCTATATTTGCTACAATAAGGTCAAAATTACGTCTGGGAATAATGCTGATACTTCCTAATCTAACGATCATTCTTTTTTGAACATCATTCCTTTTCAAATTTTCTTTCGCGTTTTCAATCGCCCATTCATCGATATCAATTGCAAACACTGATTCTGCCCCCAGCTTGATACAGGCAATACCGAGAACGCCCGTGCCGGTACCAAAATCCAGAACTTTCATTTGCGGCTCGAGAAATCGTTCAAGTAAACTAAGACT
>JBEKLV010000022.1:0-23417 GCA_050008835.1 Bacteroidota bacterium | reverse complement strand
TTCAAATCTTCACTACACCTATGCAAACCATTTAAAATGCATCACACAATAGGATCTGTCTCGCGCACTCTACGCCTTTGTACCTAGTTACGTGATAGTGATTGGGACTCCAGATGGAATTAAGACCCGACGGGGCACCCACATTACAACCTTGATACCCCATTCCTTGATAACTCCAAATACTGGGTCTGGTAGTAACTTCACACAGTCACGAGCAACCTCAATTGATTTTTCTGCCACATCCTCAATGAGTTTTCCAATCTGGTCAATCTGTATGTGGGTCAAGTTGGTCCGTGGTGTTCGAACTATAAGATTGCCGACGATTCTACTCAAGCAACTGACAAACAAAGTGCAAGCAAGATGTCGGAATTCCTTATACCTTTTCTCCTTTCCCTCTAGGTATTGATCAATCAGCATATCTGGGTCGACTGCATTGAAAAGAGTCACCACGGCCGCTACTGCATCGCCTGCACCGGTTTCCTGAATCTGCTCTGATTTTGGAAACGCGTATTTACTAAATAGGCGTTCCTCGCCTTCTTCGGAAAGAATGGAGGTGAAGCAAGCAATCGGCCCTTTGTTCATACATACAATTAGTCCTCCCTCTAGGCCGAAACTGATTGGGCATGCGAAGGAAAACCCTTCTGCTCGTTGGTAAAAGGGATTGTAGCGTGAGAACATGTCAATTGAGCTGTCTAAAATCCCTAGCGAGGCGGGATCGATTGTATCCTCGTTGATAGTCAATGGGGAAGGGAATCGAGGTGTCTCTGTTTGATCTAATTCAGTTCCTCGAGCAC
The DNA here is from genome assembly GCA_050008835.1 of Bacteroidota bacterium. GTDB lineage: Bacteria > Bacteroidota > Ignavibacteria > UBA10030 > UBA10030 > Fen-1298. The sequence continues at coordinate 22,623 of JBEKLV010000022.1, read as the reverse complement.
GTGATAGCATGAGCTTGCAGACCTCACCAGCTTCTCCTTGATTCATGGGCAATAGGGCGTTGGTGCCATAGGCGCTAACTGCTACCAATGCACGAAGAGCCGTGGAAGAGTTGATGATGTAGGTATACGGAGCCAGGGCATGGCTAGGAAGAACCTGAAAGAACGGGTCCGAAGAGACAAAGCATGTGGCAGTGCGAAATGTCTTTGCGAACTGGGCATTATCGCCAAGCAATTTAAGTAAGACTTCGTATGTTAGCGTCGGTTCTGAGGTGACGGCCATGATTCCGTGTCTGCCAGCATGCTCATAAGGAAGGTGAACAGCGAACCGGTCTGGTATTCCCAAGGGATAGACGTTAACCCATTTCTTGAAAACATCGAAAACTTTACGGTCAAGCCTCTCACATGGGTCACTGCTGGTTGCGATAGTCATTCGCAACTGATCACTATTGACCTTTGGATACTGTCGAGACAAACCTTCGACAAGCACAAGGATGTCTAGCAGCATGTTTTGGACATTTCCACCAGCCTCGACCGATGTTCCCTCGGTAGCACCAAATACATTTTGGATACGGAGTTCCCCGACATAATCATTTAATCCCAAGGGTAATGTAAGACGAATCGCTACTCGTAAGCTATTTGTAGATGAGCCTAAAGAACCTCCAGTCAATTCACAAATTAGGTTACCCCGCTTATCTATACTACTGATCGTCAGTTCTCCTGTACACTTATCACCGGGTATGAATGCGTGCCCTTGCAGAAATTCTCGCAACCCACCTATTTCCTGCGCCAGATCAGGAAGATCAAGGGGGGCCTTGATATCGACAACTTTTTGTGAGACGAAGAGTATGTGCGGCGGTCTATTTTGAACCATGATCTCTCTCCCTTTTATTTCAGTGGCCTAACGGATGGGCGGCTCCGCCAAAAAAACGGCGGACAAGTAAGTTTATCCTCAAACTTATCCTGAAATGTTTTTGTTTAGGATGTTTCTGTTGAGGACAGCCGCACTGATAATTTTCAAAATGTTGATCACGAAATGGCGCCTTTTGCGCTATGGCGCTCTGCGCCACAAGTTCATTCTTATAACTTTCAATCTTGTCTTAAACCTATATTCGCCAAGTTTGACGTACCCATAGTCTACCCCACGTTCTTTCGAGGGGCTCATCCGGGCAGCTTAAGCCGCGGGTTAGGCGCAACTATAATTTGTATACTATTGAACGAGCAAAATAATCATTTTAAAAAGAACAAACACCGTGGTTGCGATTGTTAGGTAAAACCCAATAAAAATTCTAAAAAAGTTCAGCAAATAATTTTTCCACTTTCTCCTCGTTCATTGGCCTCAGATTGATAGTCACATATTTAGTCTTCGTAGATGACAAATGAATGCCATAGCCGAATTTGTAATCAGAAGTATCGTCGAATATTTCACGTACATCATTTTCAAATAAAGTAAAATCAAAGCCTAAGATGCTTAGCGGTGAATTCTCTGACTGCTCAAAAGCAGCCACAATTAGTTCATATTCCGCCTGTTCAAGCCGCTTTAGATCTCTGACGATTCCTAACACTTCTTCGACAAGCACACGATCAGCTTCGACAAGAGGGCGTTCGTTTTGTGGAACGTTAGGCATTTTTTTATCTCGCTCGGAGACTTTTGCGTTTATGTCTTCACGAAATTTTGATTTAATTGAACTAACCTTAGACTGAATGTCCCTCGACCAAAGGGCATCATCGTAGAAATTAAAGAAGGCTGACCATTTTTCTCCTGGTTTCAAAGCGATCTCTCCAAGAAATAATGCTGTCGGTTTGTCATGGCTGAGGGATTCTGTGATCCAGTATGATTTTGCAATTACTTTTTGCTTTGGGCCATTGATCTTTCTGAGAATTGCTTCAATTCTTCGAACCGTAACAGTTTTTCCACCTACATTATCAAAATCAAGCCATATACTCAAATTAGTATTTCCGAAAACATGCGTGAATTGCGCTACGGCTGGCATCGCCATGCGTAACTTTTTGCCCTTGATCATTTGCTTAATCGGGGGAAGTTGTGATAACACGAGAGCTAAAATTGCAACAATAGCTTTCCAGTCAATCGCTTCAAAAATATTCATGACAATTTCTCCATATTAATAAATGGGTTTCACTTAATTTCCGAATAATTAAATTATATTGCGCCTTAACGGACTGGCTCCCGATAAATTGGGATGCAGCATTGATAATTTTCAATATGTACTAAACGAACCAAATTAATGCTGAAAAATTTATTATTAAACATCTAAACCTCTACGCGCCATGCTTAACGCACCACACTTGCCCCGCGTGTTTTTCGCGGGGCTCATTCCGTCAGCTTGAGTTGATGGCTAGGGCGCAACAAAAATATTTAACATTGTTTTAATTATAGTGCTCTTAATCCATAAGTCTAAACCAATCCTTGACTGCAAGATTTAATCTGACAATCTCATCCTCAGCAAGAGGACAACAATGCGCAATTGGGCCACGAAGTTGATTCAGACTACTCATAATTTTTGAAAATGCCTTTGGATTTTTAAAGAGGTTTACAAATGCGTCCCAATTATCTTGAACGATTGTTGTCAGTTCACCAAAAGTAGTGTAGTCAATTTTAAGTTCAGATCTTTCTGTAAAACCTGATTCCGCTTCTCTTTTTATGTTAGCTTCGACATTTTTTCTAATTTCTTCTCGAACTTTATCATCCCACCAATTGTCTTTGAACTTTTCCTTCATTAGCTGGACTATAAGACTTCTAATTGACTTTTCAAGACAATAAAAGACTTCATAGTGTTTTGCCATTTCTTTTGCTTCATTCCGAAAAGCTAAGTCGAACTGGGCATAATATTCTTGCTGTTTGAAAGGTTCCTTTTCTTTTCTTCCTAGGTCGAGGTCTAATTCTTGCTCAACCTTATCAAGACGATTCTCTGTTAGCGAGTTGGCCAACACAAATAGTCTTATTTGATCTTCGGCACCCATATTAGCCTTTCATTAGATTTTCACGTAGGGATTGAAAGATTGCATTGTAAACGGCGGGGTCGTCAGTCTTGGGAAGTACTAGATTTATTGTATAATTTAAGCCTAGATTTATTTTTTTATGGCTAGCCTCTCCAATGTCGACACTTTTGTTCGTATCTGTAACCTGTTCGACTACTTCACCTTCGGTCGATTTATTTTCAAAATCTGCCAAGGACTTTGCATTAAAAAATGTTGAAACGATGAGATCAACAACTTTAGAATCTTGAGACTCACCAGTTGCTTCCATCACTAATCCTTTAAAAGCCTTTTTATCAAGGTCATGACAATATTCATTTCGTGAATACAATTCAGAGTAACCACTTCTGATAGCTCGAGCAAGACTTGCCTTTGAAGACGTTGGATTCCTAAAGGTTTTATATAGCTGAGATGGAGTTCCATCACTGTTTAATAGTCCTGTCTTCTTCGCCCAAGAAATAAATGTTCGATAATTCCCTCCTTTAAAACCAAGTTTCGTTGAAAGAAAATCAGGGTTGAAATTTTCGGGAGTGCCAGCGTCTTTTATCTTTTCAAGAATTTTTGCTATCGAACCTGGTGCCGACATGTAAGGAATATTTATCTGTGCCATGGTCTTCCCTTTTAATTGTTATGATCTTAATTATAATCTATAGAATTTGTTGTGCCCTAACATGTGATTAGATATGCCAAAGGTATCCTCCGAAGGAGTCCTTTGGACATTCGGGAGACTGAGTCCATATTTTATTCGTTAAATGCATGATAGATAGACCTATATTCTATCATTTTAGGTTCTTCTTTGAAGTTGGAGAAAAGTCGTAGTTATCTGGTACCTCCACGTAGCCGCTACTACTGGGTGATAATGTAGCTCTGTTTAGAATCATTGTCAATAAACTAAATCCCCGGCGTACTACCGGACACCAGGGATTAAGGAAACTTTGCCATACAATATCGAATGGATTGCAAATCAATTCGCCACCGCGCTAAGGTCTGCCTTCAACTGCTTTATGTTGAAACCCGGTGCAAATTTACGATTTTTCGCTTCCGGCGGCAGAATTGCGTAAGCTTCATCAACGCATTCATCCCACCACGCCCATGTGCCATGCTGTATATTACCCCATGTTAAAACGGTTACACTATTCTGGTCATACTCAACGGCATAGACCGCGTGGCCTTCGCTTGTTAACGGGCCCGGCGTCCACGGCTTGCCGGCGTCAAATTCCTCATTACAGTTTTGCTGAACCCGGAAACCTAAATACACTCCGCCAAAGAGCTTAATGCACTGCTCGATGTGCGTGTGGTTTTTCGGGTCGATGCTTGCAAACGCCATGATTTCATCTTTGGAAACCGGATGCTTGCGCCAATAGTTCAGCACATCGAGTTCGTTCATGCCGCTGTCCACACCCCCGGTCAAATGCATATATAACTTAACTACAGCGCTCTTTGCCATAATAGTTTCTTTGCTTAGCAGCCCGCGATATGTAGTGATAGCGTGTGCCAGTGCGGCGATGGTGCAATCACCTAATGTATCATTGCCATCCATGGGAAACAATTTTGTCGGATCTGATGTCTTCAGATTCGCGTAGACTTCTTTAAGAACGCTGTAGGAAACCGGCGGCGCAGGAACTTCAGAGATATAATCCTTCAGGCGCAACGTGCGGTAATCGATTTTCGGCGGGTGTTTTCCAAATCTATACGTAGCCATTTAAAGTTACTCCTTTCTGTTATGTTTTTAATATGTCATACTCGCGGATAAGTCATGCTCGCGTAAGCGAGCATCTTACTTCCCACTAAGATTCCCGCTTCCGCGGGAATGATCAATGGGCCAAGCGCGCTTCAGTTCGAAACAATCACAGCCCAGCAGGCAATGGCACTGTTAACGGTCGTCCAATATCCATACTTTTCATAAATGCGTCCTGCCATTTCCACTTGCTGCTTATAAGGAAGCGTACCGTCCATCTGTGGATCACTTGCATTGCGCACAGCAATCCATGCCGGAGCTTTAGCGCCCATTGTACCGCAAACCAAACCGAGCACTGCATCTCCCATCTCAACTGCCGAACCGAGTTTTTGAAGCCCAAATTGATCTGTGGTATTATCGAATGCAAAGAAATCCGTCGTCACAACATCTATCGGTTCTTTTACAGCAAGCGGCTTCATCACAATTTTGGGATTTCGTGTCAACTGAGGTAAGCGTGAAAGTGTTACCGCCATAAGATTTTTATTTGCATAAGATACTTTATCCATCTTCATGCTTTTCGAAGCGATATATTCCGCCTGTGCAAAAGGAGAATTCTTAAATGTTTTTTGGCAGTCGAATCGTACTTTCTTACTTACAACAACGTCTCCCAGTACCATTGCCGAGCCAATGCCTCCCGCAGTTCCGGTTGTAATTACCAGCAAGGGATTCACTTCCTTTATTACTTGCTGCCAAAATACGCGCACGGGAAGCTTTGAACCATCGCGTGCAAGATGCAGCTCGGATTTTAAACAAATCACATTCTTCTTCCCGATTTTTGCCTTGAACCAGAGCCCGAGTCGGTTCTCAATAAGCGCAGGAGCGCCTTTTTTGATGATCGGCTTAAACTGCGTTTTCCAATTATGTGCGTAAGTGTACCAATCCGTTTTGCTCCGATAGCCCGGTGTAAACACATCAGATAAAGCGAGTGCTTCAGCCACCGTCCAGGTAACAACCAATACATCGGCATTGGGCAGCGGAGAATTTGCTCCAGGTTTTTTGCTTAAGGGCTTTGGCGCAGGCGCGCTTCCTTTTGGCCATGGAATAGTCGGCAAATTGCGCGGTGCCATCAAAGTCGGCTGTGCACTCGATGCCTTTAAAGCAGTGGATGAATCTTCCGGATCGAACATTAAAATATGATCGATCAGTTCGTCTTGTGTTCGTGGTGTGCGCATAAAAACCTCCTTTGGTATAATAAATGTACAGAGACTTATTTAGGTTTAGCGGATGGTTTTGTGTCCCCGTTTTGTGTATCCTTTTCAAAAGTTGTAAGTACTGACATAAGTTTATCAATCATTTTTATAGTAAATCGTTCACTAAAGCCTGCTAAAAATGATATGACGTATGCTACTTGTGGATGCTGTATTATGCCGTTTTGAATCGTTACAAATCCAAGAAGATATATCAAATAAACAAACCATCCGAAGATTCCCCCCATAATCGGTTTGCAGATATACCATAACTTAAAAGATGGATCAAAATCTTTAAGTTGAATATGATTGTATATTCCAAAAATTGATATTGTCACTCCGCCTAACGCACCGAACCAAACAGTTTGAAAATCCAGAATGTTGAATTTCTCCCATAAAGAATAATCCGGATATTTATGTACAAAGTAACCCACCGATAAAAGAACCAAAAGATAGAAAAATTGAAGCACAAGCATCCTGGAAGCCAGTTTTTCTGAATATATACTAACCTCCGCTTTATCCAATTTTTACAATAGATCGTTGTACTTAATAAACGAAGCGTTCTTTTGATCTTTATCGAAATCAGACTCTGCATCTGTTATATCTTCATAAAATCTTTGGATATACATGCTTGCTTTCAATGCATCTACCCTCACCCTGAGCTGATCAAAAAGGCTCTTTGCGTTTAGATCAAATTCATTTTGTAGCATATTTTCCTCCATCAATTATTAAAGAAAATGATCATTTATTTATTATTCTCTGCAAAGTATATGACACCCCAAATTTCTGGTACATTCACATCTATATTTCGCTCTCTTTATTTAAATAATCCTGCAAGCCCTTTGATCGCCGCTTCAAATGCCTTCTTATTGATCCCGAGACTTGCATAACCATGTGTTTCATTGTGAGCAAAATTACCACCAATGCCGATGCTTCCATACGAATTAAAATCATACGTGAGCGCCAGCCCGACAATATCCGCATCGTCATTAAAAAGCTTTTCTGTTATAGCAAATGCCACACCGAGCCGCCGCCAGGAGAATTCGGGCACAACAAAATCATCGCCAGGGACAATGGCATCACCGAATGCAAGCCCGATCTCAAAGACCGTTGGAGAGGAAGAATTCAAAGGCCTCATTAAGGTTGGCCGCGGACGGTTTGTTGTTCCGACAATCGGAAACGGTACATACCGAACACGAAAGATGCCCATCCGCTCTGCTGCATCAAGTGTCAATAAATGGCGAAGCGCCGATTTATAATTGCGATAAAGGATGTGTGCATGTACAAAGTCCGAATCAATCGTAAGATCAGATTTCCGAACACTGATACCAGAGTATGTCGTATCCAGTAGGCCCACTTCAACTTCTTTTGCCAATTCATTTATAAGTGAATCTTGAAGTACTATCACGTGTAAATTCTTTACTGCTATCAGCTTCTTCTTTTCCTTTGAATCTTCACGAAACGCTTCATATCCCATTAAATATTGACGCAAATTTTCAGAACGTTCCCGAGTAAGTAATTCTATTCGTATTAATGTTGTATCATCAGGCGGAATATTATAGACCTTTAAAGTCGAATCACGAGTATGTAAATAACTTTCTATCCCTCCTTCAAATGTTCTTCTCAATTTATCTACATCTTCTGACTTTGAAATTCCTAAATTTTTAAACTTGTTGTTTACATCTTCAATTGCTTTACTAAAGACTTTTTTCCTCTCTTTGAATTCGTCTTCGTTAAGTTTTAAATCATCGTTGATTCGTTGAATATCTGCTTGGACTGTATCCTCAATTGATTTGATAAGTTGGAGTCGATTTTTAATTGCCCCTGTCAAACGAAATTGAGTTTCAACTTCTAACCGCTGAATCGCTTCTCCAAGCTTAAATTCGGGAAGCATGACCTCCCAGTACGCATTTCCTTCTAACGGGTCAGCATAACGTGAAAAGATTTTGCCCCCGTAATATATTGTCACGCGGACGCTGTCGATCTGTTCCTGCATCGCATAGACCGGGAAAAACCGTAGAACATTCAGCATATCCACCATTGGCTGACCGTCTAAGGAATTGCCTACGGCATAATAACTCAATACGTTTGGTTGCGTGTTTTTCGGGAAACATACCTGTGCAATCAGAACAAACAAGAGAGCTATCATTATTAAAAGTTTCATGGTTTTTGCTCCTTAGTTTATAGATGGCACAATGGGAAAGCTGATTTGTACTACCGGATTGTATTCGTCACTACGCCACTGCAATCCGACAAAAAGGCTTGGCGAACCTACCTGGATTAATTGAAAAATCAATCCGGCTGTCACTTGTGTGGAACTCAGCGTTTGGCCTATAGCGTATACTGCCCCACCTACTAAAAGATTTCTGTTTGCTCGAATAGTCACGCCAAATCCGATCTCGGCAATGGTAAACGCTTTGAACTTATTATCGCCAAAGAGACTTGCTCCGAGAAAATCGATTTGAGTCCGTTCCGTTGCATAGCGGAAATGAAAACCTCCAAGAGATTCCGTCGGTTGCGTACTGTCGGCTTTGCTCAGTTCACCATTAACAAAGATCCCGAGTTGACAAGATCGGTTCACTACGGTGTAAAGGTAAAGTCCTCCGTTGAAACTCCCTTTTCCATTAGTGATTCCAATGCCCGTATTCGCGGCGATAAATCTATTAGAGACTTCATCAATGGTACCGGAGAGCTGGGACTCCGCTTGATTAAAAATAGAAGCAAGTTCTGTTCGCATTTTTTCGCAGATGATCCCCGTTCCATCATTGATTCCTTTACACAGAAGCATAATATCGGCATCCGTTTTCGACGCTTGAATTTCCGGAAAGCTTTTTACGTAGGCATGAGCACGATTAACAATGATTTGTGCAATAATGGATGCAAGTCTTTTGGTTCTGGTTTTTTCATTACTTGTATCGAGATTCTCTTGCATAGCAAGTTCGGATCCTTTGATCAAAGATATGGCTGCATCCAGAAACGCTTCTTTAATATTTAATTTATTCATTCTGTTGAGCGCAACGCTAAACTCTGTATCTAATTTTATGCTTATCCGATTTTTCAAACTCGGCCATATCCAATCCATTGTCGTATCCGTCGAAATCTTTATTGAGTCATTCCATAATCGAAACGATATATGTACAGTTTTGTGAAGAGAATCATAACTCACCATCGGTTGCCGTATAAGATCGATCAGTTGATTGCGAACATTTCCGATTGCATTGTGCATTCCTTCGATTTGCAGCCCTGATTGTTGTTTACCAAGCTCGGTATCGATACTTGCCTGCATATCCCGAAAAACCAAGGGGCGTGAGATAAGCGATGTTGTCGTCATGACCTGTTCAAGCGGACTTATGGTCTGTCCATACATCCACGTAAGAGGAAGTATGAATGCGAACAGAAATTTTATGTGACTTTTCATTTTGTATCCCCTTCTATGCTGCGATAGTTTGCTATGATCATCATATCATGTTTTTTTGCCGCATTATCATTCTGGCTTTACACTTCATTATTTCTTTTCTTCAACTGTTTCAATTTTATACTTTTCCACATTTCCAAAAGCTTACCAAAAATCATGTCTATCTTGGTCGATTGTAATTTCCAAGTTGAAATTGCACTTCTCTCATAAATTTCTCCTTTTTGTTTGTTGAATGTTGGCATCAAGAGAATTTTTATCCCGACAACATCACGATTCCTCTCTGCGTTCGGAATGACAAGAGACTTGTTCTGTCATTTCGATTCCGACGAAGTCGGAAGAGAAATCTTGTTACACAATCTGTTCGTATATCGTTTTCCCATTGACACGTTTTGCCAATAACTTTTCTTTACGCAAGGGCTCATGAAAACTCGCATGAACCCACTGCCCAAATTCTTGTATCAACTGATCGAAGGGGAGTTGTCCTGCAACGATGTCAAATACTTCTTCCAATGTCAGACCGATAACAATAAAGTCGGCTGCTTGTCCCTTCGTATGCTGGGAAGAGGAAGAACCACCAATTGCCGCGTTCAATTTCTTTGATCTGTACCCGCTGGTGATAATCACCGGTTTCTGTACGATCTGTCTGAGTGGTTCCAGCACGTTCTGGCATAACAGCATAAGGTTCTGCACAGATGTTTCAGAGGGAGTGTTTTTAATTCCATTTCGTGCGGCATATTCTGAAGCTGTCATTTCCTCTAAAGTAAAATGCTCTGTTAGGTTCATAATATTTTTCCGTTTTCATATAACCCCGCCCACCGCAAACATATTTTGCATGCGGCAGGATCGTTTGAAGAGAGGACACCGCCACAGTCGGAGGGGCGTTTGTCCGCTCTAACAAATTTCATTTCACTTCTTTGTTTCTTTTGATTTAGTAAACTTACGGGATTTTATTATTACATAAGCTATAACTACTATGATTAATACAACCAAAAAAGCAATGAAGGCCATGAGGATTGGAGAAAATGCATTTGGTTTGTTGTTTTCTACGGGTTTAACACCTATAGTCCCTCCATGTGTCCCTTTAATAATTTTCCCCGATTTATCAAGTCGTTGAATATATACCATTACTGAATCTTTACTAACGTAAGTGACACATTCTCTTTGAATGTCCACAGAATCAATTACCCCCCATGAACAAAATCTCTGTAATTCTGTAATGGTATTCCCTTGGCTCATTATTGATAAGTATACATCTGCGTTATTTAATCTGTTATATCCTACTATGAGATATTTCTCTCCATTTTTAAGAACAGTTTTTGGAATTGCAGCAATTTGATTTGCTCTGAGTGAATCTTTTGTTGAAAAAACTACTGTTCCATTGTCGACTAAGTTCCATACTTCAAATCTCATTATAGGAATCGGTGTACTTATGATAATTGCAGAAGTATTGCTTGTTACTTGGGGTTGAAAAAATGCAAGGGGATAAGAAAATTCATTATATGGTGCCATAGGAAGCCCGCAGTTACATCCTCCGGGATATGTACTAGTTGTGGTGTACAACCACGGAGGGGCAGGCCCCACACTACTATAATGATTAAATTGTTCAATTTGGCAATTACCAATATACACTTTGACTACTTCACACCATCCATTCCCCTCCATATCGTCATATTCGCTTACTATCTCTCCATAATAATAACACGGTTGGTTTCCTCCGATCTGACCGTGGTAACCATAAGGTGGTAGGGCATTTGCATCAAACCATAAAACAAATAATAAAACTACAACAACTGATAATTTCGTTTTCATTTTGTCCCTCTTATTTTTTCTTGGTTTTCTATTTACTACGCTCCTACCGGAATAAAAAAGCGTAATGAGTTAAATTTTTCTTTTCGAAGTACGTGTTTGTAACAATCTAGATATGCCAGTCGTCCGTTTCATATGGTCAAAATAGTTATTAGTTCCTATTTGTACCCGCCGTGTCAATTTAGTACTGTATTGTCTCTTTAAAGTTGCATCTAACAGATGGATTACGGCAACGATAGCTTTTAAAAGCCAAAGACTCACCCGCCAGAACGCGTAGCGGGCTAGTAAGCCTCTGGCTTACAAAATGTACTAAACAGGTGGGGCCCTGTAACTGTAACACCCGAAGTGTGTTTCTTCTTTTATAGTTCATTCACTTCACCTTCATATTTGTGATACATTTCCACAAATTGGACATTGTGGAGTTCATATCCGCGCGCAGTTAATACATATATTGATTTGCTGAAAACAAGGCTGTTTTTTCCGGCTTTTTCTCCAAGAACCTTCATTTTACTCTGTTTTTTGTCTTTTAGTACTCCCAAAACAAACCTTATGGGTCTTTAAAAATCTTTTAGTACACTCTAAACAAACTCTAGGAGTCTCTGAAAATCTTTTAGTACTCTCTAAACAAACCATAGGGGTCTCTAAAAATCTTTCAGCACTCCTAAAACAAACTTTAGGAGTTGCCGATAATCTTTTAGTACTCTCTAAACAAATCTTAGAGGTCTCTGAAAATATCTTAGTACTCCTCGAACAAACTTTTGAGGTCCTTAAAAATCTTTTATTAATGATTTTTCAAAAGGGTGGCAGGCCATCTATTATTATAGAGACCTGCCATTGTAGTTCTCTTTAATATTTATTATTTCGCTATAGCCGGTTGTGCCACGGGTGTCGTATTGTTTGCATCTGTTTTGCCATCGGATTTAGCCGGCTTAGGTGGTGCCTGATATCGGAGTTTCTTTGCGGCTTCAAAATCCGCTCGTACAGCCGGTTCTTGTGCAAACTCCATAATTACTGCACTATGGATTGCATCGATGAACTTCACCACAGCATCAAACGCAGCATTCGCCGTTGCTGTTGTTTGTGTCGCGATCCGTTTTGAAGTTTCTTGCTGAGTATCAGTTGCTTCAAGTGCCGCCGCAGATGCTTTGATGGAATCAATATCGGTAGGCATAATCCCTTGCTTCTGGAGATCATCCCTGTACTTCGGGTACGCCTTCACAACATCATCCGCCCATTGTAGAGTTTTTGGAGTAGAATAGGCGAGATTTTCTCCCACACGAAAATCTTTTCCTTCTTTTGCTCCTTTGCCAAATTGTTTTTTTACGGCGTTTACAGCGGCATGAAGAAGCACACCAAGCCCGTTACGCTGCATCTCTTCCTGCTCAGTAAGAAGTTCTTTTGCCGTCTCTGCATTTAAGGCGGCCGTTTCTGTATCCTGCATGATTTTTACAAGATCTGAACCGCCGGTCAGTTTTTCTTCTGTGATTCCTCGTCCTTGAAGGCGTGTCGCTTGCGCCCGGCAGAGTCCACAGACAACACGATATTCTTGTGCAAGCCCATATGAAGTTATGGTAGCCATGTATACCTCCTTTTGTTGGTTGTGATTGGTATGTGTTATGGTATTTATTCTCTGCGCCGAGAGCAGTCACTTCTCAGCGCAGGGTAAAACATTTATAATTATTCAATCTTCACAACTTTAAATGCCTCATTGACTTTTCCACCGCAGCTTTGGTGGCTGTCATGCTGCCTAACTACTGTTTATAATCATTGTCAATAAACAAAATCCCCGGCGCTCTACCAAACTCCGGGGATTAGGTAAGATAATGCGCCGCAAGGGACAGCGCACTATAAATTAGGGAAGCCCCTGTTTAATGCCGCTTACTTTTTTCCAAACTAACCAGGTTGAGAGAGTCAGAGTAGAATACCTTGTCCTGATTGATAAAATCAATCGGGATTTCGTACAACAAGCTCTGCAAATTAATGCTTGCTATTTTTAGCGAAGCCACGCTACATCTTTTCTCCTCTTCGTATCGTCCATAGATCATCTGCAAGATTACGATTCGTAAGATAGTCGTACTGGATTATGAAACATCCTTTCTGTCCCCAGTCGGTTCCCCACGAGTTCCGGACAATAAATCGTTTTTGTATATCGTCGTACCCAACGGCGAGTACTGCATGACCTCCAATAGGACGCTCATTCGGCAGAGGTATTTGCACAACGCCGGTGCGGGCAACTTCCAGCGACTCGAAACTCTCATACACAGTGAACCCAAACACAAACGGAAAACCTTCGGCAAGGCACGTCCGCATTTCGTCGAGCGTAAGAATGCGATGGTACGATGTGATCTGGCGTTTCAGCGCTTCTTTGTAACAAGCCGCGCTCGGCTTAATTGCAAATTTTGAAACGATGTAAGGCCAGTTTGTTTCAGAACACACCCCTTGGTTCTTCAACGTTTTAATTCCATCGCGTATCATTGCCCCTGCATCCGACTTGACGGTTCCCTCCATAACCCGTTCGTTATAATAGATAAACAATCTGCTCGCATCTACGAATTGAACTCCGTCCTTTCGTTCAAGAAATTCAATTGCACCGGCAAGAGCATTGCTCGTACAGCTTCCGAGAGTACTTTGGTTTTCCACAGGCGAACACGTCGGTCGCAAGTCTATATGTGATGGAAGCTCTAAAGGAGCGGGACGCACTGCGCCGTAAAGAAGATCTCGCTGGTCGGGCACGTCTGGAACCCAGCCATAATGGAACTTCTGTACTGATTTTGTGGGTGCTATGGATTTACGTGGTCTCATTGTATCCTCCTTTAATGTATGTTGTAAAAAGCAGAAGTAGTCGGTTTTGTAAATAACCTACGTCGTGTAAAATCAATCGGGATTACGAAGTATTTTTTCTTACGCGAATTCCACTTACATCTATCAATTACCGGGGAAAAATCTTTTGAATGCGAAGCATATCAAATATACAAACTATGCGGTCCGGCATATTTGAATTCGTTCAGCACATTGCTTGTGTGGCCAAATCGCATCTCAGCCATTCTGACAATAACTTCTTTATAAATTTTGAGGTCGCGCACTTCGGAAGCATAGTTGATATTATTTCCCAGTGAAGAAGTATATGTACGTGCAGCAACGTGAGTAATAAGAACACGCATGGCATGAAACTCCTCATCTGTCACTCCACGCTCTGAAAGTTCTGAGGCATGCTGACGGGCGGCTTGAAACACTTTTGTTGCTTCGTGAAGAATTTTTTCAGCAGACATCAGGTTGTATTCTTCTTTCATATTACTCAGCCTCTTTTCCCATATTCGTCCATATGCATATTGAATGCCGTATCCGGATTTAAAATCTTGCAAGTGCATTAACATTATATTGGTGTAATAAAACGCTTATTAAAAATTTTACAGCTCTCGTTACAAATATAGAATCTGCGCAACTCAATATACAATGGAGACGTAAGTAAAAGCAATTATCTCCTTGTCGTATTACAACAAGTACATTGTCGTATTTTTACCACACAATTCGGCCGTTTCGGAGCATACTGTGAACAAGTTGTCCACTATCATCTTATTGTGAAGTGATGAAAAACAGCTAATAACCACGATAATTATCTTGTCGAGCTTATTGCCCCCGGAATCCCGGAATTTTATTAAACCATTTTATTACGTTTAAATGTGTAAATATTGTCAAATCGTCTGCATTTTTACGACAGGTATATGACAAAAATCGCTACAAACAACTTGTTAAAATACGACAGACAAATAGTATGTTATGGTGTAACTTATTGTGTAAATAACGGCAAGAATACGTATTAACTTGCTCGTATAGCACAAAGAAAATTGCGGGAATTATGGTTTTTTTTACTTTTGTTTCCCAAAATTGAGACACCACCGGCTTAACGAACGTAATCTATCAATGTTACCTTTGATCAAAATATAAGGTTCAACGCGCAAATCCAATGATGAATATCTTGCATAATGTGAATTACTCATTTTGAAAGGCAGTCAATAAAGGTTGATTGAAATGTGCATAATAAAAATTTGACACACGTTTTTTAGTAGCTGATCATAAAATGCATCGAAAGGACTACGATGTTTGAAAATTTAAATTCGCAGCTAAACCGTTCTCCGCCCACTATTTTTTTATTTTTCACATTACAAACTTTTTATCTGTCGGTCGCCAATAAAAAAACAAATCATCTTCTTAAGGAGAATTAAAATGTCTATAAAGAGAATTTTTGCTATTACCTCGATCCTCGCAATAAGCGTGATCATGCTCTTCGTCTATCCATCAACCGATAAATCTATTAATGCAGGACAATCAAATTCAAAACAGGATGTAACCGCTCTCGCCAACGCACATCGCATTTCTGTTTCGTCGAATGATGTACTTGTCCATTATTTTGGGAAGGATGTTGTAGAAAAAACCATGAAACAACCCGGCTGTGTAGGAGTTCGCATGTATTACGCCAAACATGTAAACGGCAGATCTGGATTCGCGATTGTTGGAGTTGATAAATATGGTAAAGATATGGTACCAACTATTTTAGCTGGTCCGGCAGATCTTTGTCCTCCCTGGTGCGGTAATTAGGATACTTAGATTGCAAGAGCGAGATTCATTTGCTATCTTAAATATAGTGGTGTAATGCGGTGGAGTTGTACACCAGGTAATACCACCGCATTGGAATTCGAATGTCGCAACAAACTTATTATTGTTGATGAAACGACTTCTATATGTATAGCAGATGAATCCATATCCATTATTAACGTATATATCAATCTTCAGTTCTGTTTTACCGATCGGTATAGGAATTTCGAAAATAAAGATCTTACACCGAGAAATGTATATTATCCTTTTTTATCTGGTATTTGCATTTGCGGTAGACATTTATTTTATATGGTTCATTAGAGGATATCAATTTACTCTTGGGCTTCACCATGCTTATTATCTCGTAGAATATGTATTTATCATATCTATTGTAACTGTTTGGCAGGAATCGCAGCGGGCGAAGAGATTTTTTCAAATACTAATGCTGCTATATACACTTTTTTGGATTATTGCAAAATGTACATTTGAACCTCTGAATGGATTATATTCGATTACAGCAAGCGCCTCACAAGTTCTTCTCGCACTCAGTGCAGGATATACGCTATTCGTTGTAATCGGGAATCGAACGCAGACCTTAATAAATAATCATCGTTTTTGGATGCTTCTTTCGTTTGTGATCTATTATGCAGGAACATTGTTAATTATTGCGTTACGCGGGATTCTCATTAATTTTTCTGTAGAAAATTTTTTACTTGTTTCTTCGATAGATTGGAGTCTTAAAATCATTTTTAATATCCTAATAACAATAGGCTTCCTGTGTCCTCAGACTCAAACATAATACTTATAGCAATTTTCAGCGTTACGATTGTAATGCTGGGATTGTTTTTATTTTTTGTGCTGATGATGGTACGGAGTCATCGCAAAATAGAAGCCGCTCAACGCGAACGGCTTCGCCAAATGCAAATATTTTCAGAAAAACTGCAAGCTGCACGGGAAGAAGAACAAAAACAGATTGCTCGAGAACTGCACGATGAACTAGGAGGCGCGCTCACGGGCATCAAGTATGATCTGCTCTGGTTGGGAAAACATACTGCAATGAAGAGTATTGTAAAAGAACGGTACGAAGCTATACGGGCTATGGTCGATACAACGACGAAAACTGTTCAGAGAATCTCTTCCGGCTTGAGGCCCAAAATATTAGATACCGTCGGATTGGAAGCGGCGGTGGAATGGCATATACGTGAATTCACTAAACGAACTTCTATCGAAATAAAACTTAAACAAACAGATAAGTTTCCATCCTTAGATGATGCGATGACAACGGGTGTTTATAGGATCATTCAAGAAGCGTTGACTAACGTCGCCCGTCATTCAGAAGCAACAAGCGCCGAAGTTACAATGCGATTGAACAACGGCGAGCTCCAGGTGGAAATTGCAGACAACGGTAAAGGTATTGATCGGGAAATGATTGTTCATCCTGAGTCATTAGGAATTATGAGCATGCAGGAACGCGCCCGGATGTTAGGTGGGAAAATTGTGATCACAAGCAATCCCGGGAAAGGCACTTGCATTGTTTTGAGTGCTCCGATCCATAATGGAAATCAATCAGAAGTGGCAAAGGTGGCAATGGCGGAGAGTAATTCACTATGAGAGCGCTTGTAGTCGATGATCATGAATTTACGCGTGAAGGGATCATTCACATTTTAACTGACAATTTCGATATTACAAAACTCGCGCGAGCAGGAAACTACGAAGACGCCATGGAACAAATAAGAAATGACAAATGGGATATTATTATTCTCGATATCAATCTTCCAGGAAAAGGTGGACTTGAAATTCTTAACTCGATCAGAGCCATCGAATCGAAAGTACCGGTATTGGTCTTGAGCATGGTTCCTGTATCACAGTATGCGCGTAGGATATTACAAGCGGGAGCATCTGGATATTTAACAAAATCTGAACCGGGGGAAGAATTAATCAAAGCAGTACGGACTGTTACACGAGGTTTGAAATATTTCAGTCCGGAAGTTCAGCAGGAACTTCCGGATATTATAGATGAAATCATAGATAAACCAAAGCATCAAGATTTGTCTGATCGCGAATATGAAGTGTTACGAAGACTGGCAGAAGGAAAAAGTTCCAAAGAAATTGCCGGAGAGTATAAGGTTTCTTTAAATACGGTCAACTCCTACCGTAAGCGTATTTTGACTAAGCTTAATGCAAGGTCAAATATCGAGCTGGTTAAATATGCTTATAAATATAAAATTATCGAATAGACACATCGAAGTCCCCGAAGTCTTTTCCCCATAAGCTTCTCAACCTTTTTTCGTACCTAACGACTTTCAACATGTTATTGTGCGCGATGCACAAGCGTTGTCGAAGCCTGTGCGGTCGGCATAATGATTAACTCGGCAATTTGTACATGCGGTGGACGTGTCGCTGCGAATAAAACAGCATCTGCAATATCATCTGGCGTTAGAGGCGTCATGTTTTGATATGTTTTTTTTGCACGCTCCTTGTCGCCGTGGAAACGTACTTCGCTGAATTCTGTTTCCACTAATCCCGGATCAACTGTGCAAACGCGAATTGGTGTATCGACTAAATCCATCCGCATTCCTTTGGTAAGCGCGTCGACAGCATGCTTGGTTGCGCAGTATACATTTCCGCCGGTGTAAACGTCATGCCCGGCAATGGAACCGATGTTGATGACTGTGCCTTTCTTGCGTTCTACCATTCCGGGAAGCACTGTGCGGCTAACGTAAAGCAGCCCCTTTACGTTCGTGTCGATCATTTCCTCCCAATCTTCAAATTTCCCTTCATATAATTTATTCAGCCCACGGCTTAATCCGGCGTTGTTGACGAGAATATCGATATTCCGCCATTCGACAGAAAGGTTTTTATAAAACTTGGCTACAGCTCGGTTGTCCCGCACATCTAATTCATCAATAAATGTTTCTGTATTGAATTGTTTTTTTAAATCTTCTGCGAGTTTTTTCAACCGATTTTTACGGCGTGCGACGAGAATGAGATCTGCGCCAGCTTCAGCAAATGCTCGAGCACACGAACGTCCGATGCCGCTGCTGGCACCGGTGATGAAAACAATAGTATTGGCGAGTGATATCATTATTTTAATTCCTTCTAAGTGTTATTTCTAAAGAAAAGGTAGTATTCTTTTTCTATGAACTCAATTATTGAAATAGACGTTTTCCTAAATTATTCTATTTATTAACAACCTTGTATAAATTATTTCATTTATGGAACTAAGGCATTTTTCGTTCGTCATATTTATGTATTTTAATCTGTAAACAAAGGAACTATCAGAAGGTAAATGGAAGAATGATGAACACAGCGATGTTAAAACGACGATCGTACATACGCAAGTTATCTCTTTTCTTACTTGTGATGTCGGCGCTATTGATTCTGCTGAATGGTTGCAGCAGTGGTCTTAAACTTGCCAGCGATTGGCAGCAGGGTGGGATGAATATTGATGGCACCGACTCCGAATGGCGGCGCGGATTATATTACGATAAAGAATCCGATATGGTCTATGGTGTGCGGAACGATGATAAATTTGTCTACATTTTTCTGAAAACCCAAAATCGATCTACTCAAATGCAAATTATGAGACAGGGTTTGACGGTTTGGTTTGATAGAGAAGACGGGAAAAATCATACGTTTGGCATCAAATATCCAATAAGCCGGCAAGAAACACATGGCGGATTTTCTCTTGATACTAACGATGAAAAACTTCACACATTTCTTGACCAAGAGTTTCCTGAAATGGAAATTATTGGTCCAAAGAAAGAAAATATTCAACGGTTCTCAGCATTAGAAGCACCTGGTATCCGTATGAAAATTAGCCGTATAAACGAGGCATTAGTTTATGAATTATGTGTACCATTAAATAAAACTTCCGAGCATCCATTTGCCATCGAACCGATTTCAGTGCACCGCATCGGAATTGAATTTGAAACTGGTGAATTCAAACCAGAACAAAGCAAAGGCGGCATACGCGCTGGAGGCGGACATGACCATGGCGAAGGCATGGGCGAAGACAATCCTGGAGAAGAAGGCAGCATTGGCGGCGGCAGAAGATCCCACGGTAGCGGAAATCAAGGTGGTCGGTTGGGCAATATAGAAAAAACAAAACAAATGGAATTATGGTTATCTGTTCAATTAGCTAATTCTGCATCTTAATTAAGAGAAGAAGAAATAGATCACAGCATAATTACTTGTGGGTGAATCAGCTTCTATCGATCAATAAACTCAGCTTGCAACTCTTCATTCTTCTCGTTAAGTTTCTGCCGAATAATGTAGGGCTCACCTTATGCATAGAACTAAGACTCTTACGGTCATTGCTTCTTGCTTCCTGCTTTTATGTGCCGATTGCCAATCACAAGAAAACAAAATCGACCGACAACCCGCTGTTGCAGGTTCGTTCTATCCCGCCAGGCAGGAAGAACTCAATGCAACATTGAAACAGCTCTTCACAAATGCTGTCCCATCTAAAGATATTCAAAACATTATTGCTGTCATCTCTCCACATGCGGGATATGTTTTCTCCGGTGAAGTAGCAGCATCGTCGTTTAACCAGATTGATCCGACGAAAGAATATGAGAATATCTTCATCCTCGGTTCGAGTCACTATGTTGCTTTTGAAGGTGCGTCGATTTACTCTCAGGGCAATTTTATAACACCGCTTGGCACAGTGAAGGTGAACACCAAGCTTGCCGATGAGCTTATCAAGAATAACAGTGTTTTCTCCAATCGAACAGATGCACATGCCCGCGAACACAGTTTAGAAGTACAGCTTCCTTTTCTTCAACATCGATTGAAGAAGGATTTTAGAATTGTGCCAATTATTCTTGGAACTCAATCTCCGGAAACCTGCCGGCGCATTGCCGAAGCTTTGCAACCATACTTGAACACGAAGAACCTTTTTGTCATCAGCACAGATTTCTCACACTATCCATCTTACCCAGATGCAAAGATCATCGATAAAGCCACCGCTGATGCGATTCTCACAAATTCACCAGAGAATCTTATCCGCTCGATGGCGAATTATGAGCAAAAAGGTATTTCCAATCTCGCAACCTGCCTTTGCGGTTGGACAAGTGTGTTGACATTGCTTTACATGACGGAAAGAAATGCGGATGTTGCATTTACTCATGTTCAATACAAAAATTCCGGTGACACGGAATATGGAGATAAAAACCGAGTTGTTGGCTACAATGCAATTGCCATCTCATTGAAAGAGAAGAAGGGACGATCGGAATTCAAACTTACTGATAAAGACAAGAAAGATCTGCTGACGATTGCTCTTAACACAATTGAGCATTATGTGAAGAATAACACGAAGCCTGAAATAAACGAAAAGAATTTTTCGTCAATATTAAAAACAAACTGCGGTGCATTTGTCACTCTGAAAAAAAACGGCAACTTGCGCGGATGTATTGGGAGATTCAATGCGAGCGAGCCGCTCTACAAAGTTGTGCAGGATATGGCAATTGCATCGTCAACACAGGATTCTCGCTTCTTGCCTGTTGAATTGAACGAAATTCCAGAACTTGAAATAGAAATCTCCGTGCTCACACCAATGCGGCGAATTAGCTCAATAGATGAAATAGAACTTGGCAAGCACGGTATTTATATCCGAAAAGGATACCGCTCAGGAACATTCCTTCCACAAGTGGCAACAGAAACCGGCTGGACGAAGGAAGAATTCCTGGGCCACTGCGCTCAGGACAAAGCAGGTATTGGTTGGGATGGCTGGAAGGATGCAGAGTTATTTGTGTATGAAGCATTGGTTTTCAGTGAAGAGAAGTAGTAGCAAATAGTAAGTAGTTCATGTAGTTGCTGGTCGTTTTGATATAAAATTGTGTCATGGATATTAAAAACGAGTTCATACAACCACACTCGATCACCAAACGCGAATTTCTCCGCCAGTGCGCTTTCTGTGCAGGTGGCCTTGCCCTCGGTGCATACAGACCAATTTGGTCTTCACTTTCATCGAACAACGATTTAGGAAAGTTCAGCAAGGAAGCGCTCTTCTACATAAAAGCGGGCGACGGGTTACAGTGTGAAAAGTGTCCGCACGGTTGTTTGTTTCTGAATGATGGCGATGTTGGATTCTGCCGTAATCGTGTTGCAAGCAATGGAAAAATCTATTCCATTGCGTATGGTAATCCGTGTGCGGTGCATATTGACCCGATTGAGAAAAAACCCTTTTTCCATTTTCTTCCGGCAACTCATGCATTCTCTATAGCTACTGCAGGATGCAACTTCCGGTGCCTCAATTGCCAAAACTGGCAAATCTCGCAAGTTAGTCCAAAGGAATCCGATAACGTCGATTTAATGCCGGAGGAAGTTGTTAAAGCGTGCATTAATGCGGGCTGTGAATCTATTGCTTACACTTATTCTGAGCCGGTGACGTTCTATGAATATGCCTATGATACCGCAAAATTGGCGCATGCGCAGAAAATTCACAACGTATGGAAATCCGCTGGTTACATTAACGAAAAACCTCTTCGTCAATTATGCAAGGTGATGAATGCGGCAAACATCGATTTAAAAGTTTTCGATGATGCAATATACACAAAGCTCAGTGCCGGAAAACTTGCCCCTGTACTCAGAACACTAAAAATTTTCCATGAAGAAGGTGTTTGGTTAGAGATTACAAACCTTGTCATCCCAACGTGGACCGACAACTTAGACACTATAAAACGGATGTGCGAGTGGTTGTGTATTAACGGTTTGTCCGATGCGCCCTTGCATTTTAGCCGTTTCACTCCGCTTTACAAACTCAGTCAGCTTCCATCAACTCCAACAGTTACATTAGAAAAGGCACATGAAATCGCAAAAGAAGCAGGAATCAAATATGTTTATCTTGGAAATGTCGGTGGCCATTGGGCAGAAAACACTTACTGCCC
>JBEKLV010000219.1:0-5461 GCA_050008835.1 Bacteroidota bacterium | reverse complement strand
AACGATCGACCAGACCAAGAGACTTTTCAGATATGTTCAACCTTTTAGCACAACGAACACTTCTTCCTATGGTCAAAGTAACAGAACATGGTTGTTAACTAATTATTATCTCACGAGCGGAATCAGCAATCCAATGGATTATCCTTTCATTTCTAACGAAGCAACCTTAGCACCAACAGCTGGGGTCAATGGATGGAGTCTACCAATCTATTTTACTGATGATCAAATATTACTGAATGATTATTATACAACACTAGGCAGTCAATCGGCAGTAAGTTATGCATTCACATATTTTACTGCCCCGGCTGCTAAACAAGCAGAACTTTGGGTTGGTTCAGATGAAGCTCTAAAAATTTATCTCAATGGTACAGTTGTTTATAATTACTCCGGCACACGATCTTTTACCGGTAATCAATTTTTTAGTGATGATACATGTATTATCAATCTTCAACAAGGCACCAACAAATTACTCGTCAAATCATATCAAAGTATTGGGAAATATTCATTCAGTCTTAATATCTGTGAAGTTCAACCAAATCCTTTATATAAAGGCAATAGAGTTATGGGATTGAAGTTCACAACTACCGGGAATGCAACCGGTGTGAATGATAAAAATACATCAACTATTTCATCATTTGAGTTAAAAAATAATTACCCCAATCCATTTAATCCGGCAACAATGATAACCTATCAGATTGCAAAAGCAAGTTCTGTTAAACTTGTAATTTATGATATATCAGGACGGGAAATTGCAACATTAGTTAACGGAGAAAAAGCCGCGGGTACTTATACTGTTTCTTGGAATGCAGCACATCATTCAAACGGAGTGTACTTCTATAAGCTTACGGCGGACAAATTCTCACAGGTTAAAAAGATGGTGCTTATAAAATAATCATTCTTATTTAAACATTTAAATCACTATTTATTTCTATTAGGTTAATGTGATGTGATTAGAAGGTTTATTTTTCCAATTATTCTGAATGGTCTTGTCGTATTTTTTCTTGCCGCTCAAATAAATACAGCATCAACAACTTGGTTTCTCGACCGCACAGATAGTATCGGTGGATACACAACAACCGCACTTCTCAAATTGCCGAAAATCATAGAAACGGTGTATGGCAAAGCTGCTTTGTTCTCATGTTATGACAGCACCGCCCTGCTTGTAAATTGTAATCCAATTGGCACCGACACAGCATTCACTGTTGAAGTTTATTTCAGGCCTGATTCAACTATTCTGGCTGGCACAAATAATGAACAGCGATTTATTCATATCAGAAATCTGTTAAATGACAATCGACGTATTTTACTGGAGATTCGCCAGCTGCAAAGTCAACGATGGCTTCTTGATACTTACATCAAATCAGAATCATCTAATCTAACGCTGGTAGATTCTTCTAAAAGTCATTCTTCGGGGGAATGGCATCATGTTGCGCTCACCTACAGCAATGGAACTATGCGGCAATTTGTTGACGGTGTAGAACTACTGTCCGGTCCGGTTACCTATTTACCCATAGATGCAAATGGCAAAACTGCGATCGGTGCTCGACAAGATCCACGCTCTTGGTTCAATGGTGCAATACGAATGGTCAAGGTATCAAAACGCGCCCTTGCGCCAGCAGAATTTTCTTTTCCAACAACAACAAAAGTGCAGGAGATTGGAGAACAATCGATAAAAAGCAACCTACTGCAAAATTATCCCAATCCTTTTAATCCAACTACAAACTTTACTTATAAATTGGAGAAAGAAGCTTTGGTATCAATTAAAATGTTTAATATACTTGGGAAAGAAGTAGCTACTTTGGTAAATGAAATTAAACCTGCTGGTACCTACGAAACAAAATGGAATGCTTCAACTTTCAGCAGCGGAGTATATTTGTGTAAAATGCAGTCAGGCTTATACATCTCTATAAAAAAGATTATTTTAACGAAGTAATTTTTGGGGTGACCATTCCTGTTTGAATGTAACACGATTTCTACCTACCTTTTTGGCAAGAATGAGGTTAATATGAAAATCGGTATCACTTGCTATCCCACATACGGCGGCAGCGGCGTTGTTGCAACCGAACTTGGTAAAGCGCTTGCCAGCCGCGGCCATTCAGTTCATTTCATCAGCTATGCAATGCCAATGCGTTTGAGTGGATTTCAGGATAACATTGTCTATCACGAAGTGGAGATGTCAAACTATCCGCTCTTCGACTTTCCGCTTTACACACTTGCGCTCGCTAGTAAAATGGTGGAAGTAACACGATATGAGAAATTGGATCTGCTGCATTGCCACTATGCGATTCCCCATGCCACAAGCGCATATTTAGCAAAACAAATCATGGGTGATCACATCAAAATCGTTACTACTTTGCATGGTACTGATATTACTCTTGTGGGATTAGAGCCGAGCTTCCTGCCGATTATGAAATTCAGCATCGAGCAGAGTGACGGAGTAACGGCTGTCTCTCGCTTTCTTAAAGAAAAGACGCTAACGAATTATGGGATTAATAAAGAGATTGAAGTCATCCCGAATTTTATCGATACCGCAAAATACAAACGACTGCAATCGGATACATTATGTTTGAAGTGTGGATCAGAAAATGAAAAAGTGTTGATGCATACTTCAAACTTCCGTCCTGTGAAACGCGTGATGGATGTTATTCGAATTTTTAATGAAGTACAGAAGAAAATACCGAGCAATCTTATTTTGATTGGTGATGGTCCAGACCGCTCACAATGCGAAATGTTGTGCCGCGAATTTGGAATTCAAAAGAAAGTTCGTTTTCTCGGGAAACAAGTAGAGTTAGTGCCAATTCTTTCCACTGCTGATCTTTTCTTAATGCCAAGTCAATCGGAAAGCTTTGGACTATCCGCACTCGAAGCGATGGCGTGTGAAGTGCCCGTCATTTCCTCCAGTGTCGGCGGATTGCCCGAACTTCAAGTGCATGGTCAGACCGGATTTATTGCCGAGTTTGGCGACATTGATCGAATGGCTCGCTATGCAATTGATTTGCTCACGAATCCATCCAAACATAAGCTCTTTGCAGAAGCAGCGCGCAAACGTGCAATCGAATTTGAATCTTCAATAATTATCAGCCAGTATGAAAAATACTACGAACGAGTTCTCGCGGTACAGTAAATTCAGAGAAGTAAGAAGGATTTTTTTGCCTATTCAGTATGTTCTTGGATATTTTCAAATTTTTCCAATATTTTCTCCTCCCCTAATAGGGGAGGACTAAGGTGGGGTCATAGAACTTCTATTTGATCTCACCCTCCGCCACAAAGCTGGCGAACAAGTAACCCTCTCCTTCGAGGAGTGGGAATTATTCCGTTATTTAATTAAAATGCTGCGTAGTTTCGAGTTTTTAATAGAATCATTCAGGCAGGGCGAAGCCGTGCATATTTGACAATCAAGGTTTTCGTTCCACAACTGTCAAATTGCACGATAGCTTTTTGCGCATCCCCTTTTCCAATGACATTTGTTACACGTCCGATACCAAATATTTCATGCTCCACAACTGCACCGCGTTTGACCTCAAATTGTTCTTGTGATTCCGATTCATAGTCCGGCATGGCATCACTAAAGAATGCCGCTTCTTCACTCTTCTTATGATGCGCCGCTCGCCGCCCTGTAGGTTTATCGAATGCAAACGATGCTTCAGCTGCGTGTCGATGCTGGGCTTTTCTACCGACGCGTTCGATATTTTCCATGCCTAGTTCGGAAAGAAATCGTGATTCACTTGGATAAGTTACATCACCAAATCTATACCGAAGGGCGGTATAAGTGATGTATAACTTTTGTTCCGCTCTTGTAATTCCGACATAAAATAATCGTCGCTCTTCTTCTAAATCTAAAGATTCTATGGTACTGGAATAAAACGGCAGAAGCCCTTCCTCTAATCCTGCAATTATCACAACGGGAAATTCCAATCCTTTTGATGCATGCAGTGTCATCAATGTAACGGCATTATGTTCGTCTTCCCAAGTGTCGATATCGGAAACGAGCGCTACTTCTTCAAGAAACGATTCAAGAGTACCGTCCGGTTTGTCGCTGCTAAATTCAGAAATTGCCGAGAGTAACTCCTGCACATTTTCCCACCGTCCCATTGATTCAGTCGTACGCTCTTCTTTAAAGATTGATAGAATTCCTAATTCATCTACTAGAGAACGCGCCCATTCGCTGAACGTCATCTGCGGACGTAATGCTTGATACTTATCAATAATCGCTCTGAATAGCGTCAGACTATTCTTTGCTCGGTCTGTCAACTCTGTTACTGCATTAAGTCGTTTTAATGAGTCAAATAAAGTAAGCGAGTGCTGCGATGCATATTTCTGCAGATGCTCAATTGTTACATCACCTATTCCGCGTGCTGGATAATTAATGACGCGCAATAGACTAACTTCGTCTGTAGGATTCGCTAGCAGACGCAAATATGCAAGCACATCTTTAATTTCTTTGCGTTCGTAGAATCGCGTGCCGCCGATAATTTCATATGGAATCGCATTTTTTCTAAAAGCTTCTTCCAACGCTCGCGATTGAGCGTTTGTTCGATACAGCACCGCGAAATCTTTCAGATCAAGTTTGCGCCGATGGCTTTCCTGCTGGATGGCACGGACAATTTGACTTCCCTCTTCATGGTCGTCGACGCAATGAACAATCGTTACCGGTTCACCCACAGGATTAGCAGTCCACAGATTTTTCTTCAACTGTTCTTTGTTGAAGTGAATTAACTCATCTGCTACAGATATGATCGATTTTGTAGAGCGATAATTTTGTTCTAATCTAAAAAGCTGACAGTTAGGATAATCCTTTTGAAAATCTAAAATGTTGCGGATATCTGCGCCACGGAAGGAATAAATGCTTTGAGCATCGTCCCCAACGACTGCAATATTTTTAAACATATTGCCTAGTAACCGGACAACCTGATATTGTGCGCGATTAGTATCTTGAAATTCATCTACTAAAATAAACTTGAAGCGGTACTGATATTTTTCCAGCACTTCTTTTTTCTTTTCAAATAGCTCAATTGGTTTTACCAGAAGGTCGTCAAAATCCATAGCATTACTGCGCTGAAGTGTTTTCTGATATTCTAAATAAACAAGCGCTGCCTTTTCATCGAAGAGTTCGTGCACTGTTTCGGCAAACTTACTCGGTGAGAGATATTGATTCTTCGCTATACTGATGCGGGAGCGAATCGCTACGGGATTGAATTGCTGAGTCGGCAGATTTAGTTTCTCCATTACTTTTTTTATAGTACTAAGCGAATCGTCAGCATCGTAGATTGTGAACGATGGCGTGAACTTTAAATGCCTGCATTCTTTACGGAGAATTCGTGCGAACATTGAATGAAAGGTACCCATCCATAGACTGCCCGCATCATCGCCCACCAACTTGATGATGCGTTTCTTCATCTCATTTGCCGCTTTATTGGTGAAGGTAAGCGCAAGAATTTGATGAGCCGGCACGCCGCACTTC
>JBEKLV010000218.1:0-5468 GCA_050008835.1 Bacteroidota bacterium | reverse complement strand
CGTCCCACTAAAATATCCCACTGGATCACGTTTAATTGAATATATATTAAGATTCTTCCCGTTAGTAATCAAGACGAAAACCATTTTCTGAGCATCCTCAAGCGTATTGAAGGACAAAAGAATGGTTTTCATACGATCCCGAGTTCTTTGCTAATGACAATGCATCCTGTATAATTCTCTCCGTTTTCAGATTTCTGATGATTTCACTCACAGAAATGATAGCATTGTAATTAGATTCTCAAGAATCATTTGTTATAGCCTACCACATCAAAATCATATAAACCGACAACCGAACCATCTTCAAACGCCTGTGGCTGCCATGAACGAACGTGGATAATAGGTGTATCGGGCTTCCGATAATCCATCATTAAAAATAAGTACCCTTGATCTGAGTATTTTGAAGAGTTCCAATACTGTTTGCAACTAATACCATAGAGTTCTGGTATCTTTTCGTGTTGGAGTACTTTCACATCTTCGAATCGAACATTTAAAAAAGAATTCTTAAATGCATTTTTCTTCAAACCATTAATGTATTCCCTCTTGCTTTGCTGAATAAGCTTCACTTTATCTTCCTTCAGTAATGTCATCCTTGAGAAATCATCCGATTGACCTTTGGGCCTCAAGACCGTTCCGACAATGATCAATGCTTCGTCGGAATACACTTTCTCGAGAAAAGCGGTATCCTTAGCATTGTACGCCATTCGGAATTGCTCCATAAAGTCTAACACCCGTCCTCTAGTCAAGGAATCGACCGATGTTAAACCTTCAGAGATCATATGTTCGTAGTCGATATTGGGAAGCATACTGCGAAACGAGACAACTGATCCTTGTTGCGAAAACGTTAAAATAAGATTTTGTGTCGGACTCGCTTCTGTTTCGCCTAAATTAACAGTCATTGCAATGCTGCGGATATCGAAAAATTGTCCGTGCTCCCGTTCAATCACTTGCGGTGAATATTGTTTTCGAGCAGTATATGGATGATTTTGGTCCACATATTGGCTTAATAACCGGAAGGATTCTTCGGAGAAGTAATTCTTTAAAGAATTAAGATCGCCTTTCCCTTTGTTCACTCGGTTAAGCTCAAGAAGTATGGTTTCAAGAGTCTGAGTAAATTTCTGCTTGAGAGCTGGAACGTTATCACCGCCGATAAGAGATACTTTGGGCTTCACCTGTGCAAATCCGATGAATACCGAAGCGGCAAGAAATAATATTAGGTTTCGAAAGAGGTACTGTGTCTTCATAGAGATCGATTCGTTTATAGGTTGAGTGAATTAATGAAATTCATTTGATGTCTATTTGCATCTCTTTATGGTTCTGGTGAACTGGTAGCGACTTTGATCGTCATTTCATAACTTCGCCTTTTGCCGAAGTTCATCGGAGGAAGTTCCAGACGTTGGAAACCATCTGCAGTGATTTTAAGTATATGGGTACCTGCCGGGACCCATAATTCCCAGTCTCCGGAAGAAAGTTGATTCACCTGATATATCTTCCGATTGCTGTCGAATCGTAAATTTGGAATTTGCGAATGGACCAGCACATACACTTTATCAGATTCAGGATTGATTTTGGTGGATGCACCAAATGAATCAAGTGCCATTTGTCCGATTAATTGCGATTTTTCCATTGGCGTGTTTTGAGAATGTACAGCTATCTCTGTCGGTTGTCCATAATACTTTTTTAAAATATACTCTGCATCGGGCTTATTGATATTTTCAGATGCCAATTCACGAAGCCGATGGATAGCTTCTTCCTTTTCGGTTTTATTGGCGCGATTCAGGTGCTTTTGGAATTCACCTTCTGCGTTAGCGAGATCCTCCATAAGTAAATAGCATAATCCTGTGTTTATATAAATATTTGTATCCAAATGATTTGTTTTTTGCTGATTTCTATATTCTTCTAAAGAAGCCTCTGCATACCGTTGTGTTTTATCGTAATCGCCGTGGAGGTAATACTGCTTCGCCAATGCAAAGTCTCTCCGTGGATTATTCCGAAATCTGAATGGGACATCCAACAATAATGTTATCGCTGCCTGATACTTTCCTTGTCTCTGATACTTATTTGCAATGGCTAAGAATAAATTTAAGAATTTATTTGTATTGATATCGCTTCCGATATCTTTATAGAGTTGTTTATAAATATCCAAAGCTTTTATAAGGTTGCCGTTATCTTCCTCCAATTGTGCGATCACGTAATAATAATTTTCATTCTTCGGGTTTAATATCAGCAATTTATTTCCATATTCTAAAGCGGCATTTGTATCGCACATCGTACGAAAACATTTAAATAAGTTAAATAATTTGTTCTCGTCTAAACAATTCAGTTCTCTTAGTTGTTTTATAATATTTCTTGCAAGATCTTCTTTTTTGTTCGCAAAAAGTGAATCAATAATATCGGTAAAAAGTAAAAAATATGATGATTTACATTTTATCTTTTGATCAGTTTTATCATATAACTCATTGATACTATCATAGGCCTTAATTCTCAAAAAATATAGACAGCATTCTTTGTAAAAAGAAAAGTTGTCATCAGGGAATAGAGACATTCCCCTTTGCAGACTATCAATAGCGCCACGATTATCACCATTGGCTAGTAAGATTTTATAAATAGCAATATAATTTTCCGGGTGATTAGGATATCTTTGATGTAGTTTGTTCAAAACACCACGTGCCTCATCTATCCTTTTCAGCTTTTCTACAAGAAGTGAGATAAGTTCTAAGTAAATTTGTGGCGTGCCTCTATCTTCCATACTTGTATATAATACAATTGCTTCTTCATATTTATGGAGCGCTTCATAACTGCGTCCCAAAGTAAGATATACATTAGACGGCAGTAATTTGTTTTCTTTGATAGCCCCTTCAAATAGGGGCACTGCTTTTTCGTAATCAGAAATCGAATACGCTTTATTCCCCGCCGCGATCAACTCCTCAATCGATTGTGCCAGAGAGGTGAAGTTAAGACATAAAAACGCTGCCAAGAGTAGTAAAAAATGTTTATGCATTTTATACTCCTTGGTTACTTTAGAGCTTCAATCCAATATATAGGACGACCCGTAAAATCTTGAAGTGAGAATTCCTTCTTGCTCAAGAGATCACACAACTTTTCTTTGCTGCATTGCAGCAATGTTACAGCGCCGCTTTTATCTACCGTTAATACAAAAAGCCCTTCAGTGGACTCAAAGTCTTCTTTTCGCCCCACGATAATACACTTTCGCCTATTTAATTCCATCAATACTGGTTTTGTTTTATTCCAGTTTTCTTGAACAGCGATCAATTCACGAATCGAT
The DNA here is from genome assembly GCA_050008835.1 of Bacteroidota bacterium. GTDB lineage: Bacteria > Bacteroidota > Ignavibacteria > UBA10030 > UBA10030 > Fen-1298. Next base: position 2,185 of record JBEKLV010000218.1, on the reverse strand, counting down.
GATGGAATTCCGGTAATTTGTGTAGAGACGGTGCTGTCTTTTTTAGGTTCTATCTTTTTGATGGGTACAGAAATCTCATCTGCTGGAAGTTTGAATGTTACATTTTCCGCCAATTTTTCTTTTGCACTGAGCGTCTTAGCGATCTCCAATAATTCATCGCTATTTTCTTCATCTCTATATTCAATTTTTACATCAATATCGCGTTCACGGTTTTCTCTCGTAGGGAAGAAAAATGTCATCAACGTTTCGCCGTTTCGTATATCGCAATAAGTATTTCCTGCACCGTCGTAGAATGAATACTGCATATTCGTAACAGGAATGCCTTTAAAATCGACTGCGCACTTCCAAACAGTATTGGCGTCCTCAATATGCTTTATGGGGCGGACATGGATCCCATTGATCACATTTTCCAATGCATAAGGAATTCCCGCCTTTAAATCTTTAGACACTCTTACATACGGCGCCTCATCCGAGTGGAATACATAGCTCAATGTATCATGATCCCGTAATGTGAACAGCAAAAGAAACGCTTTATAGTAATTATCTAAAACAGATGCGAGATTCACAGAACCCCCGGCTTTTGCCTTTCCTAGTTCAGTCCCAGCAATATCCAAATGTTCTATAATTTTCTGACGCCGCATCTCGAACATCTGATCGACAATAATCTTCGAGACATATTTCGTGACGCGATACAGTCCAGGTTTTGGATTCGTTACATCTTCTTCCACTTCAGAAAGTTTCATCGAAGAGCGAGCAATAACGGAAGCTACAGTTGAGTCAGTGTACTCAGCGGCTTTTTCTTCTTTATACCGCTTGAACTCCGATTGCACGAACATTTGAATTTTCTGAATCATATTTTCGAGTGCAGCTGCCCGTACCTTCTGTAGATCATCGCCCATTGCACTGCCGACATAGTATTTATCTGTAACATCGTTTTTGATTTGGCTAAGGCATATATTTCCAAATACATTTAAAAAAAGGAAGAGTATAAAAATATGATATTTCATTTTCATTCTCGGACGCTCCTTTTATTGTTTCGGGCACCGCAACAGGCAATAGAACAAATCGTTTTTTATGTTTCTCCAGCGTGCAACAACTTCGATATTTTTCAGTTCAACTTCCACTACCAAAACCTGTTTCGATTCTCCTGAACCGCTTACTTTTGTCACGTCTTTAATGGAGATACCCTCAGAAAATGCTAAATATTTTCGAGCTTCTTGTTCCGCCTGGGACCAACTGCTGGTTTCGTAATAGTATTTTGGTGCAATACCAACAGCATACCAATAGGTTGACGATTCAGGTATGTGCTCAACCCATTGGGGAGTACTAACTCTCTTCACATCTACTGACTGAACACCATATTCTGATACTTCACACATTGAATCTACTAAGAGAACAAAAACAAGATTTTCATTCTTAAATATTTTTTTCGTATTCCTTTGAAAATCTTGGTTATCAATTATTTTATTGCATGGAGTTTCTTCGTATTTCCTCCAGAGGCAATACTTGCCCGCTTCTGTTCCCCAGTACGAGGTTTCTGCCTGCACCTCTATACCATTATTGATGTTTTGCTGGTTTAATCCATTGCTTATTGCATAGCTGATCGCAGAATCGGACAAATAAGATTTCTCTGCAACTCCACTGACAGAATGGATACAATGAATCAATGTCGGATTTAAAAACCAATCAGGATAATGCTGGGCCTGCAGAGAACCTGCAAGCCCTAATATAATAATGAATATAAATATGAATCGAGTAAGAAAACGACCAACTGTCATAATGCAATTACTGCGTTTTCTTAGCATCATCTAACTTCTTCACTTCATCATCTAATTCCTTAAACGTCTGAGTTGCACGGTAACGAGTGTAGAGTTGTTCGTTTTTCTTTATTTGCTGTAACAATGCTTGGTTCGCAGCTCCGACCGGATATTCAACTAGCACATACGCCCGCCAGAGACTGCCATCTTGCAATTGTTTCTGCTTTGTAATCTGCGTGCCTGAAAGACCGGTTGAAACAACTGTTTTGTTCGCTTGAGTGAATTGCTCCAATAATTGCGCATCGGTATTTGTACCGGTTTCTTCTTGGAATCTTTTTTGTAATCCCTCAACTTTAATTTCTACTTGACGTGCAATTTCTGCCCGGGCATCTGTTGCCGCCTTATCCAATGCAAGCTGCAGGTCTTGT
>JBEKLV010000217.1:0-5508 GCA_050008835.1 Bacteroidota bacterium | reverse complement strand
AAACGTCAGAACGGTAGACGAAAAGCCGTAACCGTTGCAAATGCAACTGACGAAAAAGCGGAAAAAGTCACTACAGAACAAGTTCCAGTGGAACAAGTTGGAAAGTGACTGACTGAGTTGTACATTGATCCTGTCCCGATTTATCAGGACGGGATTTTTATATATAAGCGTTTCCGCTGAATGAAATAAATATTGATCGGTTGAAAGGTATAATTCAATGACACCATCGAAAGATTACTCCGAGTTGATTCGCGAAATCCAAAAAGTATTACAGGCAGAATGCATAGACGGTTGGCTTTTATATAACTTTCGCGATTCGAATATATTTGCTACTCGTCTTCTTGCGCTTTCCAAACATATCATGTTCACGCGAAGGTATTTCTACTATATTCCGGCACACGGTGCACCCAAAAAATTAGTTCATCGGATTGAAGAGTGGAACTTGGATGCGCTCCCTGGCGACAAAAGTATCTATCTCAGTTGGCGTTCGCTGGAAGAAGGGCTTAAGGAACTTCTTTCTGGAGCGAAACAAGTTGCGATGGAATATTCGCCTCGATGCGCGATTCCATATGTATCAACTATTGATGCCGGTATTATTGAACTTGTTAGAGGTGCGAAAGTTGAAATAGTATCATCAGCAAATCTTATCCAGTACTTTGAAGCACGGTGGGATGATGAACAATTGCAGGACAACATTGAGAGTGCAACACATCTACGTCAGATAGTTGATGAAACGTTTGGATTTATTCGCAAGAATATAAAATCGAATACTGCGATTACAGAATACGATGTTCAACAGTTCATGTCATCAGAGTTCAAGAGACGCGGGTTAGTAACATCGAGCGACCCGAATTGTTCTGTAAATGCAAATAGCGCGAATCCGCACTATGAACCAACCAAGGAAATTCATTCTCCTTTGCATAAGGGCGATTTTGTACTATTGGATATCTGGGCTAAGAAAGATAAACCGCGATCGGTTTATGCCGATATAACTTGGATGGGATTCCTTGGAGATACAGTCCCAAGTGAATTCGAAAATATATTTCAGATCGTAAAGGGCGGACGTGATGCAGCATTAGATTTCGTTCATTCATCAATAAAAGCGGGAAAGATTATTCACGGATACGAAGTAGATGATGCCGCACGTAATTTTATCACACAGCATGGATATGGAGAATATTTTGTACATCGCACCGGACATTCGATAGGGGAGGAAGTGCATGGCAACGGTGCAAATATGGACAATCTTGAAACTCGTGATGAGCGCACCATTATACCTCAGACGTCATTTTCTATTGAACCGGGAATTTATCTCCGCGATAGATTTGGTGTTCGTAGCGAAATCGATGTCTATATCTCGAAGAATCGGGAAGTGATTGTTACCGGATTGCCAATGCAGGAAAAAGTAGTTCCGATTATGCAATAAAGAAATCAGTGATTGCACTTTAAATGTCACAGCCACTATTGTTAAAAACCTAATTTGATTTATATTCGTATTATTAAACACAATCACTTTATGGATTTCATTTTATGATGCGCTTATTTTCCGTAGTAATAATTCTTGTTTTCATCACTATATCAATATATGGTCAATCATCATCCAAAACTATAAAACTCTGGAACGGTAAGGATTATACCGGCTGGGAACTCGTCACTAATTCTTCTACGGATATTAAATCTGTTTGTAAGATTGAATCGGATAGTGTGTTTGCTGTTGCCGGGAAGCCAATTGGATATCTGGCAACTATCAATTCATACGAAAACTACAGGCTACATATAGAGTATAGATGGCCGAATGACACTGCAAAAAATAGTAACAGTGGTGTGCTTATCCACGTTGCTTCTGGACCGATTGATCGAAATACATGGCCATTGTGTTTTCAAGTTCAGATGAAGATCATGCATGCTGGCGACCTGCTTCCAATGGCAGGAGCGAAATTCGCCGAGCCGCTCTCCAGTGCACCTGAAGCGAAGACACCTCTGCTCAAGCACCAGAAATCGGACAGTGAAAAGCCGATCGGGCAATGGAATATCGTTGATATAATTTGCCGTGATAGTACTATTAAGTGTATGGTCAACGGTATCGTTCAAAATCGCGTTACAAAATGCAAACCACACGCAGGTAAAGTCGGCTTCCAGCTAGAAGGATTTCCATACGAATTACGCAATATTTGGTTGATGCAACTTGACGAGAATGTTCACAATAAATAATTTATCTGAATATTCTCAGAATTATCATTTCAGAAGACATAGTTCCTAGGACAGTTAATACCACCTATTATATTCCCTTTCTTAAAATTTCATAAAAGTCTTGACAAATAAGAATCAGTAATGTATATTGGAAACGAATAATACGATAATAGTTTCTATAAGTAATAGATATAATGCTTGATATTATTATGCCATATCAATATATAAGCATAGGGAAACCTGAAATACCTTTATAGTTTCATATACGGACATATATTTATGATTGAAAATAGTGATGAGACAAAAATTTTGGAAGTTGCTGCCGATAGATTTATGAACGCAGGATTCTATAAAGTAACGATGGATGAAATTGCGTCCGATCTTCGGATGAGCAAAAAAACTATATACAAGTTCTTTCCCAGCAAAGAAACTCTCTTGAAGGCGATCGTTCATGCATTTATGAGGAAGATGGAAAGAGAAGTGCAAGGAACTATTTCTTCAGACAAACCGATTGAAGAGAAACTCACAACACTCCTTGCATTTATCGGGAAGCAATTGCGAAGGTTTTCACATCCATTTATGACAGATGTTCAACGGTTTGCACCAGCGCTGTGGAAAGAGATTGAAATATTCCGTAGGGAGCGAGTGTTGAGCCAGTTGCAACAGATGTTCAGACAGGCAAAGATGGAAAGGGTCTTTCGTGAAGACTTGGATCCGGATCTTTTTTTTCTCGTATTGACTACAACCATTCAAGGCATCATGAATCCGCAAGTTCTTTCTCAACAACCATTTTCTGCAGAAGAGGCATTCAAAGGCATCTTTAGGATCCTTTATGAGGGCGCTCTCACGGACGAAGCGCGTAAACGATTTCAACTGAATAATCTTAGTCTTTCAACAAACGAATAATCGAGGTAATTATGGCCAAAACTCTAGCAATTCTTTTTTGTGCCGCTTTTCTTTTTGGTTGCAGCAATGGTGATAGAACGGCTATCTCTGCAACCGGAACAATCGAAGCAACGGAGGTCACTCTGAGCGCCCAATCTGGCGGTCAGGTAAAAAATATTATTGCCGACGAAGGAGATATTGTTCGAACAGACGATACGCTTCTTACTATAGATGATACCGATTGGCGTTTCCAATTGGAACAAGCGCGCGGTGGGTATGAGATGGCAGAAGCACAATTTCGACTTGCTTTGAAAGGCACACGTGAAGAAGATGTTATTCAATCTGAGGCGAATTATGAAAACGCAAGTGCTGATTTGAAGCGGATGGAAGATCTTTTCCGTGCTAGGAGTATATCTGAGAAACAGCTAGACGATGCACGTACTCGATTCACCATAAGTCAGCAAATCTGGGAAAAGATGAAACGCGGTTTACGGCAGGAAGAAATCGATGCGGCGCGTGCCCGCCGCGATCAGATGAAAGCACAGATGGCTTCTCTACAAAAGAAAGTGAACGATTGCATGGTAACCTCACCGATTGCAGGAACGATTACAAAACGATATGTCGAACAAGGAGAACTCGCCAGTACTGGCATGGCGCTATACAAAATCTCGAATCTTTTGACGATGGATATTACAATCTATATTTCAGAATCGGATCTTCCAAAAGTGAAACTGAATCAGAAAGCAATTGTAAATATTGATGCATTCCAAAAGAAATATTATGAAGGCAAGGTAACTTTTATTTCATCAACAGCAGAGTTCACTCCGAAGAATATTCAAACAAAAGACGAACGAACAAAGCTAGTATTCAGCGTAAAAGTGAAAGTACCTAATCCTGATGGAACACTCAAAGCTGGAATACCGGCAGATGTTACACTGCATGTGGAAAATCAATAAGGTGGCAAGCTATGGCTAATGCCATTATCTTCGAACAAGTTGTAAAAACTTTCGGCGTAGGGAATGAAGAACGTGTCGTTGCCGTTGATCATCTCTCTATTAAAATTGAGCAAGGAGAAATCTTCAGTTTGGTCGGGCCCGATGGCGCTGGGAAGACTACAACTATCCGGATGATGTGCGGTGTGCTTGCGCCAACAGAAGGAAAGATTTCGCTACTGGGATTTGATATTAGAACGCAAAAAGATGAAATAAAAAAACGCATTGGGTATCTTTCGCAGCGCTTCAGTTTGTATCAGGATTTAACTATTGACGAAAACATTGACTTCTTTGCAGAAATTCATAAAGTTCACAAGTATAAAGATAGAAAAGAGGAACTCCTGCAATTCACACGGCTCACATCTTTCCGAGATCGTCTTGCGGGACAACTTTCCGGTGGGATGAAACAAAAGCTCGCGCTCGCTTGTACACTTATTCACACACCTGAAATTATCTTCTTAGATGAACCGACAACCGGCGTTGATCCGGTTTCACGTCGAGATTTCTGGAAAATCTTATCGAGCCTTCTTAAATCAGGAATTACCATAGTTGTAAGCACGCCTTATCTTGATGAAGCGGAAAGAAGTACGCGTGTAGCATTGATAAATCAGGGTAAACTTTTAAATTGCGATACACCTGATGCCGTGAAGTCATCCTTCCATTCTGAGGTAGTTGAATTAGTGTGCGATAATATTCGGGTTGCCTCGAAGGTTTTGCAAAGGTCTTTTGTGCGAAAAGATATCCAAATGTTTGGCGATCGGCTGCACGTTATGGTCCAAGATGCTAAAAAGAAAGAAAAAGATATTCTAAAAAAATTAAAGAATGAAAATGTTGAAGTTCGAAGTTACAGAATTATTCCAGCATCGTTAGAAGATGTTTTTATTGCAAGTATAAGTACTTGACAATTTGATGAGGTTGCTATGAGAATAAAATATTTGATAATTCTATCCATATTGATAAATCATTTGTTTGCACAGCCGAATGTTCAATCTCTTCGACTAGCTGATTGTATCGCTCAGGCATTAGGGAAAATCCTTCAATCCAAATAAGTGAAGCAAAAGTACAGGCAGCAAAAGCTCATTCTTCTGAGGCGGCAACAGCTTTATTGCCGCAACTCAAATTCAGCGGAAGAGTCGCCGAGTTGAGTGCGATCGATCCGTTTGGATTGAAACTCGGGCCTCCAATCAATATATCAATGACGTTATTTCCTTCTATCACTGAAAACTATTCAACGAAATTGACATTACAACAACCTCTTTTTACCGGATTCAAACTGCAAAAGAATCGGGAAATGGCAGAATTAGATGCCAGCGCCACACGGGAAGAATTGACGAAAGATCAATCGGATTTAGTTTTGAATGTCATTACAGCATATTGGAATTTCTATCGTGCGATCAAAGTTGAAGAGGTGATCCGTCAATCGGTTGAACAAATGTCAGAG
>JBEKLV010000216.1:0-5511 GCA_050008835.1 Bacteroidota bacterium | reverse complement strand
GATTCACACTTGATGGCGATCCATTCGGTTTGAAAGTATTGAAAAAAACCTTAAGAATATCAGACTGTCCATCTGAATCGGACGCAGTAATACGAAGTTGAAGGACATGATCTACACCAGCAATAGAGACGAGACTATCTGATTGTAGATTTGAGAGAACCGGTGGATGATTTAAGCGAACAATTTGCAGTGGGAGTATTGAGGTGTTGCTATTGTAACCTGTCGTACTTTCACTCCACATATTTAGTGAAAATGATCCGACAATAACTCTTTGGATCTGAAATTCAACGTATCCAGAATAAACACTATCATTTGCCTTTGCATCTGGGAATACTCCGTCGTCGTGTAATACACCTTGGGTCAATGAAGATGAGAATTGAGAATTAGTGATAGAATATCCAACGATAGGAACATTCTTTTCATTGTCAGAAGAAAGGACGGTTACTTTTGCAATTCCTCTAATTGTTATTAGATCATTAGGACTGCGTATTGACTGTCCTGTAATGTTGATCGTATCAGTATTAATAATGGATTCGGAAAAAATAGCGTTGTTTAATATTGGGGCATAGCCAGTAGAATCGACAATAGTAATGTATTTCTTCTCGCATCCTGAAATGGATAGTAGGATAATGACAAATAAGAAGAAATTAATTTTGAAAAGAAGCTGACGCACAGATTGCTTTCGAACTATTTTTTGTTTGTGATTAAAATAATTAGCAATCGTCTATCGGTCAGTCCTTATTAGTGAGGTTATTTGTTAAACTGTATGTAATTTACAAAGGAATTCTGAAATATTCAACAGTATAAATACAGAATGTAGATAAAAATTCAAATATCTATCTAACCGAGTGTAAACGGATTAAGCGAAAAGGAAAGGAAGAAAATAACTATGCAGAACCAACCAATTGCCATTCGCCGGCCATCTAAAGGCGTCTCATCGGCAACCGGTGGATGAAATAATTTTACAACATAAAGAGCTATGATCGCCCATAAGAACCATGCAGACCAGCTATATTGAGCGAAAGGAACAATTTGTCCTACATCGCGCTTATAAACAAACCCCAAAAATGTTCTTAGCAGTGCATCAGAAATTGAGGGCGCGCTTATCGCAAGAAGACTATAGAAAGATATGCGAGCAATCAGTTTGTGAAATTTACCAAACATCGCGTAGATTAAATGCCCACCATCAAACTGCCCCATCGGAATTAGATTGAGTGCTGTAACAAACAATCCAAACCAGCCGGCGCAAAGATATGGATAATGATAAATCTCGCTTAACGGTGGAACAAATTGAAATGAAGGATTGGTTAACAAGTGTTGTAATGCTGAAAATAGAAGTGTGTTTCCAAAGGCAAGCGATATGCCGTGCACGGCTGTAGATGCGTTAAGAGCAAAATCATAATCGGGATGAATAGATAGTATGAAATCGGGAGATGGAAGATGAAGAAATCCATAAGTCAGCACTACAAGAGAAGCAAAAAATCCCGCAATTGGACCTGTGACTCCAATGTCGAACATAGCTTTTTTTGATGGAACAATCGACTTTGTGCGGATAATTGCTCCAAATGTACCAAAATTCAAAAAAAGTTGAAGTAGAACTGGAATGGGTGGAAACGGAAGAAAGTATGGTAACGTAGCATCCACATGATGATAATGTGAGGCAAAATAATGCCCGAATTCATGGCAAGCAAGAATGAATAGGATGGAAGCTGAATAAGGAATGCCAAGCGGAAAATTGCTAAGCTCAAATGGATCCTTGTTCAACCATAAGACTCCTGCGATTGTTGTTGTAAAAAACGTAAATAAGAATAAACCTAAGTGCAATAACCATCGGAGCACCATAGTTATATTCAAGTTCTTCGCTTTTAAATTATTAACTAGCAGGTCTTGATCGAATTCCATTGTTCACTTATATGTAACTCTTTTTAAAATACAGAATATTTACATTACTTTATAATCGAAATTATCATTTTGGCGCAAACCATATAGGATTCGTCAAGCAAAAATGTGATTTATTGTCACTTGAATCCATAGATGAAGTCCACACTTCTGCACGAATGTAGCATTCACGTTCAACTTCAAATGAAAATTTTCGCTTTACACTAAAACTTTTAAGGGTTTCTTCTGAAATTAATTCTACCTCCTTTTGACCAATGTTACCTTTTAAGACTTTAAGTAAATCAATTGAACCATATTCAGTTGAAGAAAGTATCTCAAGAAAAACTGTGTGCTTCATTCCAGTAAAACTACACCCAATTGAACTCATCTTATTTGTTGAAGAAGTCACATTCATATTAGCAACAGGACCATCAGTAATAATTGACATTCCAGACTGGATCGATTTCAAAATATTGCCTTCGGAAATCGAATCAAGGAATACTCCTGTCCTCATTTTGCCGAATATTTGATGCTCCATTTCATGAATCTTTAGGAATGGAATGCCAATTTGCCTAAATCGATTGAAGTTACCATGTGCATCATTTCCCGCTATTATAAAAAGTCGCCTGCCCTGCAAAAGTGCCTTGATCCATTGTCGATGACCTTTTTTAAATCCACGCGATATTTCCCCATTCGCGAATTGAATCCCCGATAATTTTGGATTTGCAATGTCTCGTTCATGCCACTTACCGCGATGCAATAATAGCCATTGAAGTAATGGAACAGGCTCGTATGGATGGGCAGCATATGCAAGAGCAGATAATTCGATTTCTTCAAGGACTTCACTAATAGAATAATCACTTTTCGTCTTGAACCATTGTTCAGCTCCATCTCCAGTCCCAGCAAAAAATTTTCTATTTCCGAGAAGAAGTAAATGTACATTTTGGCCTGGAAAATTGTAGCATGTTACCTCTTCGCCTCTAATAATTGTAAAATCAAAAAGTGTTGAATTTAGCTTATCAACTTCTTGTTGCAATTGTTTCCACTTTGGCAAATAGTTATCATTTAATAAGTAATTATCAGCATTGTCATCTAAATCATACGAATGATCCGTAACACAAAAAAAGGACAATCCAAGTGACCGGCATAATTGAGCTGATGCTCCCAACGGAGAACCGAACTCTACTTGATCATCTGTGTAGTTAGAATGTGAATGGCATTCTCCAAAATATAAATATTCGAATCTTGGAAGAACAGTCGACGATATAAATACTTTTAGTGGACAGTGTGAAGATGTCCTATGATTGTCATTATGATAAAAGTGTTTTTGATTATTGTAGTTAAGCTCAAATATAACATTACATTCGATATTTCCACTTAAACCTTTAACTGGTACATTAAATACTTGCCACCATAGCTTTTGATCTATTTCTAAAGATTCATTCAAGAGTTTCTTTTCAAAAACAATCGATCCATTTGTTCGAATAATAAGATTGATTCCATCCAATTTTACAGGGAAAAGATGGGCATCTTTCACAATAACTAAAATCGGCAAAGAAGAATTCGGCTCAAGGCGATGCGGAGCATCAGCAATAATTTCTGGTTCAGGTTTACGAAGAAAACTTAAAAAATATCGGAAGCGATAATGTGTTTCTGCGTATAGAAAAATCGGAACCAAATGCCAGACAAGCGACGGAAGCTGAGTCAAAACTCACGTCCTTTCCATTTCACTTTTCCACCGAAGAAGACCAAAAAGGGAAGGAGCAAAACATAAATTAAAAAATAAATTTCAAACCAATAGAACCAGCGTAAATCTTCCTTTCGTTCAAGACGGTGAAGAATTTGATATAAGAACACATAGTCAGCAATAAACTTAATCATTAGAGCTGAAGTAGCTTGCAATACACCACCCCAGAATAGCATAACAAATGGAGAAAGGTGCATAAGAAATCCGATGACCATTATTGCCAATCCTGCCGGTTTCATATCAAGTCCACCTTTTCCCCATCTGTGTTTTTGGCGAACTAATGATTGAAAATCTGGGCATGTTTTGCTTTCGACAAGATGCTTTAAATCTATAGGATATAAATATTTCCATTGATGTGAACCAACAATTGCTTGAACAACTGTATAGTCTTCCGTCACGCTAAATTTTAACTTTCTGTATCCGCCAACTTGATCATATGCTGATCTTCGGAATGAAAGATTATTCCCAATACTTCCAAGCGGATGTCCTAGTCCAGCAGTTGCTGCAGCCATACCTAATATAAAGGTCCAATCTAATGATTGCATACCTTCAAACGGCGTTGCAGCTTTTTGAAGTGTGAACCCACCTATTAGCCCAACTTCAGGATCATATCGTTCCGCTGTCTGCGCCACCCAAGTTCTTGGAACAGTACAATCCGCATCAGTTATGAGAATTATTTCTCCTGTCGCGGCTTCAATGCCCTGAGCTAAGGCATTTGCCTTGCCACGAATAATTGTATCATTTTTCACGCGAATAGATTTTATATTCGAATACCGTTTGATAAAATCATTGTATATCGTTTCAGTGCCATCTGTTGAGGCATCATCGATAACAATAATTTCATATAGCGAAAGTGGATAGGTCTGATTTGTAACCGACTCAAGACAATCGTAAAGATTAGCTTCTTCGTTCCGCGCGGCAATAATAACTGACACAGATAAATTCGTCGAGCTTTGTAATTTATCGCATTTTCGTCTCAGTCCAATTAAAAATATCCCTGCTTGACAAAGATATAGAGTCGTTACAATAAATAGAAAAGTTTGGAAAGTCATATTGGTAACGTCTTGAAAATAAATCCTTTTCTAAGCAAATTATCGAGTAGAATTGGAAGATAAGTCTGGACTCTCTGTGAAGTCTCTGTGTTGTCGTGAAAGAGAAGTATAGAGCCATTCGCTGTATTTTTTATAATACGATTTGAAATATCGGATACCGAATTCAGTTTATAATCTTTGCTGTCAATACTCCAGAGCACGCATATCAGATCTAGCTCACGGAGCACACTCAAAGTAGTCCAGTCGAAATAACCATAGGGTGGACGAAAAAAATGAGAGTGCGTATCTATAGTCGCTTCTAAAATCTCCTTTGTCCGAACAATTTCATCACGTAAGAATATTTTATTCTTGAAAAGAAGATTTGTGTGCGTGAAAGTATGATTCCCAATTTGATGTCCATCATTATGAATTTGTTGCACGAGATCAGGAAATTTCTGCACATTCTGCCCAAGAAGAAAGAAAGTCGCTCGAATATTGAACTCCTTTAATTTTTGTAGAATAAGAGGAGTCGCAACAGGATGAGGTCCATCATCAAAAGTCAGATGTATGCTTTCATCTACTATATTTAAAAGAATTGATGGAAAAAGCCTTTTTAATATCTGAATATCCCAAGTCATCGTCTAATTGTCCGCCCTTTCCACTGCATTGAACTTACTTGTCCAATTGCAGCGGCAATCACAATATACGGAACGTGTAAAATCTCTGCAATCAGAAAATAGAAAATTGGAACACGCTGGAGAAATAAACGTGCACCTGAACGAATTGCAAAGTAATCCACAAATGCTTTACCCATAACAGCAATAATAACTGGTAGTAAGAGCTGATGTTCTAAGG
>JBEKLV010000215.1:0-5560 GCA_050008835.1 Bacteroidota bacterium | reverse complement strand
AACTCAGTTCTTCCACCACATACTTTAGAAAAACGTGCATCGCAAACTTCATTATCAGCGACAAGAAATATACCTCGCGTTGCTTCAATCGCCTCTTTTACAGAATCCGAAATAATTTTTGTAATTCCTTGATAACGCTGACAGTGATCATCGGCGCAGACATCAAAGAATACATGATCTTCGCGGTCGTACCATCGGATAATTTCGTCTACCGTCTCAAGCGATTGCTGCACGTGAACGCCAACAATCCTAAATTTCTGCTGGCGTTCTAACATCGCTGCGAGCCAACTTCGTGAAGTAATTGCATGCGCCTTCAGCAGCTCGATTGGAGCTTCTGCACTCATTTCTGACGAGATTACGCTCTTGAGATAAAGTTCGATATTAATTTTGTTGATCACAGAAAGCGTACCATCGGCGTTTAATTGAATTTTTAGGTTGCCTTCAAAGGTTTGCTTTTCTTTTCGTTCCCAGTGAAAATTAAGACCGATAGTGACGTCGCTCAATGTGAACGTTGCATTATTCAACGAACGGCAGTTAAGTTCTTCAGATCGAAGGACTTCCACGTCTTCATCGTCATACAGTACCAAGCGTCCATCTTTATTCGTAACTCGAAAAGAACCCTGCAATTTTATAGAGGTGGGTAATTCAAAGCAGCCATTGAAAATGCCGCACACTTCTTGCGCGTTTTCTATGAGACCAACGGTGATAATCAGTTCGGAGGAAATCAAATCATTTTCTCCAAGAGGGCATCTACAATTTTATTTTTCTCGCTTACCTCAAGAAAAATACTTTCAATCAATACTGCATCAACGTTCAAGAAATCCTTTTCCAGTGGCGTTACGATCAATCCGCCCATATCAACAGCCGCAGGACTAATTAACACGCGATCATTACCTTCCTTAAAATATACATTCGGTCGATGCTTTTGCCGCGGAAAGATGATGAACCGCCAAATATTTTCTTGATATGAACAAAGAATATTTACCATCGGCTCTTTGGTAAGGTGAAGAAGTTTCTTCCACTCAATAAACATTGCATGGATAAAAGTGCGCAGTTGATTCTTGTCAGTGGATTCGATAATCATAACCGCTCTGCCATAATTCATCAATGTAAATCCAGCAACATGATTTTTATAGTAAAACCGTTTACGTCTTTGGACATTCACTGCGTCGCGCTCCACAGGAATAGCAAGACGCGGACTTGCTTGAAAATGTAAATGATCCGGGGCTGACGCGCCGCATTCCGGTCCATTATAAAATATCGCGTAATCAGGACTAAGATCTCTTGCAAGATCGAGCATCGCATCAATAGATGATTCGAAATCTTGCTGTGCATGATGTACGCATGAGATAGTAAAATGTCTGGGAAAAATTGGAACAGGATTACACAGAAGCAAATAATCGTTTTGACATAAAATCCCTTGTTGTTCTTCTGGGAGATTCTCAGGGCAGAGAAAACATTTACGATTGTTAATTACAACCGGATCGACATCTGCTCCCGTGCTTACAATGCGTTTCGGATTGAATTGCACTTTTACTGTGAATCCGTTGCAGATAATCTCGCGAACGCGGAGGAACTCCAGAGAGGCATACCCTTCCGCCATCTGCTGCCAAACGGATTGTTGCTGCGCAAAAAGTTCCGAACACAACTTCGGTAACGCAGCATTTTGGCTTGCAGAATTAAAGCAGGCGAAAACCTTCGGAGTAATATAATCTGCCTTTGCCAAGGAATAATCTCCTTCCTGTCATTTATCTCCAGTCAGAATTCTTCCTGCCGGAATGAACCCGATGAAATGATCAACTATTGTTTTGCCCATCGTGAACGGTGCATTCTCCACAACTTCATAACCCATTTTTTTATACCATGCAATCGCCGATTCATTTTTGACCATCACGCCAAGCCAGATTTTATCAAGTCCCAATGATTGAGCCCGCTCTGCTGCCGATTTCATTAACCTCTTGCCAAGTCCGAGATTTTGATAAACGGGAAGAATGTACAACTGGTGCACATAAAGCCGATTTTCTTTTTCACTGTAGTATGTCTTTTCATAGCCGGCAATAACATCATCATACTCAGCAACAAAACCAATAACTTTGGTGTCGTTATACTGTGCTGCCAGTTTTTTAAATGTATAATTCTCGTTGAAATACACCAATAAATCATCAGCGGGAATGAAACTCGAATACGATTCCTTCCACGTTTCCCAGAGAATGTACCGCACAACTTCCAGATCGCCTTGACGCCAAGGACGAATGTTGACACTCACTTTATCTTCCTATTGAATTGTTGGCGAGAAAGAATTTCGATTGTGCGAAGTTTGTCTTTGAAATGATTATTCTTATTTACAATCTCGATCGAAAGTGCAGCATCCGTGTTACCTTCCCAGCGGCGACAGAGATAAAGCGGTTCATAGATTCTTCCAATTTGATATTGATGCGACAACCGGAGCACGATGGCATAATCTTCACCATAACTCACGTTTGGCATTCCACCAATCTCCCTTAACAATGCTGTGTTGAAAGCACGTGGTGCACCAAACCCGTTTATACGAAGCGCATTATTCCTGCCATTTTCCGGTGTCCATTCTTTGTGATCGATGATGCCAGGCGGGAGTTCCTCTAATTTTATGTTCACTAATTTGTACGAACCAATCACCATTGCATAGTTACTGCGATGAAATTCATCAACAATTTTCTGAAGCGCGTCCGGTCTGGAATAAATATCATCGGAATCGAGTTGAACGACGTACCGTCCGCAGCCGCTGGAGTAAATGGCTTCATTCCAACATCCGCCAATGCCAAGATCTGTCCGCGATGGAATTTGATGTTTCACTAATGGATTCTTTTCGGCAATATGCTGTAGCAGCTGTGTCGTACCATCGGTGGAATAATTATCAATAACAATGCAGTTAAATGGAAAATTTGTTTTCTGCTCCAGAACGCTTTTTATAGCTTCAGCAACTGTGTTCAAGCGGTTTCGTACTGGAATTACTACGCTTGCTTCTGCAGGAAAATGAATATTGTACTTTGGCACCTTTGCAAATTTTGGTTTCAGATATGCGCCGATTCGTTTAAGATGCTTTGTAGCTACCATCTCCATTTCTTTTTGGGCTTGACGTTCGGAAGGATTGACATAATCAAACAGCCTTTCGCCGTTTTTGTATATATCAGATTTTGTTTTTGTGTAAAGATATTCTTGTATATGAAAAATTTGATGATCGATAGATAGCTTCAAGCGAAGGTCATAGAGTCCCGCATTATCGACATCTTCAAGCTTTCCATATCGCTTAAGCGTTTTCTTCACAGCATAAGTGGAGAAAAAGAGAACATACCCAAAATCGAAAGTATCGCGAATGCTGCCGAGTTGATATTCGTTCAATGGATGCTCGAAGCGATTACCGCTCTTCGCATCGTAGTAATCCGAGTAAACTATTCCAGCATCGGTTTGTTTGGCAATTCCAATCATCCGCTCCAATTCGAATTGACTTATTTTGATATCTTGGACTTGCGAAATAAATAGGAAATAATTCGTTTTGATTTTCGCGAGAACCTGATTAAGTGCCTTACCGGAGAGGAACGAATCCACCTTCATTGCCTCGCACTTAAGATGTGCACCAGCATAGTCTCCACTATGGATGATTATGATATTTTTAATAAACGATGAATCGATGAAACGTTTGATCGTAATCTCAAACTGTGGATTTGGAGAATATTGAAGAATAATAGTAAGCGTTGTTTCTTCTTTTTTCATCAATCGTTCTCAGAGTTATTTTATTGCGAAAAACACGGAGTAATGCAGATGTTTAATCCCTCATTATTAACTTTGTGATCCTTTATGCCCTTTATGGTTGAATATTGTCTACCACTAGCTATTCATTTAACAACCGAATCGCCATCAGCGCAGCGCCAACAACAGGAGATGATTCGGCATTACGAATAACGACAAGCGGTAACTCTCGCTTTATAGCCGAACGAATTTTACGTGAGTAAAAATTATCATTCATCAGCAAACTGCCAACGAATGCCAACGGGCGCTTTGGAACGCCCTTCCTCCCTTTATTCATCTTTTTTAGAACTGCATTAATTACTTCAACTAAATCAGAACAAGCAAGAACAAGAATTTTCTTTGCAACCGAGTCACCTTTTAATGCAGCTTCCATCACTGCTGGTACAACAGAAGCAGGATTATATTTCTCTCCATAAACAGCATTGATAATGGCATCTTGAGTTCCAAGTCCGAATTTCTCGTTAAATAATTTCGCCAACTTTGTTTTTTCACCGTAGCCATCGAGCAATTTTGCCACAGCGCGGAATGCCTCTCGTCCAATCGCATAACCGCTTCCTTCATCACCAATTAGTCTTCCCCATCCACCAGCACGATAAATCTTATCACGTTCATCTTTTCCAAACACAATCGATCCGGTTCCTGAAATGACGACAACCCCTGGCTTACCGCTGAATGCACCTTCCAGCGCGATCCGTGCATCGCTTTCTATTGAGACTTTTTCGAGATTAAAATTCTTCGTGCGCGCGATTTCCATCAATCTTTCCATTATGCGCTGTTGATCAAGAACACGGCCAGCTCCCGCCAATCCTGCCACTACTGCACCGATTTGTGAAACACTGCATCCAACAGAATGACAACACGTTTGGATTAGATCGAGAATTGTGCTGGCAGTTTTTTCAATGCCAACGATATGAAAGTTTGACGGACCGCCTTGTGCTTCAGAAAGTATAATACCGTCCAATGCACAGAGTACAGCAGTGGTTTTTGTTCCACCACCTTCAATGCCAATGACATAAAGAGGTTTATCCATATATGACAAAAATATTGACGATAATTAGCAGAAAAGCAACTATGAGAAGGCACGGTGATAAGGAGTCCGTGGATAATACTGAAGTATTTGCTATTCATTAACGATTCCCAATTGTCAATTCAACCAAAATATTCCTATTTTTTAATAGTATAATATGTGAAATGAAACGATTTTCTCCGTTCATTGGTTTAGAAGTAAACAGAGATCACAAGTAGACAACTCAATAAAGGTGTTTTATGAAACGCGGCTTCATTTTCTCATTACTTCTCGCATTGTTTTTATTTGCTATCGGCAATGCGCAATCCGTTCAACCCCAGAAAGCTCCAAATTTTTCACTCAAGACCTATGATGGCAAAATTATCGAACTTGCCAAATTGAAAGGAACAGTTGTTGTCGTAAATTTTTGGGCTACGTGGTGTCCACCTTGCCGTGCAGAGATTCCAGATTTTATCAAAGTTTATGATACATACATATCAAAGGGATTAGAAATCGTGGGCATTGCACTCGATGAAGATGGCTGGCCAAAAGTAAAACCATTCTTAGAGAAGAATAAAATAAATTATCCCATTGTGCTGGGCAATGCTGAAGTTATACAACAGTATGGTGGCATTGAAGGTATTCCTACAACTTTCATTGTAGATAAGAAAGGAAATATCGTTGACCACCAAGTGGGTATGCTGACAAAAGGAATGCTGGAACAGAAAATCAAAGCGTTATTGAAATAGTATATTCTTGGCGGACACG
>JBEKLV010000214.1:0-7906 GCA_050008835.1 Bacteroidota bacterium | reverse complement strand
CAAATGATTGGAACGAGAAGTAAGTATCTAATATTTTTGATATAATTCATCATTTTATGATTCTCCTCTTCAAAAATAAGAACGCGCCCTAACGGATCGGCGCTAAGCTGCGGCACTGATAATTTTTATAATGCAACCAACGAAACAAGTTCATGCTGGTTCTTTCCAGTTGCACTCGAACTTTGCTCGCCATGAATTTCGCACCCAGCTCATTCCGTCAGCTTGAGCGCCTGGTTAGGCGGGCGGAGATTAAATATTATTTTTTACCTAGAGAATCAAGAACCTTTTTAATTCGTTCAAGCCGAGCAGAACTAGGATAAACACGACCATTCATATACATCGAAATATGTGAAATTGGTATCCGAGTTGTTTTAGCTAACCATGTTTTATTCTTGCCGGACTTAGCAAGTGCATTTGTGATCAGATTTGATAATTCAGAATATTTTGGATGTTTAGGTTTTTGTAAAACGACATGTTTCCCTAAAACATGAGAATCACCAATCAACGGATTATGATGATATATTTGCAATGCTTCAAGAATTTTTACAAGTCTTTTGGGTTTGGGATAGTTGCAGCCTTTCGCATATTGAGATATTTCGTTACGAGGAATACCAGATAGACGAGCGAGTGTGCTTTTATTAATTCCAAGTTCAGAAAGGCGGGTATTGATTAGATTCGCAAGCTCAGCATATTTTGGATTTTGCGCACGAATAGATTTAAGATAATTAACATATTCAGTTTCTGTTTTTAATCCCAATTTTTTAGCTAACTGTTTCCTATATTCTGATTGTGTAGGTAGACCCTGTTGCAATAAGTAATGCTTATTATACTCGTGGTAAGATTTAAAACCACGCTTTTTAGCTACATGTTGAAGGCGTCTGGTCAAAGGTGCTAGTTCTACAATATTTGAGACCGTCTCTCTTTTTACGGGAACTCTAATTTTTACTTTGCTTGAGTTATTCATTTAATTGGAATGTTCTTATTTCGCCCGCCTAACGGATTGCGGCTAAGCTGCCACGTGACCAATTTTAATTAACCACAAAACAAAACGAGTTCATGCTGATAACCAAATTATATTTACTCAACCAACGATGTACTAAAAAGCTACTTATGAAAACCTAAACCCACCTTAGCCCTGCGTATTGCTCCCACGCTCATCTGGTCAGCTTGAGCCGCTGGTTAGGCCGCCCATTATTCTCGTAATCATTTAGCAGCCAACTCCACTAGCAAGGCAGCGCTCGAGCCAAGTGGTCCAACGAACCATTTTAGCCGCATACTCCTCTTCGGTCATCAAGTTGATTGCATTGTTTCCTTCTTCTGAAAGACCAACAAATTTATAGACTGTCGATACATCTGTGACTCCAATCGACACCACATCGCAAGTGACATCAATGCGGGCAACATAATGGGTCGGTTCCACACGATGGTATCTGACCCGATGAGCCGATATATCTAGATTGCTAACGATCCAGATTGCCGTACCGCTCTCTTCAGACGTTCGGAAGATTAAGCCTTCTTCCCAAAAACTTCCGGAAGGGTGGAGAATCTCAGGATCCCAACCTGGAACCCATTGTTTCTCACCTATCGGTGAGAATAAGGGGAAGACGCGCTCGACTGAACCATTGAGATGGAGGCGTCCAGTAAATGATGCTATGCGTGGAATAAAGAACATTGCATTATATCCTTAGGCGGCCTAACGGACCGCGGCTAAGCTGCCGCGTGACCAATTTCAATTAACCAAAAAACGAAACGAGTTTATGCTGATAACCAAATTAAATTTACTCAACCAATGAGGTACTGAAAAGCTAATAATAAAAACGAAAACCCACAATTCGCCATGCGTAAAGTACCCACGTTCATTCGGTCAGCTTGAGCCGCTGGTTATACCGCTTGCGCATGTTGTTTTTAATAATTTGAATTTGCCAACACGTTTTTGAGTTCATGTGCCAAGAACCAATGAATTTTTTCTTCTGCTTCATCTAGAATATGCTGTGCTTCCTCATCTGATAAACCTAGACCCCAAACATCTTTTGTTAATTGGTGAATTGGATGATTATTTTCCCATACGTTATGCCAAATCTCATGGCATTGTTTACATTCAAGAACAATATCGACAAACATTTTGTCTCTATGGCAGATAAACTCAAATTCTTTTGATCCACATTTGCAACCACGGAATCGATTTGTTTGATATTTCCATCTCATTTGATGTCTTGGAAAATGAACGGTCTGAAGATATTCCTTTGCTTTTTGATGTAATGTATCGGTTTGGATCTTATCAAATTCATCCTTATTTAAACGAGCATGATCAAAAAGAAAATGATGGGTTGGGCATAGATATATTATATTTCCAGATTCAACATTTCCTCCTTGACTACTAGGAATTATATGGCAATAATTAATAGCCCTTTTTTCACTACAGATGATGCAAGGAATGCCATAAATAATTTTCGAAGATGTCATAAAAGCAACTCCAAGAATGACATTTGCTATTAAAGTGTAGATTTTGCAATAGTTGGCCAAGGCTGAAGTCGTTGCAAGATTTCCTTCAACTCTCCTGGTACCCGTACAGATGAATATGGATTATACCAGTGTTCAAAGTGCTTGAATATTCTCACTTTATAGATGACACCACTTATCCAATGGAAACGTCCTTCAACTGTAGCAGTTTGGATTGAATCAATAGCTTCCTTGAACTCGTGTTCTTCAACTCTCTCACTATCTGACCAATAAGCAACTATCTGTGGAATTGAAATATCGATCCGTTGTGGTTGCTCGGATGTGATTCTTTCAAAAATGCTTATAGTGTCGTTTTGAACGTTCCCATATTTGATGAGCTTGTCATTATAATTTTCCAATTTCTCGGCAGTATTTAAATCATTTCGTAAACGCTTACAGTGAAAATCAACTATAGAATCTGAATGTTGCACTCGGATATCTGGACCTGATTCACCCAAAGGCTCATACTCAGCAATTACTCCGAGACAAAGCAATGATAATGCCCAATGTGCTTCCGTAAGAAAATCACAAAATTGCTGTGGTTGTTTTATAAAATGAAGGAGCTTCTTTGCAAGTTTATCAAACCCGACGAGTTTCGGTTCAAGATAATCAAGGTGAACTCGAACTGATTCTGCAAAGGATGCACTTTGAGTGGTAGGGATTTCTCTATTAATCTGCTCAACCAATTTACTGTTCATTACTAAATTCTCAATTGCACAAATTACTAAAAGCGCAAGCGGTATAACGGACCGGCGCTAAGCTGCGGCACTGATAATTTTCAAAATACACAGAACGAAACAAGTTTTTGCTGATAACCATATTAATTTGTACTCAACCAACGAGAGACTGAAAAGCTACTTATGAAAACCTAAACCCACCACACGCCATGCTTAACGTACCCGAGCTCATTCCGTCAGCTTGAGCGCCTGGTTATGTTGCAATTGTTTCATCTGAGCAAAAGAAGTTTTTTCGTTTCAGTAAACGATCCAGCCTGCAAGCGATAAAAGTAAACTCCGCTGGGAAAGCTCTCCGCATTCCATTGTCTTGAATAGTTTCCTGCGGATAATTCTTCAGACACAAGTGTTGATATCTCTTTTCCTAGTAGATCGAAAATTTTTAGTGACACAAACGATCGTGATGGAAGGTAAAAGGGGACGGTTGTTGATGGATTAAATGGATTAGGGTAATTTTGATCGAGCGAAAAATTGAAAATATAAGTATTACCCGATTTGGCAACCGATGTAAACGATGTCGATTTAAATACACCGCCGACTTGCCCCGCACCACCAGCACCCATGAAAGTGGTTCCATCTGTCTTACAGGCAAGTGCATAGAAAAAATAAGTGCCTGTTGCAGAAACAAGACCCGAAGTTGTTACTTGCTGCCAAGAAGCACCGTTGTCGCTAGAACTATAAAGCCGAAAGTCATAAGTCGCCCACATGGAACCTCCCGCTAGAATCTTTCCCGTTGACGTTATAGCCATGCTGGTGGGAGTGAATCCGTCGGGAAGACCATTAGAGGATCTTGTCCAAGTACTGGATTGGCATCGAGCATTTTCTATCATGAAAATAAAACAGAACGATAATAACAAGGTTTTCATAATTGCATCTATCTAATCGTTGGTGGTGCTGAAAATTTTATAGTCTCCAAGTTGCTTCTTATATAATCACTTTTCTTTTCGCTTTTTTAATTGTTTCCAAAAGCTACCAATATCAAAGCCAAACCCACCAAAATTTGGTTGGACCAACAAGTTGGAAATAACAAGAGTAAGAATACTCTGATTCTTTTCAGTATCAATTGATATACTAAATGGTTTTAACAACGAAATATCATTTTCCTTTGCAGCGCGGACGATATTATCAACAAGTTTTGCTAGCTCGTCTCTATCTGATGAGTTCTTAATTGGGATGAAAAGAACTTGGGGCTGTTTTCCGCTTACAATATTTTGAATCTTATGCGGGTTTGCATTGGTCACGACAAAACCTCGTCTGCCAACTTCGGTGACCGATTTGATTGTATCATTTATCTTTCCGTAAACCTCTTTTAGTTCATTATCGAGTGATCCATCCTCTCCTATAACGAATAGACCTTCGATGCCAAGAGCGGTTGATACCTGGAAAAATTTTTCTTCAATCCATTGATAAATGTCATCCCACTTTTGAACACCGTAGGTGAATACGTAGAGATTCCGATTGTCATCAGGCGAAATTCGGAATATTGTATTATATATAGCTCCCATTGGAATTATCCTTTCATAGGCTGAAGTGACACATAAAATTTGAAAATAGCCGTGCTACGATTTTTTGATCTTCTTTAACCCTGCCATCAAAGGTGGTTTTCCTTTAGCAATTGCAACATAACATGTGATTAGATAGACTTAGTCTGTATTTTGTCCGTAATAGGATGATATATAGACTTAGTGTTTGTTTTTGTAATATTACACACTACATCCACCTCATTAGGAATACAAAGCGCGTGATCTTGTACTAAAGAAAATGCTTTATTCTCATTCATTTGATGCGCCATCCTGAGAATTGGGAATTTGTAGTTATTTGGTTTACCTCTCTCGCGAGCAATATGTTTCTTCTTCAACTCAAAATCAAGAACTCAATACGATTATTTTTTATATAAAATCCCCAGTGCACTACCAACACTGGGGACTAGGGAGGCTATTATATCCAGTCGGGGAGACTGGATAAGTTACAATTGCGTTGCATATTTTAGCGAGGTAGCAACGCATCAGCAACTTACAAATCGCCAAAGTAATTGTCAACTTCTTGCACACGTTAGCAGAAACAATTTAACAAAAATCTGTTAAAACCCAGAGGGCTCTAAAAAATCCTCAAAAATAATACCAGGAAATCGCAGTAGACCTTGAAAAAAAATCTGTAGAAGCAACTCTTGGAACTCCTGTATGCGGAAGTTTCGACGAGGCTCTTTTGGGTCCCATAAAGTGGGTCCTCTTTCTTGACACCGTAAAGAAAAGCGCAGCACATCGCGCTCTTCTCTTTCTGTCACAAATAATCGACAGCTTTTTGTTGAAGTGATTGTCGAAGGGATGGAATGTTGCGGGTGTGTTTTGAAATGTCTTTCATCGAATAACCAGCCGTGAGATCGTCGAGAAATAATCGTTCCTCGGTAGTCAATGCCGAAAGGAAATCGTTTGTAATCGTAAAGTCCAAAGGCGTGATCTTGACTGGAAGCAGAAACTCCGCAAGTGCAATCTGGTCGGCATCACTCTTCACCGGCCTGTCAATGTAAACACGGTCGTGATTCCAAGCGTCTTTTTTACGTTTGCCTACTTCGTCTAATGGAAACGCACTGCGTTTATTCAGTTCTTTACTGCGAAAGTGCATCATTGATTTCATCAATCCCAGTGTGCAATGATCACCAAGTTTCTCTTGCTGTTGCCATGCCATAGTAATTAACTCAGACCTCTGAAGCTTGTCTCGTGTGAACTGTTCTGAGTAGTGCCACAAATTTTCATACTCCTGCTCGCTCATAGTATTCTCCAGATGTGATTAGTTATTTGTTCTATCTTTTCTTATGCCACAAAAAACGGTATAAGATGAAATAGAAGAATCTATCATTCGAAAGGAGCGTTTATGAACCTATCAATAATCTTCAAAGCTCTCGAAGCTATTTTCAAAGCACTCAAAGATGTGGCGAGGAAGTTATGACAACAGAGAAGCGGTGATGGTTGCCGGTTCTTTTTTTAGGGAAAAACCCTTTTGCACGTGCGGTTCTTTCTTGTTACATTACGTGTAGAGAAGTTCAATATCATAGCGAGGCAAAAGTCGTGGAGATACTCAATGATACCTTTATACCGAAAGACCGATATACGATCGTAGTTTATGGGGATTCCATTGCCCGAGGCGTAATTTTCGATGAGAAAAAGCAGAAGCACTCATTGCTACTGGAAAGTTTCACGAACCTCTTGCGTGATCGCCTTAAAGGTGTTGTATATAATGCGGCAAAGTTCGGTAGTACGATCGTTGAAGGTTTGCTCCGGCTGCAGGATGACGTCCTGAAAAGGAAACCGGATATTGTTTTAATCGAATTTGGCGGCAACGACTGCGATTATCGTTGGGATCAGATCGCCAAAAACCCATCGGGGGAATTTCAGCCTAACACTGAGTGTTCGACATTCTATGATCTTCTTACGGGATTAGTCAAGAAATTGGATTCTATGAAAATCGTTCCGGTTCTTGTTTCTCTACCTCCTCTCGACCCGGATAAATATTTCCGTTGGATAAGCCATAATAGCGAACATACAAAAAATAATATTCTGCAATTCATCGGAAGCATCTCGCATATTTATGCATGGCACGAACGATACAACGCGGCGATCCTACGCGTAGCGGAAGAGACAAAAACCCAACTCATCGATATCCGTTCTGCATTCCTGCAAAAGGACGATTATACGCAGTTGATTTGCAAAGACGGGATTCATCCAAACAAAGAAGGGCACAAAGTGATCGCCGACAAGATATTGCATTATATTCAATCAAACTATCTGTTCCTCTTGAATACGTAAGCCTTGATACCTGCCTATCGTTTCGGCTACAGCCCAGACTACTCAATCCAGATATCATCTTCCAAATCATAGCTTGAATACGTGGACTGGTTACGGCAGCATACGTTGCGCTATTCCTAAATCAGAATTTCGGAAGATATGGGATAGGTGGGGCGTTATCGTCAATGAGTAATAAAGCGGCGATGGTTGCCGCTTTTATTTACTTGCCAGCGCTTGATAATGGAAAAATACTAACTTATCATTGGCACACGCAATGGGGTCAGGTCAGCGGTACAATATGCGCTGGATATTCGTATATTACGAAAAAAAGAAACCTACAGGATCCATAGCTACAGCGAGTTCTTGTCGTATACAGTATCGTTCGGAAAAACAAAATACAAGATTGAAAGGTCAGGATCTGTCTTATCGGTATTCAACTTGATACTCTCACAGATCATTTGTACTCTGTATTGAGGATACAGTAATTCCAGTTTTCATACAGGTTAAAAAGGAAACACATATGAAACTCCTATACAAATTTCTTTTTGTTCTCAGTATTCTCTATGTTCTCACGAACACATTGAGTGCACAGTGGGTTCAAACAGCTCTGCCCGGCACTTCGCTTGGTGCACAACAATTCCTCCTCAATGGATCATATCTCTATGCAGGAACCAATAACGGCATTTATGTGACCACTGACAGCACGAAGACTTGGAAAGCGGCAATGTCAGGACTGACAAGCACATATGTTACATCACTGGGTCTTTCCGGCAGTACCTTGTTTGCAGGAACTGGTCTGAGTTCCAATTACATTTTCACATCGAGTGACAGCGGCGCGACATGGAAATCGGTCACAACAGCATTGAACCACCCGGTGTATGCATTCGCAGG
>JBEKLV010000213.1:0-5575 GCA_050008835.1 Bacteroidota bacterium | reverse complement strand
GTTTGACCCGCAAACGCTTTCGTATGTTCAATATAATAGCGATTTGATAGGTCGTTCAACGACATTCGATCTGTTTTTAATTTTAAAGATTGGCGATGCGCATTTTTCTCTTTCATGGAATAATATTCTGAATGCTGGGTATATTCTTGCACCCATCTATCCGATGCCGGGAAGAAATATTCGGCTGGGAGTAAATTGGGTGTTTATGGATTAAGGATGAAAGTTGCTCATTAATTAAGTAGTTGAACCGATAAATGGCATCTTTATCGACCTCATAATTCGGAATCTCCACTGTTCATCGACTCAATAAATCGTCTTCTTTGCTTACCTTGCTTTCCCCTTCACTTTTCTGTATTTTTCTTAAAGAAACAATTTTATCAGCCACAATTACAGTATCCTTATTCCTTGACATTACTCGTTTGCATTTTTGGAGGGTATCTTTTTGGTTCCATCCCAACGGCGTATTTCATAGTCCGTTTAAGGGCTGGCATTGATATCCGTAAAAATGGCAGTGGAAATGTTGGCGCCTTCAATTCATATGATGTAACGCAATCGAAACAGATCGGCATCATTGTTGGTGTGCTGGATGGAGTAAAAGGATTCATCGTGGCGTTGGCAGCCTGGCAGCTTCTTGGCGATTCATTTTGGAATCAGTGTGCTGCATTTTGCGGCGCACTAATGGGTCATAATTATCCAATATGGCTTCATTTCCAGGGCGGAAGAGGTTTGGCACCAGCGGCAGGTGGAATGTTTGCAATTGGTATCAGCTATACAATTGTTTGGTGCGTAACGTGGTTCATTGCATTTGAAAGCGTAAAGAATATCTTAAAAGCGAATATCGTTGCTATTATTCTTACACCAATTATTGTGCTGATAATTCCTTCAGCTTGGATTGAGGCGGTAATGGTACGCAATATTTCTGCAACTGATTACAGGATATTTTCGTTTATTATAAGTGGCATCCATTTGCTAAGTCATTGGCAGCCGTTAAAAGAAATAATTCAGCACAAATATTCTATCACCTGATTTTAATTTTTTAATTTTTGAGGTTCATCTATGAATAATCCCTACTTACGTTTCTTCATCATCTTAACCGTTCCGCTTCTTCTCGGTTTTGGTCTTGGATATATCGTAAAACCTTCAGGCATTAGACCGGTCCAAGCTGCCGATACAACTTTTGATCAGGCGTTTTCTCAGGCAGCACATACTCAGAATAAAGCAGGACAGGACAACGATCCACTTCACGCGTCACGGCAAAATGCTATTACACGAGCGGTGGCGAAAATCAGTCCAGCGGTTGTCGGTATCAATGTCATTGCTGTGCAGCAAGTGACTGTTCGTGATCCATTCGCAGGATTTTTTAACGATCCATTTTTCAAACCATTCTTTGGAGATCGTACTTATAAACAAGAAGTAAAAGAACTCGGCTCCGGATTTATCATTTCGCCGGATGGTTACATCGTCACAAACGATCACGTTGCAGGCAACGCCACAGATGTCACAATCACAATCTCCGGCGGCAAGCAGATGAAGGCAAAAGTTGTCGGCACTGATGCAACGACAGACATTTGTCTGCTAAAAGTTGACGGTAAAGAACTTCCATACGTTACACTCGGCAATTCAGACGAAGTAATGATTGGTGAGTGGGCGATCGCACTTGGCAATCCCTTCGGCTTATTTGAAATTAACGATAAGCCAACCGTGACTGTAGGTGTAATCAGTGCAACAGGCATGAAGTTAGGACAAATGGAAAATCGGTACTATCATGACATGATTGAAACAGATGCAGCGATTAACGGTGGCAACAGCGGCGGACCGCTCGTTAATAGCAGTGGAGAAGTAATTGGAATGAATACGCTCATCTTTACTGCAGGACAAACCAGCACATACATCGGGTACGGTTTTGCAATTCCTATAAACAAAATCAAAAAGATCATAACTGATTTAAAAAATAAGGGAAAAATTTCGCGCGACATCACTGCTGGGTTTGACGTCCAGCCCGTAGATGCACGCATTGCACAATATCTCGGGATGAAACAGGCGCAAGGTGTTATTGTGAGCGATATCCACTCTGGTGGGCCAGCTGTTGCTGCAGGATTAAAAATTGGTGATGTCATTCTCGAAGTCAACAGCGAGAAAGTAAATTCCGATAATGATATTCTTGCTGTAATGGTTGAATCAAATCCGGGCGATTATCTTAAATTTAAAGTGTTTCGTGATCATAAAACGATAGACATATCTCTGAAATTAGAAGCTACGCAGAAGGAACGAAAATGATAGAACGATATACGCGCCCAGCGATGGGAAAAATTTGGGAAGATGAAAACAAATTCCGCATTTGGCTGGAAATAGAAACATTGGCTTGCGAGGCACAAGCTGAACTCGGTATTGTTCCAAAGAAAGCAATGAAAGTAATTCGAGAAAAGGGGAACTTCAATGTTGCTCGAATTCTCGAGATCGAGCATGAGGTGAAACACGATGTCATCGCGTTCTTGACTAATGTTGGAGAATACGTAGGTCTAGAATCTCGCTTCATTCATCTTGGTATGACGTCATCGGATGTGTTGGATACTGCGCTTGCGGTGCAGATGAAACAGTCCGCCGAATTACTTCTTAAAGATATGAAGGAGTTGAAGGATGTTCTTGAACGACGGGCAAAAGAATTCAAGCACACTGTAATGATTGGCAGAACGCATGGCATACACGCTGAACCGATTACCTTTGGATTAAAACTCGCGCTTTGGTATGCAGAAACAGTACGTAATATTGAACGATTGAATGCCTCACTGAAAACGATTTCTGTTGGAAAAATATCCGGCGCTGTCGGTACTTATCAGCATCTTGATCCTTTTGTTGAGCGTTATGTATGTGAAAAACTCGGATTGCAGCCGGCACCGATTTCGACACAAATAATTCAGCGTGATCGACACGCAGAGTTTATGAATGTGCTCGCCATTTGCGGCTGTTCGCTTGAAAAGTTTGCTATAGAAATTCGGCATCTTCAAAAAACCGAAGTGCTTGAAGTGGAGGAATATTTTTCCATAGGGCAAAAAGGTTCTTCGGCAATGCCGCATAAACGGAATCCTGTTGTCTGCGAACGAATTGCCGGATTAGCGCGTGTCCTTCGTTCCAACGCGCTCGCGGCAATGGAAAATGTTGCCTTGTGGCATGAACGAGACATTTCGCATTCATCGGTTGAGCGCGTCATCATTCCTGATAGCTGTATCCTTTTGGATTTCATCCTTGCCGATATAACGAAGATTATCGATAAACTACTAGTCTATCCTGATCATATGACACGTAACCTGAATGCTACGCATGGCTTGATCTTTTCACAAGAAGTTTTGCTTGCATTGACCAAGAAAGGTATGAAACGCGAAGATGCCTATCGCATAGTGCAGGAACAGACGATGAAAGTTTGGAAAGATGAAAAAGATTTCAAAGCACTGCTTCTTGGAAGCAAAAATGTGATGAAGTATTTATCAAAGAAAGAACTCGATGAACTTTTTGATCCGACAAGAAGTTTGAAACACGTCGAATATATCTTTGAACACGCAGGAATTCATTAAAGTAAATCGTGCGGGGACAGGCAAATAATAAACCAACGACGAAGAACTCTATGATCATTCAACCGTCTGAAGTGCATACTGTTCTTAATCGGCATATGCTGGCGGATGGATTCAATTTCATCGTTGATCTTCAGAAAAGTCATGGTTCGTATATCTACGATTCGCGAACAGGTAAAACTCTGCTCGACTTTTTTACATTCTTTGCTTCCGGTGCGATTGGAATGAATCATCCTAAGATGACAACACCGGAGTTTCTTGCAAAACTTGGGCGAACAGCAGTGCACAAGCCGTCCAACTCTGATGCTTACACTGTCGAGATGGCAGAATTTGTGGAAACGTTTGCGCGGATTGCACAACCGGAATATTTACCGCACGCGTTTTTTATCGAAGGCGGTGCGCTGGGAAACGAGAACGCAATTAAAGCGGCGTTCGATTGGAAAGTGCGAAAGAACTTTGCCAAAGGTTACACACGCGAAGTAGGCACACAGGTCATTCACTTCGAGCATGCATTTCATGGCCGTACTGGTTACACACTTTCGCTAACGAACTCAGAACCAATCAAGATTGATTACTTTCCGAAATTCCAGTGGCCGCGTATTCACAATCCAGTGTTAATATTTCCGCTTACAGAGGCGAGACTAGAACAAGTCAAGAAAGAAGAAGCAATAGCGATCGGACAAATTAAAAAGGCCATCGCAGAGAACAAGGATGACATAGCGGCACTTATCATCGAACCGATTCAAGCGGAGGGCGGCGATAAATATTTCCGGAAAGAATTTTTTGTGGAATTGCGTACCATCTGCGATGAAAACGATATCATGCTGATATTTGACGAAGTGCAGGTCGGAATGGGCATCACAGGTAAAATGTGGGCTCACGAATATTATGTGAAACCGGATATGATGACATTTGGAAAGAAACTGCAAGTCTGTGGATTTGTCTCCAGCACACGCATAGATGAAGTGACGGAAAATGTTTTTCATATACCAAACAGACTCAATTCTACTTTTGGCGGTAACTTAATCGATATGGTGCGTGCTACGAGGATATTAGAAATAATTGAAGAGGAGCGGTTGTTAGAAAATGCGTGCGTAGTCGGAGAGTATCTGCACAAAAACCTTAATGTACTGGAGAATGAATTTCCAGAACTTATCAGTAATACACGCGGACTCGGACTGCTTTGCGCAATGGATCTCGACTCAAGACAGAACCGCGATCTTATAAAAGAAAAAGCGATAGAAAATGGGCTGATACTTATCGGGTGCAGTGAGCGAACAATTCGCTTCCGCCCGCCATTGAACCTGTCGAAACCTGAGGTGGACGAAGGAATTGATATTATCCATCGTTGCTTGCAAGAAATGAAACCAGCTTAGAGGTTAAATATGGAAACATCGCAACGGGCTAATCGGGCAGATCTCAAACTTAACACGAAGATAGTGCGGGAACTGCTCGTAAGATTTATCAAAGACCAAACAACGAATGCCGGATTCACCAAAGCAGTTATCGGCGTTTCCGGCGGTGTTGATTCGGCAGTGTCAGCGGCACTTGCAGCGGAAGCACTCGGCAAAGAAAATGTCCTCGGCGTGATGATACCGTACCGCACAAGCAATCCGAAAAGTGTGGAAGATGCAAAGTTAGTAATTCAGACGACAGGTATTCGATCAGAAATAGTTGATATTAGCAAAATGGTGGATGGGTATTGTGGGGATAACAAAATTATTGACCCGCTTCGCTGCGGTAATGTAATGGCGCGTATGCGGATGATTGTGCTCTACGATCTTTCTGCGCGGGAAAAAGCGCTCGTAATTGGCACAAGCAACAAAACAGAAATTTTGGTCGGATATGGAACGCAGCATGGCGATCTGGCAAGTGCTATCAACCCGCTGGGCGACCTCTACAAATCACAGATCTGGCAGCTTGCTGAAGCAATTGGAGTTCCGAAACCGGTGATCGAGAAAACTCCTTCGGCAGATTTATGGGAAGGTCAAACCGATGAAAAAGAAATG
>JBEKLV010000212.1:0-5609 GCA_050008835.1 Bacteroidota bacterium | reverse complement strand
GTATGCTTGTTTGTATCAAGTAAAGTAGGAAGTAAAAGATACTTTTAACTTTCAATCGGACTGTGTTCCGATTTTTTTATACTAATGAACAAAATAAAAATCACATTCCCTGACGGGAACCAGAAAGAATTCGACAGCGATATTACCGGTAAGCAAATTGCTGAAGGTATTAGCAAGGGTCTGGCAAAAGAAGCACTTGCTGTTGAAGTAAACGGAGAAGTGTGGGACCTCAGCCGCCCGATCAACCAGGATGTCACTTTTAAAATTC
This sequence comes from Bacteroidota bacterium, assembly GCA_050008835.1. GTDB lineage: Bacteria > Bacteroidota > Ignavibacteria > UBA10030 > UBA10030 > Fen-1298. The sequence continues at coordinate 5,341 of JBEKLV010000212.1, read as the reverse complement.
TGAAGTGGGCTGATGACGGTGGAAAACATGCCTACTGGCATAGCTCCGCTCATTTGATGGCAGAAGCAGTGGAAACCCTGTACCCGGGAGTAAAATTCGGTATAGGTCCTGCTATTGAAACCGGTTTTTATTATGATCTTGATCTTGGCGATCACAATCTAACGAAGGATGATCTCCAAAAGATTGAAGATAAGATGAACGAGCTTGCCAATCGTGACGTTCCATATGTTCGCGAAGAAAAAAAGTGGGAAGAAGCGGTCGAGTATTTCAAAAAGAAGGGTGATCAATACAAGCTTGAGTTGTTGGATGAGTTTAAAGGTCAGGCAATTTCATTATATCATAATGGGAATTTCACAGATCTTTGCCGCGGACCACATCTCCCTTCAACTGGAAAGATAAAGGCCATCAAGTTGTTAAGTGTTGCCGGTGCATACTGGCGTGGGAACGAAAAAAACAAAATGATGCAACGCATCTATGGCGTCACCTTCCCATCAAAGAAAGAACTGGATCAATATTTGTTCCAGCTCGAGGAAGCAAAGCGCCGCGACCATCGCAAGTTGGGTGCTGAGTTAGAACTTTTTCTGCTTACTCCAAAAGTTGGCAGCGGTCTGCCGTTGTGGCTTCCAAAGGGGACCGTTATCCGTGATTCGCTTGTAGAATTTTTACGCGACGAACAAAGAAAGCGCGGGTATCAAGCAGTCGTTACACCGCACATCGCAAATCTTGATTTATACAAAACATCGGGGCATTATCCGTATTATAAAGACTCACAGTTTCCGCCAATTCAATTGGAAGGTGGCGAAGCATATTTATTAAAACCGATGAACTGTCCGCATCATCATCAAATTTATTCATTCAAACCGCGTTCATATCGCGATTTACCAGTTCGTCTGGCTGAGTTTGGCACCGTATATCGTTATGAACAATCCGGCGAGATGAACGGTCTCACGCGTGTGCGCGGATTCACTCAAGATGATGCACACATCTATTGTGCGCACGACCAGTTGAAAGCAGAGATCAAATCTGTCGTCGATCTGACACAATTAGTGTTCAAAACCTTTGGTATGGCAGTGAAAATTCGCCTGTCTTATCGGGATGATAAAAATGTTGAGAAATACGGCGGCGAAGCTGCATTTTGGGAACAGGCACAGCGAGAGATCCGCGAAGTGGCGGATGAGATGAAACTTGATTACTTTATAGCTTATGATGAAGCATCTTTCTACGGACCAAAGATCGATTTCATGGTGAAGGATGCATTGAATCGCACATGGCAGCTCGGCACCGTTCAAGTAGATTACGTGATGCCTGAACGATTTCAATTGGAATATATCGGTCAAGATGGACAACGCCACCGTCCAGTGATTATACATCGCGCGCCATTTGGATCATTAGAACGTTTCGTCGGAGTTCTCATCGAACACTTTGCTGGAGAATTTCCGTTGTGGCTTGCACCGACGCAAGTTGCAGTTATGCCCATTACCGATGTATTTGTGGAGTATGCAAAAGAAATATATAACAAATTGAAAGCATCCGGTGTACGGGTTGAGTTAGACGATCGCAACGAAAAAATCGGTTATAAGATTCGCGATTGTGAAACGAAGAAAGTGCCGTATATGCTTGTGGTTGGTGAGAAGGAAAAAGTTGACGGTTTAGTCTCAGTTCGTCAGCACAAAAAAGGCGATCAAGGAACAATGAAATTTGAAGAATTCCAAAATCAAATTCTCAATACAATCAAAACAAGGGCACTCACAGTTTAGGAGAAGAACTTATTAAACAAGAACGAGCACGAGTTAATTCCGAAATCAAAGCTCCTCAGGTACGCGTTATAACTGACGATGGAGCACAGCTTGGCATTATGACGATCGGCGAGGCATTGCGTCAGGCACAAGAAATGACATCAGATCTGATTGAGATTGTGCCGAATGCGACCCCTCCAGTTGCAAAGATCATGGATTTCGGAAAGTATCGGTACGAACAAGCTAAGCGCGATAAAATTCAGAAGAAGCATCAGCACGTGACACTTGTAAAGGAAGTTCGGTTTCATCCGAACACTGACACACACGACTTTGAATTTAAAACCCGACATGCTCGTGAATTTATTCTTGAAGGCAATAAAGTAAAAGCTACCGTTGTTTTCAAAGGACGAGAGATTACGTATCAAGATCAAGGTAAAGATTTGCTTGTGCGTTTCACAGAAGCGATGTCGGATATTGCCCGTATGGAGCAAGAGCCGAAAATGGAGGGACGCCAGATGGTGTCGTACTTTGTACCGGAAAAAGCAAAGAAAAAAAGTTTAGAAGTAACCAAACAACAAACAGAGGAATAAATTCTATGCCGAAGATGAAAACCCGGCGCAGTGCCGCAAAATCGTTTAAGGTCACTGCAAACGGTAAGATTAAACGACGAAAAGCGTTTCGCAGCCACATTCTGACGAGCAAGTCCACAAAACGCAAGCGCCATTTACGCAAATCTGGGTTCGTTGCTGAGACGGAAGCGTACAAAGTGCGAAGATTTTTATTAACATAAACTGAGTAGTTACGTTGAAAGAAAGGTAGAAAAGCAATGCCACGTTCACAAAATAAAGTTGCGTCGCACAGACGGCGTAAGAAACTGTTAGCTTCAGCGAAGGGATATTGGGGCGGCCGAAGTAAGGTACTGACCGTTGCCAAGCATCACATTGATAAAGCCGGAACGCATGCCTATCGGCATCGCCGGACGAAGAAACGTGAATTCCGCGCTCTGTGGATTGCCCGCATCAATGCCGCGGCGCGAATCCATGGCACAACTTATTCCAAGTTAATTTCATCGCTTGAAAAGAAACAAGTAGGAATTAACCGGAAAGTGCTGGCGGATCTTGCCGCAAACCATCAAGCAGCGTTCGCTGAAATTGTGAAGTTTGTGACCGCATAATTTTGATCTTCTTATCTACTTTTTTCCGCATGAACGACTTGAGCGTTCCAAGCAGGATTCTTGAAAAGTTGGTAAGAAGATTTTTTGTTTTAATAGTGCAGCAGCAATAATTTGCAGTGAATCCAATTTAGAGGAATGGATTGTTGCCTATTGTCAGAATTGAAATATATAATGGTTTTGATGCCGGATATAGAAAAAAAATCCTTGACGGCGTGCATCAAGCATTAGTAGATTCATTTAAGATACCGGATTCAGATCGTAATCAACTGATTTATGAATTTGATGATGATAGCTTAGAGCGAAGCGCAAATAAATCTAGATCGTTCACTATTATAGAGATTACCGCATTCAAGGGTCGGTCTCGGGAAGCCAAACGAATTCTCTATCGAAAAATAGTCGAGAATTTAAAAACCTCGCCGGGAATAGAACCGAATGATATTTTTATAACAATCAATGAACCAGAATTAGTAAATTGGGGCGTTCTTGGCGGCAAATGTGCAGATGAAACTGATTTAGGATTTAATGTTAATATCTAACCGAATTAGTTGATCAATATTATGCTCGATAAGATTGAACATACAAAACAAGCTTTTACAGAAGAACTTCAAAAAGTAGTAACTCTCCAAGACCTCGAACAAGTCCGCATCAAATTTCTTGCTCGAAGCGGAGAAATTGCTGCATTGTTTGAGGGGATGAAAACGGCCACTGCTTCTGAGAAGCCGGCGTTGGGCAAGGCGCTTAATGAAATCCGACAGTATGCCCAATCGCAGTTCGATGAAAAGAAGTTATCGCTGGAACAATCGGCAAAACCGAAAGAAATTCCTTTTGATATAACACTTCCCGGACGTCCGAAACCTATCGGTACAAAACATCCTGTCGTTCAAGTGATGGAGGAGATGAAACGTATCTTTGTCAGCATGGGATTTTCTGTCGAAACCGGGCCGGAGATTGAAAGCGATTATTATAATTTTGGGGCATTGAATTTTGCACCTGATCATCCAGCCCGTGATATGCAGGATACGATTTTCATCGCAGATAAAATTCTTCTGCGCACACATACATCTCCTGTGCAAATCAGAGTTATGGAGAAACAGCAACCGCCTGTTCGTGCCATAATGCCCGGCTGGGCATATCGCAATGAAGCCACAAGCGCTCGCAGTCTTGTCGCGTTCCATCAGATTGAAGGATTATATGTAGATCGCGGCGTCACATTCAGCGAATTAAAAGGAACGCTTGTTGCGTTCGCAAAACAATTTTACGGAAGCTCGATCAAGTATCGTTTCCGTCCGAGTTTTTTCCCATTCACAGAACCAAGCGCAGAAATGGATATTACTTGCTTTATCTGCGGAGGCAAAGGATGCCGCATTTGCAAATATTCCGGCTGGTTAGAAGTGCTTGGCTCTGGTATGGTGCATCCGCATGTGTTTCAATCGGTTGGCTATGATCCGGAGAAATATAGCGGCTACGCATTCGGCATGGGCATAGAACGCACTGCGCTTCTCCGCTATAATATAGATGACATTCGGATTCTGTATGAAAACGATGTGCGATTTTTGAGACAGTTTTAAATGGTATGTAGGCCTTGATATGAAAGTCTCTCAAAATTGGTTAAAGAAATACGTTGATTTTACATTCACTCCAGAGCAGTTCACCGAAAAACTTTCAATGCTCGGTTTGGAAGTGGAAGGGTATGAAGATCTCGCGAAGAAGTACGAGAATTTTGTCATAGGTGAAGTACTGGAACGAGCCAAACATCCTAATGCAGATCGGCTTTCGATTTGTAAGGTGAATATCGGTAATGCAGTGCAAGATATAGTTTGCGGTGCACCAAATGTTGCAGCAGGACAAAAAGTTATCGTTGCGCTTATTGGTGCAGTCATCCCTCATAACCAGCACGATTCGGAAGGTAAACCATTTATCATCGAGCGAGCTAAAATTCGCGGAGTCGAATCCAACGGAATGATTTGTTCAGAATTGGAACTTGGACTCGGAAAAGATGCAAGCGGTATTCTCGTTCTCGATGCGAAGGCGAAAGCCGGCACGCCGCTTGCCAAGTATTTTGGCCAAACAGATGTAGTCTATGAAGTCGGTATCACACCCAATCGTGCAGATTGTTTAAGTCATATCGGCGTGGCGCGCGAGATCGGTTTGTTGGTAAATAAAAAACTGAAAATGCCAAAGATCGCGCTGAAAGAAAGTACATCATCGGCATCGAAGTTTGCGAAAATCGAAATTCTCGATAAAGAAAAATGCCCGAGGTATTCAGCACGCGTACTTCGGAATATAAAAATTGGTCCGTCACCAGAATGGCTTCAGGATATGTTAACGGCGGTCGGAATCCGGCCAATCAATAATGTTGTCGACGTGACAAACTATGTGCTGATGGAAACCGGTCATCCATTGCACGCATTCGATTACGATACACTCGCCG
>JBEKLV010000211.1:0-5612 GCA_050008835.1 Bacteroidota bacterium | reverse complement strand
GGAAATTGAAAAGGTGGCTGCCGAAACACCGGAAAAGATACTGAAAGAAACAGTTGATCCCGTAATCGGATTTCAACAGTTTCAGGCGCGAACACTTTGCTTCGGCCTCGGGCTAACAGGCGACGCGTTTAAGAATGGAGTAAAGTTTTTATTAGCACTCTACAAAGCATACGAAGCCACCGATGCATCTCTCGCTGAAATAAATCCGCTCGTCATTACGCAGGAAGGGCATGTTATTGCGCTCGATGCTAAAATCAACTTTGATGACAACGCGCTTTTCCGCCATCCGGAATACGAGCAGCTGCGCGATATTGACGAAGAAGAACCCCTTGAAGTGGAAGCAGCGGCATCCAATCTCAATTATATAAAACTCGATGGCAATGTCGGCTGTATGGTTAATGGCGCCGGACTTGCAATGGCGACAATGGATATTATTAAGCTGGCGGGTGGAATGCCTGCGAACTTTCTTGATGTTGGCGGCGGCGCAAGTGCAGAGACGGTGGAAGCCGGATTCAAAATTATTTTGAAAGATGAAAATGTAAAAGCCATACTCATTAACATTTTCGGTGGAATTGTACGGTGTGATCGTGTAGCAACCGGGGTTGTAGAAGCCGCGAAAAATGTCGATGTGCAAGTTCCAATTGTCGTACGTCTCGCCGGTACGAATGCCGAACTCGCCGCTGAGATTTTGAAAAGCTCTGGATTAAAATTTCTTGTCGCTGGAACATTAAAAGAAGCAGCAGAGAAAGTAACAAGCGCTATTGCAGCGTAAAACAATCGTTCAGTAATCAGTTTTCATAAATCGAGATTTTCCTTTTTCATTTTGATTTTTAACTTGAATATTCTATGCCTTGGAATGAAAATTACGAACCCGTTATTGGACTCGAAGTTCATGCAGAATTATTAACCAAGTCGAAAGCATTCTGCAGCTGCTCGACAAAATTCGGAAGTGATCCGAACTCAAACGTTTGTCCGGTCTGTCTGGGCATGCCGGGAGTGCTCCCTGTTTTGAATATAAATCTTGTCGAGTTCATTATAAAGATGGGTTTAGCGACAAACTGTACCATCGCACCTAAATCTATCTTTGCAAGAAAAAATTATTTTTATCCGGATTTACCAAAAGGTTACCAAATATCGCAGTATGAAGAGCCGATATGTGCAAACGGTTGGCTGGATGTCGAACTGAAAGATGGAACGACACGGCGAATTGGAATAACGCGAATTCATATGGAAGAAGATGCCGGCAAGTCGATTCACGATCAGGATACTGATACGCTTGTGGATGTGAACCGGTGCGGCGTTCCACTCATTGAGATCGTTAGTGAACCCGATATGCATACGCCGCACGAGGCATATCAGTATCTTTATATGATTCGCCAGATCATCACGTATCTTGGCATCTGTGATGGCAACATGGAAGAAGGAAGTCTTCGGTGCGATGCTAATGTTTCGGTCCGAAAAAAGGGCGAGACAAAATTAGGAACAAAACTTGAAGTAAAGAATTTGAATTCTTTTCGCTTTGTTGAGAAAGCGCTCGAATATGAAATCAATCGTCAAATTGAAGCACTTGAAAACGGAGAAGAGATACTGCAACAGACATTACTCTGGGATGCCGATAAAGGAGTTTGCATTCCGATGCGCACGAAGGAAGAAGCTCATGACTATCGTTATTTTCCCGATCCTGATTTAGTGCCCGTACTGGTAAATCAAGAGTGGATAGACGATCTGAAAGCAAAGCTGCCGGAGCTCCCGATTGTTAGGCGCGATCGCTACATCAGAGAATTCAAATTACCAAAGTACGATGCCGATATTATTACCACAGAGCGCGAACTGGCGGACTATTTCGATGGAATTATTTCATATTTAAAAACGAAAAACGAAGAGACATATAAGATTGCAAGCAATTGGACGATGGGAGACATTTTGCGTGTCGTCAATGATCAGCATATTTCGGTTTCAGACTTCCCGATTACGCCAAAGAATCTCTCTGATATGATCAATCTTATTATTGATGGCACTATCAGCGGCAAGATTGCCAAGGATGTCTTTGAGGAAATGCTAAAGACAAAAGAATCGCCCAAAGCGATTGTCGAGAAGAAAGGCTTAGTGCAAGTAAGTGATGTTTCTGCAATCGAAAAAGTAATTGATGAAATTCTCGCGAACAACCAGGGACAAGTTGAGCAATATAAAAGCGGGAAGCAGCAGGTCTTCGGTTTCTTTGTTGGACAAACAATGAAGGCAATGAAGGGGAAAGCAAATCCGAAAATTGTCAATGAGCTTCTTCAAAGGAAACTCGGTAACTAATTTTTCAATCAAACATAATCTCAATTTCTTTAAATCTTAATATCTTGATAAAGGATCAACAATGCGTAACAAAGTAATTGCTGGTAACTGGAAAATGTACAAAGACGTGAATGAGTCGGCAGAACTCCTTAACGGTCTTAAAACGAAACTTGCTGTCCTGCCTAATGGTGTGAAAGCGATTGTGTGCCCGCCGTTTATCTCACTCGCACTTGCGCAGAAATTGCTCGAAGGCAGTCCAATCGCGCTTGGTGCACAGAATATGTATCACGAGGATGAAGGAGCGTTCACGGGTGAAGTCTCGCCGAAAATGTTGAAATCTGCTGGATGTCAATATGTTATACTCGGACATTCCGAAAGGCGGCAATATTTCAAAGAGACGAATGAATTCATCAATAAGAAAGCAAAGAAAGCTCTTGCCTCTGGATTGATTCCAATAATTTGCGTAGGCGAAACATTGGAAGAACGCGAAAAGAATATTACCGATCAAATTGTAAGCGTGCAGGTGAAGGGATGTTTGAAAGATATTTCGGCTGCAAATGTCGAGAAACTGATAATTGCGTACGAGCCGGTGTGGGCAATTGGCACCGGCAAAGTTGCAACTCCGCAGCAAGCGCAGGAAGTGCACCAACTTATTCGTAAACTTATCGGACAATTATACAGTTGGGCGACTGCAGAGAAAGTTATTCTTCAATATGGCGGCAGTGTGAAACCGGAAAACGCAAAAGAACTGCTCCATCAGCCGGATATTGATGGAGCACTTGTAGGTGGTGCCTGCCTGAAAGCAGATTCGTTTGCTGCAATCGTGCAAGCGGCCATTTGATTTCTTTTAAGGCTAAATTTCCAGCTGATTATCTCTTCGATTATATATGTATTGGCTTGAAAGTTTGATTACTCATATATAGAAGAATGTTATTAAATGCGGAATGTTAAGAATGAAGAAATATTGTTTTCTTTGTCTACTCTTTTTCATCGTTCTCCTTTCCGCTAATATATATTCTCAAGTTGTTCCCTGGAATAATGGCAAAGTCAGTGTCTCCTCCAATCATCATTTCTTTCAATTTGAAAACGGAAAACCTTTCTTCTGGCTGTTTGATACTGGATGGTTTTTGTTTATTAAGCTGAGTCGCAAAGAAACAATTCGCTATTTAGATGATCGCAGGGCAAAAAGATTTACCGGAATTCAATGTATGGTACTGCATTCGGTGCCGGAAGTGAATTATTACGGCGATTCTGCATTTGTAAACAATGATCCATCAAAAATAAAAACAACTCAGGGTAGCGATACGAGTATTACTGGTCAATATGATTATTGGGATCATATCGAATTCATTGTCAATGAAGCTGCAAAGCGCGGGCTCTATGTGGCATTAGTACCTGTGTGGGGAAGTGTTGTTAAACAGGGATTCTTTACAGAAGAAACAGCAACACACTACGCGCGATTCCTTGTAGGGAAATTTAAAAACTATCCGAATATCTTTTGGATTGTCGGTGGCGATATTCAGGGTGACGTGAAAAACGAAATCTGGGAAACAATCGGCACGACAATAAAAAAATATGATCCGAACCACCTCATCACATTTCATCCGTATGGAAGGACGCAGTCGTCAACTTGGTTTCACAATTCAGCATGGCTCGATTTTAATATGGTACAATCCGGGCATCGCAGATACGATCAGGATGACAGCAAGAAAAAATACGGTGAGGATAATTGGCGGTATATCCGAGAGGATTATGAGAGAATGCCGACAAAGCCCGTGTTGGATGGCGAGCCGTCATACGAAAATATTCCACAGGGATTGCATGATACGACACAGCCATATTGGAATGCGAATGATGTCCGGCGTTATGCATATTGGTCTGTGTTTGCGGGCGCTTGCGGACATACCTATGGTGATAATGCCGTAATGCAATTTTATAAACCCGGAGATAAACAGCCATCGTATGGTGCAAAGAATTATTGGTTTGAAGCTTTAAATGATTCCGGCTCATTTCAAATGGGATATATAAAAAAATTAATACTATCGAGGCCGTATTTTGAACGTATTAACGACCAATCTGCATTAGCAGGCGAGGTCGGGACGAAGTACGATTACATAATCGTTACGCGCGGGACGGATTATCTGATGGCTTACACATATACCGGACTGCCATTTAGTTTAAAGATGGGAATCGTTTCAGGTTCAACGGTTAAGGTGTGGTGGTATAATCCAAGAAACGGTGAAGCAAAGGAAATCGGAATATTTAAAAATGCAGGCATTAAAAAATTTATTCCACCCCAGAAACCTCGAGCCGGCAATGACTGGGTGCTTGTACTCGATGATGAAGCGAAGCATTATGCTATGCCCGGTGTGCCAATTGAATAAACATAAAACGAAATATTATAAGGGTAACGCACCATAAAAAATCTCCAGATAAAAATTTGTTAACTGCATTAATGGAATAAATTTATGACCGATCAAAAAAATATTCATCGTGGAACGAGCTTTCTTTTTGTCACGGCAGCACTTGTCATTATTGTTTGGGGCATCTATCAAGCGCAATCTTTTCTGGTGTTGATGCTTGTTGCCCTTTTCCTTTCTGTCGTTGGAGCACCGCCGGTTCTCTGGCTTAAGCAAAAGCGCATTCCCTCTGTCATTGCGGTCTTGATCGTGCTTGCAGGTATGATCACCATTTTGTTGATGATAGGCGGTCTTGTTGGCACGTCAATCGTTAGCTTTTCAGATAGCTTGCCTTTTTATCAGAATCGCATAGGAGAAGAAGTCCAGGCACTTAAAGCATTTCTAGCAAATAAAGGTATCGCAATCAAAGATAATTCGGTGCTAGAATATGTCAACCCTGGTGCCGTTATGAGTCTAACGGCGGGATTGCTTTCTGGATTAACCTCGACGCTATCAAGTGTTTTTCTAATTCTCCTCACCGTTACATTTATTCTACTTGAGGTCTCAAGTTTTCCAGTTAAGCTTCGTGCAATTTTAAATGATCCAAAGGCAGAATTCTCACAGTTCAAGAAGTTCATTGAAGACATTAATCACTATATGGTCATTAAGACGGGGATCAGCGTGTCCACTGGAATCCTGATCGGGATATGGCTGTCTATTCTCGGTGTGGATTTTCCCGTTCTCTGGGGCTTTTTAGCGTTCTTGCTTAACTACGTACCGAGTCTCGGTGTCATAATAGCTGCTTTTCCTGCAGTGCTCCTCACGCTTGTTCAATTTGGGCCCGGGTATGCTCTGCTTGCCGCCGCCGGTTACATTGTGATTAATTTCCTTATTGGTACTCTCGTTGAACCAAAACTTGTTGGACGCAGT
>JBEKLV010000210.1:0-9195 GCA_050008835.1 Bacteroidota bacterium | reverse complement strand
CGCCAAGTATGAGGGTCGTCATTTGTCCGATATTCAAAGTATTCATGAGATAACCGGCTGAAACTTGTTCTTCAATATTATAACCTTCAGCGCCTATTTCATCATCCGGTGTATATTCAGCTAAAGAACCGCTAATTCCATTTTTATTGATGTCCCACCATGCACGTAAATCATTATCGTTGATTAAAGGATAAAGTAGATCTCCGTTATAAAGATTCCGTGACTTCGCCGGGTTATCTAGAAAATAGGAAAGGAGCACTTTACCACCTTGTGTGAGATTATCATTTTGAAAGGGCGTTCCGGTAAAATTCTTTGGCCCTGATGTCGAATTTAGATATGCTCCAAACATCTCATAATTCGCAGTCAATTGGCTCATATCTTTTGATCGATCCTTGTCTCTATATTTTCCCCCAAGCTTTATTTCACCGGACAATTCATTTCCGATAGTATATTGGTCACTTAAATCAAGATGTGCAGTCTTTTCTTTATCAAGATTTGCTTCTTGAGTGTAATATGACCATACCATATATGCTGCTTGAAAATTATTAAGAGCATACTGAATGTACGTGTTTGCTGGTCCTTTTGGATATTGTCCGGGGACAGATCTCATTCCTGAAGTGGCAACACCTCCGGAGCTTGAGCTCGGTTCATAGAAATCTGAATAAAAGTCATAAGGATAATCAGATTTGGATTGAGAGAAAGAAACTCCCCAATCTGCGGTAATACCAAATAGATGATTTTTCCCACTAATAGAGCTATTAAAATTTGAAGTTTCCTGCTCTTGGTCTCTAAGAAAATACAAAGGGCCAAGGGTCGCATCAGTTGGGTAATTTCTGCTATCGGTAATAAAGTCTCGGGTAGTTTTATTATAGACGTTGCTAATTTTTATAGATCCATTATCCGGAGTGTTTATATCAAAAATTACGTTGCCACCCTCTCTTTTTCTCGTTTCATCGACATATTGCAGTGTTAAATTTTTCAATGTGTAATCTGTGTAATTGCTGGGCGAAAAATCATATGTCAAATCGGTGCTTTCAGCGCTTCTATCTCTCTGTTCAAGGTTGCCGGATAACTGCACACCAAGCACGTCATTGAAAAATCGCTCGCCATACTTTACAGAAAAATCATATTGGTTTAGTGTTTTATTGAGTTTCTCGTAAGCGCCTTTCGCATTTATTTGGATGGATCGTTCTTCCGGCGCATTTGGTGTTACAAGATTTACTGAACCAGCTATTGCATCTGCATCTTTATCCGGAGTTAATGCTTTATAGAGTTCTATACCGGCCAATGAACCTTGAGACATCATGCTAAGGTCAACACCCCTCGCATCAGCCTCGGTTGCAGGTACTCTAACGCCATCTAAAGTAACAGTGCTGAATCCAGCGCTCATACCTCGCAGAACAATTGTAGTCGCTTCGCCGCCTGAACGCTGTAATGCAACCCCAGGCAAACGCCCTATGGCTTCTGCGGCATTTGCGTCCGGCAATTCTTTAATCTTTTCTGTTGAAACAACATTGACCATAGTATTTGCAGTAAGCTGCTGGTTTATAGCTGCCTGTTGACCGCGTGCCTGTCCGGTCACAACAACTTCTTCACCTTGGATAACTGTTGATTTCAATTGGAATTTTTTTGATACTTCCTGCTTTGTTGAAAAATCTATTTTGCTGATTAATGGCTCATATCCAACACACGATATTTTTATCTCAAAGGCACGCTCAGGGATTCCGGAGATTAGAAACTTACCATCGATATCCGTCGCTGCACCTATAGATGTGCCTTGTACGGTCACGTTTACCCCAACTAACGGTTCATTGTTTGAAGCATCCGTTACAGTACCTCTTAAGGTTGCTTGTCCAAATGCGATTATCGGGACTAAGATTGCAAGAAACAGAATTCTTTTTAAAGAGTATAATACTGGCATAGTGTACCACTCCTTACTATAATTGACTATAAATAATGGATTTTTTTTAAGAGATGGGATTAACAATGGATTCTTTTTCAATTGGTGCATGAAACACCCCTTGATACATTAAAAAATACTTCTCCTGTTATTACCTTATGGAAATATCGCTGTTGTAAAAGAATCAAGCGATCCGAGCATAACATTACGTACTTAAGTATTTAAAAACGCTAAAGAACGATGAAGTGTACCTGATTGAATAGCACCATTAGATTAGAAGGGAACGCCACTTTCCTTGATACACGACTAATAATTGCATTGGTTACATAACCAATAATCTTGCTTTCAATATTGTAAGTTTTAATATGTTTGTCAAGTTGTTTTTAAAAAAGACAAATGAATTATTCTATCCATTTCATCAAACGATTGCGGGAACGATTGCAGCGGTATTTTCTTCGTTGTGTCGATAAGATTATTACTGTAGGAAAATTTTATTTGTGTTCTTTCCGATAATATCCTCAGAGCATCTTTTAACGGAACATTCTTGAAGGAGAGTGCCACCGATTTGTTGAGGAAACAAAAACTGTCTAATTAACTATCGTTCATAACAATATCCTTTGATCCGTATGAACCTCGTGGATTAAATGCATGAAATAGTTGTGCGGGTGAGACAGAAAGAGCGCATACAGGTAAATAATTTTCCAAAGTTATGAATATAATTAGCTTGATTACCCTCGGATTGGTTTTAAAATCCAATCTTATGAAGTCGAATATTGACGAGATTGATCTGCTGACCAGTATCTTTGATTAAAAGCCTAATTGAGCAATCAGTTGGGCTTTTGCTCTTTTATTCCTATCATATAATATATGAGCAATCAAATACCTATAAAACAAAAGGAAGAATCCGGAGAACAATTTCGTAATCTCTCTGCTTATCTTCAAGCAGCGCGCGAAGAAGAGCGAAGAAGTATCGCCCGCGAAATCCATGACGAGCTTGGTCAGGCGCTCACAACAATGAAATTAGAACTCTCCTTGCTCCATGAAGAAGTTCTTCAGGATGCAGCAGCGGCAATCCAACGCATTCAATCACTCAAAGACGGCGTGGATGAGACGATCCATGCAGTTAAACGCATCATTACCAAATTGCGCCCCGGCTTATTAGATGATCTTGGCCTTATAGCCGCTATCGAATGGCAAGCAAAAGATTTTCAACGACACACTGGAATTGTCTGTGAAGTTTTAGCTGAACCGGAAGAGATGAATATAAATTCTGAAATCTCAACAGCGATGTTTCGTATTTTTCAGGAAACACTGACAAACATCGCACGTCATTCTGGGGCAACGCGTGTGACGGTCGATCTCATTCAAGCCAACGATGTATTGAAACTGCAAGTACACGACAATGGGCGAGGCATCACAGCAGAAGAAATTAATGACCCAAAATCATTTGGTTTGATTGGAATTCGTGAACGTGCACAATATTGGCATGGCACTGTCGAGATCAACGGGAAACCAGAAGTTGGGACGACAATCATTGTGCGATTTTCAATGTCATCGGAGAAATTATAGTGATCCGCATACTTATTGTCGATGACCATGTTATGTTCCGCGAAGGACTCAAACAAATTCTCGCAAAACATTCCGACATGCAGGTCGTAGACGAAGCAGGAAGTGGCCAAGAAGCGATGGAAAAAGTTCTTCGCCGTAAGCTCGATGTTGTATTGTTAGACATCTCGCTTCCCGGAAGAAATGGTCCAGAGTTGTTAACCGAAATTAAAAAGAACAAACCTGATTTAGCGGTATTAGTTCTGAGCATGCATCCGGAAGATCAGTATGCCATACGAATGATGAAAGCCGGTGCTTTAGGGTATATGACCAAGGAAAGCGCTCCGGAGGAGTTGATTTCGGCAATACGAAAAGTCTCAACGGGAAGAAGATACATTAGTTCAAAACTTGCCGAAGAGATGGCAGTTGCACTTGATACAAATACACCCAAACTGCCTCATCAATTGCTTTCAAATCGCGAGTTTCAGGTTATGCGCATGCTCGCATTAGGAAAGACTCTAAAAGATATTGCTGACGAGATAATGATCAGCGAGAAAACTGTTACAACCTATCGTACACGCATTTTAGAAAAAATGAAACTAAAAAATAATACCGAGATTACCATCTATGCCATCGAAAACAAGCTTCTTCCCTGGTATATTTCTTATCGCGATCAAAACTGATCTCGTTGAAATATTGACTTAGAGGTCTGAATCTTATACCCACCCTCTTAATTTGCATGCCTCTGCAACACGTGCGACGCCTACTACCATCGCCGCTAATCGAGGATGGACCTTTTTCTCACGGACTGCTTCTTGAACGGTATGATATGCTTTCCGCATCTTTTCGTCAAGCCGTTCATGTACAGTTTCTTCATCCCAGAAGAAAGAACTTTTATCCTGTACCATTTCAAAGTATGATACAGTTACTCCGCCTGCGCTAGCAAGAATATCGGGAATTACGTGAATGCCTCGCTTATTGAGAAAAAGATCGGCTTCTGGAGTTGTAGGACCATTTGCAAGCTCGCACACAATCTTCGCTTTTACACGTTCCATATTATTTTCATTGATGGAATTCTCAAGCGCCGCCGGATATAGAACATCCACTTTGAGTTCAAGAACTGAATCACGCGGAATGCTCTGTGTACCCGGAAATCCTACAACAGATCCTGTTTTAAGTTTGTATGAAACAAGTTCTTTTGGATTCATTCCATCGGGATTATAAATACCACCACGCGAATCGCAAGCCGCTACGAGTCGTCCTCCATTCAGTAGTTCTTGATGTAAAAGCGCGGCTCGCTGTCCGGCATTTCCAAAGCCTTGTATAGCGAACCGCCCAGTTGGATCTACACCAAGTACTTTACAAGCTTCCCGCACTGCGATGACACCGCCGCGCGCAGTTGCATCGCGCCTTCCTTGTGTTCCTCCGATTTGCTGCGGCTTGTCAGTCAATACACCAGGTTGATGCCCTTGCATCAATGTCTCATATTCATCCATCATCCATGCCATTGTCTGTGGATTCGTGTAAACATCCGGTGCCGGTACATCTTTATCAACACCAATATATTGAACAACCGCGCGAACGTATGCGCGAGACAGGTTCTCCAACTCTCGCTCAGACATTTTCCGCGGGTTGCAGACAACACCTCCTTTGCCCCCACCGAGTGGTAGATCAAGAACTGCCGTCTTCCACGTCATCCAACCAGCTAGTGCTCGAATCGAATCGACCGTCTCATCCGGATGGAAACGGATACCGCCTTTAGCGGGTCCACGAGCAGTATTATATTGGATGCGATAACCATGAAATATCTTGACTTCTTCACTATCCATGCGGACTGGCATAGTAAATTTAAATTCCCGCTGGGGCCAAAGCAACAATGATGTTGTTGCATGATCAAGATTCAGAATCTTGGCCGCATCTGTTATTTGCTGTTGGAGCACATTGAATGAATTATACGATTGCATTTTTTTACTCCCTCCGCAGCGAAGATTGACTATTCGGTTTATCCGATTCTTCCGCCGAATCTAAATTAATTCTGTACCAACAGTTCTTGCACATTAATGCACGATCGACACTCAGGAGGACTTGCTGCCATGGACTAAGTTTCTCCCCGCAGTGTGGGCAAGTATCTCGGCTTTAAGATCATCCCTTTGTTTTGATGTCCATTTATTCGAATCGTAAGAGCTTTGTCGAATCGAAATAACTTTGTATACTCTTTCTGATCATAAGGAGTCTGATTCAGAATCCAATCCCAATCCAGAAATCCTTGTTCTTGGTGCTCATTGATGGTAAAATATCCGACCATGAATGCGGTAATATTGTGGAAGAAATGCGAACCCTGTGAAGGTGTCACTGAGATATCTTTAAAACCTGTTTCAATAATCGCCTTCGCGCCGGCAATCTGCTCCCACGTTACGGGAATACCTAACCATGGATCAAATGAACCCCAGCGACCAACACCGATAAGAAGATAAGATCTTTTTTCAGACAAGAGTTGCGTGTTGAAAGCTGCGACTTCTTTTGCTACTTCGCGGCTTTTCGCGCGATTATACAGGTGATAATCCACTGCAACGATATCGCGTACCCCTTCTATAATTCCATGCCCTAACACTTGATCACTCTGACACAGAATAGTAGAACGATCTTTTGTTTCTACTAAATATTCCTCCGGTTCCCGATGAATGACAAGTGGCCGCATTTGAAGGAGTGCAAACTCGACAATATTCTTCTCTATTTTCGGAAAACTCAATGCGAATTCTATCTCAACGGGTGTTCCCATACCCCAGACACCCATGTCCAATAATAATTCTACAATTTGCGGAAATGGTATCAAAGTATTCTGAAGAATTGGTGCAAATGTAACTACGCGTATGCCTTCACGACTCAGTCCAGTATAAATAGCATCATTTTCTGTCGAATAGGTTGATCCTACATAGTGAAGAACATTATCTTGCTCAGCTACTTCTAGTTCGTGTTGCTGCACCATCATATCATGTGTTTCTGTACCAAAGTCAGCATTCGCGTCCAATTCCAAAGAAAAAAATGACCGTTGCGAACTGTTCAATGTTTCTTTTACGGAATGAAATTGTAGAATGTCCATTGGATACTTAGGACAAAACCGAACAGTATTCCCTCCATCAACAACCCACTTGCCGAGACCAAGTGCAACCGAGACTGTTCCATCCGAAGACTTCTGAGGTGAGAGTGGATAGAAATTGTAAGATTTTGCCACGCCGGAGATGTCGGGATAGAACCGATTTTCATGAGTTTTCCCAACC
Organism: Bacteroidota bacterium; assembly: GCA_050008835.1. Classification (GTDB taxonomy): domain Bacteria; phylum Bacteroidota; class Ignavibacteria; order UBA10030; family UBA10030; genus Fen-1298. The sequence goes on along the minus strand of JBEKLV010000210.1, from coordinate 2,472 downwards.
AGTTTCTGAACAATGACCGCCATTTTTTCTTCTTCAAGGCGATACGAAGTAACACCAATATATTCTTTTGCGCTTTTGTAAAATGTCGAAGCATAGACCCTTTTGATGCTATTCAGCAAATCGTTGAGTCGTGCAAGTGGATTTTGATGAATATTGGGAATCATGTAAGTCTCGTACACACCGGCAAAGGGGTGGTACTGCGAATCCTCTAGCAAACTCGATGAACGAACTGCAAGTGGCGTACGAACTATTTCAAGAAAGGCTGCCAAATCCGCTAATATATCTGATGGAAATTTTTCTGCGGCAAGAAACCTTCTAGTGATTTCTCGATCATCTTTGCAATTGAAGGCAAAGTCACGGAGATCATTCTCATTAAGAAATTGGTCGTAGACATCAGTGGCGATGACAACAGCAGATGGGACATAAATCCTTACTCCATCGAATCGATTTCGAACTTGATAATCATTAATGAGCGTGTTCACAAATCCAAGTCCGCGCGCCTTTCCACCGAGGGATCCGCCGCCAATGCGAGCAAAACTTGATTCTGGATCGAATGCATCCTTTGAAAAATCAGAAATGATCCCTCGTTGTCGAATGTGCCTGTAATGATGAAGTGAAGTAATCAGATCTTCTCGCAGCGCATCGACTGTAGGATAATCCGAGACTTTCCGCGGCCGTAATTTGTCTGCCAACCAGAACTCTGTCCGCGCCTTAAGCCAGTTAGAAAAGTGATTTCTTTCTGCGTGGAACTGTATACTTTCTTCAGGGACGATACGAAGCATTTCTTCCAAACTTTTCATGTCGCTCGCACGACCAACTTCCGTACCATCCTGGAGACGAAAAATAAAATCACCAAAGCTGAAGTAGCGAACCATGAACTGACGCAATTCCTGCAAAAATATTGGAGAATCCTTTAATACGAACGATGCGTTTACTTCATGTGCTTGTTGTTCATTCTCAGATCCGTTGGAGAGAAGCAAAACAGGTAAGTCGGATTGTGTCCGCTTAACATTTTGAGCTAATTCAACACCTGCTTGAGAGTCCTGTATACCATTGTGTGGAAAATCAATATCCGAAATAATGCCCAATATAAACTCTCGATATCGCTGATAAAAGTCCCATGCTTCTTCATAAGTATTACAGAGTAAAATTTTCGGGCGAGCCCGCATCCTGAGGAACTTGTGGCTCAGATTAATACCTTCCGATATGAGCCGTTGGGATTGCGCAAATATTTCTGTATAAATTATTGGTAGAATCGACGAATACTGCTTAACGTTATCCTCAATCAAGATAATCGTTTGCACACCAACGATGTGCGTATCGTGTTCAATGTTCAGACGATCTTCAAGAAATTTTATGATTGCAATAATAATACGGAAATCGCCTTGCCAGATAAACACCTTTGTAAACACTGAAGTATCATGGTTCATAAGCAGGTACTTCAATTCGCGGTTGTCATGTGCGAGCAATACGATTGGAATATTCAGTCCCGATTCCTTCACCATCCGGGCAAAATCAATCGCGTGCATATCATCAATATGAAGCGTGGTAATGATGAGATCGAAGCGATGTTCCTCTTTGGCAAGAGCGATTGCATCTTGACCACTTGAAACACGCGTCAGCTCTGGTGCGTGGCTGAGATTGAATCCTTCATATTCATAGCGAATAAGTTCATAGAGACGGCCATCTTCTTCAAACAAATAAAGATCGTAAAGGCTGGAGACAAGCAGTACATTACTGATATGGATACGCATTAAGTTCTGGAAACCCTGGAACCGATTCCCATAACCATGTTCAACCCAAAGAGGATCTATCGAACTTATGACTTGATCAAGATTACTTCCCATAAATTCTCGCCTAGATTTCTAACGCTCTCAGCGATACTTCATGTATGCCAGCAAACCATTCCAGAAAAGTATTGAACAATATTATTCTGATATGTCGGACAGAATTGAGTCGTATTACCTTTTCTACAACTCATTTCTCAAATTTAAGTACAATCAATTGTATTATGTCGATTGTTTATCGTAAACTCAAAGAATAAAAAGTTTTACATATACGAAAAATTAAGTGACCGTTACCAATACTGAAGAAGATAGTAGATAACGGTCATAATACCTATTGTACATATGTATGCTGCAAATTGAAGTCTATACGACTCCTTGATCCATCATCGCATCGGCGACTTTGAGGAAGCCTCCAATGTTAGCACCGTTGACATAATTGCCGGGCGTACCAAACCGATCCGCCATCTCAACACACGTTTTGTGGATGCTTTTCATAATCTGACGCAACCGACTGTCCACTTCCTCGCGTGTCCAAGGCAACCGCATACTGTTCTGGCTCATTTCTAAACCGGACGTCGCCACTCCACCGGCATTTGCGGCTTTACCAGGACCATAAGAATTTTTGCATCAAGAAAAAGCTTCACACCTTCGAGAGTTGTCGGCATATTCGCACCTTCCGCTACAG
>JBEKLV010000021.1:0-23905 GCA_050008835.1 Bacteroidota bacterium | reverse complement strand
ATCAAGCAGGCTTTAGGGTCGGAGAGAAAATTGTTCAGCATCATCCACGAAAGTACGGCCATTCAAAATATACCGTTGGAAAATTTTATCGCGGCTTTCTTGATTTACTGACGATTCTCTTCACAGCAAAATACATCCATCGCCCTCTGCATCTCTTTGGTGTCTGGGGAATTATTTCGTTCATAATCGGTGCTGCAATCGACGGATATCTATCTCTTGAATGGTTCTTGGGTTTAACAGCCATCAGTAATCGCCCGCTCTTCCTCGTCGGATTTCTTTTTATCATCATCGGCGTTCAATTCATTTCTCTCGGTTTATTAGGCGAGATGATTTCACGGCATGAACGAAACGAAGAGACGTACTCCATCCGCGAAAGTTTGAAGTAAGATTCCGTGCCAGACCCATCTTCTTTCAATAACTTTTATATTTTTTATTTTAACTGGATCATTCCAATCTGGACGGTGGAATGATGAACATCGAACAGCATCAGACTGAAATTCTGCGGAATAAACACGCGTGGGAATCAAAACGACTGCTGCGCACAATATACGAATCATTTTACAATCAGATCATTACACTTATTGATCCTGCGTTGAAAGGAAAAATTGTAGAGCTGGGTTCAGGAGTCGGAAATTTAAAATCTGCTATTCCTCATGCAATTTGTACGGATCTTTTTCCAAATCCATGGCTCGATGTTGTATGCAATGCTTACGCGATGCCATTCGAGAATGGTTCAGTTTCGCACCTTGTGCTCTTTGACGTATTCCATCACCTAGAACGACCGAATGCTTTTTTCAAAGAAGCGCAGCGTGTATTGAACAAAGGCGGACGTGTTATTATCTTTGAGCCATACATCAGCGCCTCATCAATGGCAATCTATGGACTTCTGCACCATGAACCGGTAGCATGGAATGCGTCAATTAATTATTCAGACGATTCACCATCTGAAGGTTATTATTATGCCGCGCAGGGAAATGCAACGCGTCTTTTCTTCCGGCTCAAGATTGAAAAATGGCTGAAAGGTTGGAAAATATTTTATAAAAGGCCGGTTGTCAGTTTTAGTTATTTGCTTTCAGGCGGGTACAGCAAACCAGCGATGTATCCTGAAACGACTTTACCTATATTACAAAAACTTGATATTATGCTTTCAAAATTGCCATCATTGTTTGCCGCACGCTGCTTAGTAGGATTGACTCCAGAATGAAGCAGAACACAAATACATTGGTTCAAATTATTGAGTGCTTCGACTCAATTGCTGAAAGATGGGATCATTGGCAGGAACACAATCATTACTATCACCAAAACGTAAAACAATTGCTTCAATTCCTCATTCCACAGCATGCGGCTGTGCTTGAACTCGGTTGTGCTACCGGCGACCTGCTTAATGCTGTACAACCAACAGTCGGTGTTGGCGTGGACATAAGTTCTGAAATGGTTCGCCTTGCCCAGAAAAAATATCCGCACCACACATTTCACACAATGAACGCCGAACAGTTATCTCTTAAGCAAAAGTTTGATTACGTAGTGATGTCCGATCTTGTTGGCCATTTGCATGATATTCAAAAAGCATTAGAAAAAGCACATAGTGTGATGACGCCGCGTTCGCGTATTATAATCACATATTACAATTTTATATGGGAACCAATTCTACTTCTGGCAGAAAAACTTCGTTTGAAAACTCCACAGCCGCATCAGAACTGGGTTAACACACATGATTTGCACAATTTACTCGATTTGGCAAATTTTGAAATTATCCGGAGCGGGTATCGCCTTTTACTGCCCAAGAATATTCCGATTATCTCCTGGCTCTTCAACAAATATCTCTCACAGCTACCTATGCTGCGGAAGTTTTGTGTCGTTCGCTTCATCGTAGCTAGACCACGGGCACAAGTAACACACTCTGAACGTTTTTCTGTCTCTATCATAATCCCGGCGCGCAACGAACGCGGCAATATTGAAACAGCCGTGCAACGTATTCCAAAGATGGGGAGCAAAACCGAAATTATTTTTGTTGAAGGCGGCTCGAATGACGGAACTCTTGACGAGATTAAACGCGTTATAGAAGCCTACAAGAAGAAAAGCGTTATTAGCTTCTATGTACAAAATGGTACCGGCAAGGCAAATGCAGTGCGTGAAGGTTTCGCGCATGCGACCGGTGATATTCTTATGATTTTAGACGCAGACCTGACGGTTGCACCGGAGGACCTGCCAAAATTTTATAACGCACTTGTTGCAAACCGTGGAGAGTTTGTGAATGGAAGCCGGCTAGTTTATCCGATGGAAAAACAGGCGATGCGCTTTCTAAATCTGCTTGGAAATAAATTCTTTAGTATGATGTTCACCTATTTGCTCGATCAAAAATTCAAAGACACTCTCTGCGGAACAAAAGTCCTTTTCAAATCGGATTACGAAAAACTTGCGGCAAATCGTTCGTACTTCGGTGAATTTGATCCATTTGGCGATTTCGATCTTATCTTCGGCGCTGCAAAACAGAATTTAAAAATTGTCGAAATGCCTATCCGCTATACGGAACGTACATACGGCGATACAAACATTCAACGCTGGCGGCATGGATTGCTACTCCTAAAGATGGTGGGGGTCGCAGCGCGTCGACTGAAATTCGTTTAAAGCATATTTTTCTCATGGCAAAACAGAAAAAATCAAAAAATATTTTCGAGAAAAATCATATTAAGCATTCGATATATGATCGGTTGAATCTTTGGTTTGAACAAAACAGCTATCGATGTCTTCTTGTTGTAATTGCAATCGGATTAATCTGTAGCATTTTATCATTCGATATAAAACCAAGTGTCGATGGCGATGATACATCTTACGTGCTCTCAGCAATGAGAATTGCTCATTCCGGGCAGCTACCAGTTGGATTCCGAACACCAGGTTATCCGATTATTCTATCGGTTTTTATCTGGATGTTCGGTGTGAATCTTGTGATTTTAAAAGCCACCTCGCTTCTTTTTTTTCTCGGCATCATCATTTCGCTATTCTTTGTTTTCCGAAAACGACTTCAACCGATAGTGTTCTCTTCGCTCCTGCTGCTGGTTGCAATTAATCCGTTGATGCTAAAATATTCACATCAAACATTCAGCGAAATGCTCTTTACACTTTTACTTGTTTGGACAATTCATTTTTTACTTCTTTCAAGCGAAAAAGAATCGACGACATCCGCACTAATTGCAGCTGTATTAACAATGGCATCTTTCTATATTCGTATTGCCGGCGCGACAATTGCTGGTGTTGCTGTACTCTTCTTTTTTTATCAACGGCATTGGAAACAGCTTGCTATATATATAGTTATATGTGCCGCACTCTACAGTCCGATGAAAATATATGAATGGACATCGGGCTCTGCTGCATTCGGGCAAGCATCTATTCTCATGTTGAAAAATCCTTATAACACGACAGAGGGAATGGAAACTGCAAGCGGATTTATCAATCGTTTCATAAACAATATTTTTAATCATGCTAACTATCAGATTCCTTCTGCAATCGGTTTACCGATGCCTCAAGAATTAGGTGCTGCCGATGGTCAGTTTATACCAAGCACATCGGCATTCTTCGGTTTTCTCATTTCCGTGATTTTGTTAGTAGGATGTATCGCACCAATCATAAGAAAACCTAAATCGATGATGGCATTTCTTGGTTTCTTTGCTGTAGCGTATGTGGCTTTTATTTCGGTTGCCTTGCAAAATATTTTCGCCACGCCGCGCATGCTTATTCCCATTATCCCTTATCTTATTATTGGCACCTTTGAAGGCTTTCGTATAGCCGGCAACTGTTGGGCAAAAGTGACGGACGTAGAGGTAGTCTCGACTCGGGCCAAGTCGCTTATATTTGCCGTAGTCATCGGATTAATGCTTGCAAATATTATTGGAACGAAAGAATCGATTGATGAAAACTATCCCATTCTCAAAGCTAATCTTGGCGGCAACGAGTTCGCCGGATTCACCGAGGACTGGACAAATTACTTACGCGCATCTGTCTGGATCAAATCACAGCTGCCGATTCAATCTACCGGAATCATTTGCAGGAAACCGGAATTGTTTCTACTCTACGCCGGAAATTACAACGTCTATGGTGCTTATAAAATTGATCAGACAAATCCAGATTCAATTATTGCAAAGTGGAAGTCACTCAACATGACGCACCTTCTTTACGATAACTTCCAGTGGACATCTACATTGCGTCGGTACATTTTGCCAGTCGCAGAAAAATATCCACAAATGTTTGAAATGATGCATCAGGAAGGTTCGCAGTATCCAAGTTATATCTTTCACCTCAACTATAATGCAATAACAAACATAAGCACTTTACAGAAGGAACCGCACTGATGAAAATCGTCCTCATCGGTCCGGCATATCCAATCCGAGGCGGCAATGCGCTCTTTGTTGCACACCTTTATGAATCATTGTCGGCAACGAACGACGTGCAGGTAATTTCTTATTCCCGCTTATATCCAGGATTTTTATTTCCCGGAGTTCGTCAGACAGACATCAGTGGTGTTGCCATCAAAAAACATCCTGCCACGCAGATTATTGATTGTTTAAATCCGTTCACGTGGTGGAAAGCTGCTCATCTTGCTGCTTCGATGAATCCGGACATGCTTGTCTTCACTTGGTGGAATCCATTCTTCGGTTTCATTGTTAAAACAATCGCATCAGAATTCAAACGACGCGCAAAGAAACCGGTTATTATTATTGCCGAAAATGTCATATCGCACGAAGGCAGATGGATTGATGTATTCCTTACAAAGATCGCATTGCAGACTGCCGACAGATTTCTTGTTCTGTCAAAAGTTGTTGAAGGAGGAATTAAAAAATTATATCCACAGATAAAAGTCTTTCGTTCTTCGCTTCCGATTTATGATTGTTATCAAACACGGGAACAATTAACTCAACAGCAAGCTCAACATCGGCTTGGCTTAGAAGACAAGAATGTACTTTTATTCTTCGGCTATATTCGACAATACAAGGGATTGATGAATATAATAGAGGCATTGCCATTGATCCGCAAAAAAATAAGCAATGCGCATCTTCTGGTGGTCGGCGAATTCTATGACAATCCTCAACTATATCTCGATACAATCAAACGGCTTGATCTCGGCGACAATATCACTATCATCAATGAATATGTTGCAAATGAAGCTGTGCATCTCTATTTTACAGCAGCGAATCTTGCAGTTCTTCCGTACAATGAAGCGACTCAAAGCGGTATTCTCAGTATTGCATATGGCTTTGCAAAGCCGGTCGTAGTAACGGATGTCGGTGGTCTGGCAGAATTAGTAGATGATGGCAAAACCGGTTTCATTGTGCCTCCACATGATATTCCGAAACTTGCCGAGTCTATCATTCGGTACTTCGTAGAGAATCGCGAACAAAATTTTTCTCACAATATAGAAATGAAGCGTCAAGAAAACAGCTTCAACAAAATCCGAATTGTATTTGAAGAAATAGAATCCGATCTCAAATAAGAATGAGACAATAAACATTAATTTTTATGATTCTTAAGAGTGACTGCAAATATTTTCCCGGCGACCGTCCGTGTTCATTTAATAAACGCGAAGGTGTGAAGTGCGATCTTTGTCTATACTATGAAGTTGAACAAGCGCATATTCTGATCATCAAATTACAGGCTGCCGGTGATGTGCTGCGAACAACGTGTATTCTTCATGGATTGAAAGAAAAATATCCAAAGAGTGAGATCACTTGGATCACAGGGAAAGCTGCGTTGCCTCTTTTTGAAAACAACAAACTGGTGAACCGCGTTTTCGCTTATGATTCGACGGAAACAATTCTGCACGTCTTGGTCGAGGAATTTGATGTCGTCATCAATCTTGATTCCGCACCAGATAGCGCAGTACTGGCATCGACAACAAAGGGCAAAGAAAAAGTCGGGTATGGTTTTGATACGCGAGGAAACGTTTTCCCCTTTAACACAGAAGCGATCACGTGGCTAGAGATGGGCGCTTTCGATGACCCGAAGAAGAAAAATACGCGATCATTTCAAGACTTGATGCTTGACATTTGTCGTTTGCAAACGAGAAAGAAAGATATTATTGTTGAATTGTCTGAAGAGGAATTGAAATTCGCGCATTCATTTGCAGAACGGTCTGGTTTAGATCACCAATCGTTGAAGATCGGTATGAACACCGGTGCCAGCGGCAGGTGGCAGTTTAAACAATGGACGATAGAAGGATTCGAGAAACTCATCAAACTGATTCTTGAACAAACAAATGCAACGATTCTTCTCTACGGCGGTCCATCAGAAAAAGAACGTAACGAGCGTCTCTCCAAACTACATCTTACACGAGTCGTGAATACGGGCATAGACAATTCGCTGCGACAGTTTTTCGCACTGGTGACATTAAGCGACGTGTTTCTTACCGGTGACACACTTGCGCTCCATGTTGCAACGGCGTTGAAGAAAAAGATCATAGCGCTCTTCGGCCCCACATCAGCAGCGGAGATTGATTCTTATAACGGACAGATTATTAAAGTGCAGGCGAATTTAGACTGTCTTGTTTGTTACAAACCGCGTTGCGATTTTAATCCGAATTGCATGAACTCCATCACGCCAGAGCAGATTTTTTCGCTTATCAAGGTCAATTTACCTTAAGTATTTAGTTTGTTTTACGGCGATTTCATTTTAATTATATATATTTTTTACTTTTTTAATTTGACTTGAATGCATTACGATCCCATCAAAAATGTCTTTGGTAACGTCATCCGCAAAAATTCTCAGCTGAGAATTCTGTTCTATAAATTGCTCGGTCTTATGTTTCTCCGTGAATGGTACGTAAAGCGTGAACTCCGGCATCAACTTGGCAACCGCAACAAACCATTCACTGTTTATGACGCCGGTAGTGGTTTCGGACAATATTCATACTGCATTGCTAAACGTTTTCCGCTCGCAACAATTTATGGTATTGACTTGAAAGAAGAGCAAGTTGCCGACTGTAATAATTTCTTTCACTCCATCGGACTAACTCAATGTTCGTTTGCCGTTGAGGATCTGACGCAGATCCAGCATTCGGATAAATTCGACTTCATCCTTTCTGTAGATGTAATGGAGCACATCCCTGACGACATTGGCGTTTTTCGCAATTTCTCCCGCGCACTAAAGTCTGGTGGAACACTGCTTATCAACACTCCGTCAAACCTCGGTGGATCTGACGCACATTCTGATAAAGAAGAAAGTTTCATCGGCGAGCATGCCCGCAACGGATATAGTGCGGATGAGATTCAGAAGAAATTGGAGTCGGCGGGATTTAGGGTTGAATCAATTCGCTACACGTACGGCACTTGGGGAAGTCGTTATTGGAAACTTGGTATCAAGTATCCGATGCAAATGCTAAATACTTCCAAGATTTTATTTATCGTACTTCCATTCTACTATACAATCGCCTTGCCGCTCATTCTGCCGATGATGTGGCTGGATTATCATACCGAGAATAAAACCGGCACCGGATTGAATGTGCTGGCAAAGAAACCTTCCTAATAAAATGAAGATTTTTATTTGCCAGTGAATCTCAAATCTCGTTTTTATTCCTTCTCTGCTTTAATAAATAACGATTGTGATATACGATTCAATGGCGGAATCTGTTCAACAATATCGCCTAGTAAAATGGAGGGCTTGATCAGAAACTCGGGAATTCCAGGGAGGAGAAAATCACGATACTCCACAACGATATTCCGAAATGAAGCAGACTGTAACTTCTTGACGATAAACTTTTTAGAAAAAGCCATTTCATCAGGTTCAAGACGGGCTTTTGCACGAAGAATCGGTACATGAAAAATTAATGCACAATAGGGATTATAAATATTGGGTTCGAAGAATAGGAGTGATCCTTTCTTTTTTAGTAAATGTGCTAAGTTCAAGATCGCTTCGTCAATTGAATAATATAAATGATGAAGGACGCCATTTCCAATAACATAATCGAACGATTGTTGCATCAGCTGTTCCGGTTTGCTAAAATCAATGACCTTGTATTCCAGGTTAGTGAGTTGAAACTGTGTCTGTGCTTTTTCTATGAAAGGTACACACAAATCTGTGCCGCAGACATGCATTTTTACTTGCTGCGCGACCCAATAAGAGAGTTCACCTGTTCCACAACCAATCTCGAGAATTGTTCCATCCATCGTTGCATTCATGTAACGAGTGAACATTGCAGCTCGTCGTTGCAACCGTACTATGGACGATGGAACAAGCTTAAAACCTTGATTATACCCACGATCGTCTTGAATTGAAGCCATCGATTAATACTTTTTCTGCAGAATTCGTTTTCGGATAAACTTGGGGCGCTTTTTAATTTCTTCGATAATTTTTGCCTGGTATTCCCCGACGATGGAAATTGCAAGCATCTGCAACCCACCGAATAAGAGAATGAGCACAATAATGGTCGAAATTCCATGAGGAATCTCAGGTTGGATGAAATAGAAAATAATCTGTGCGATGATTGCAAGAAACGAGAAGCCCGTTAATGTCCAACCGAGATAGGTTAACAATTCAAGAGGAACATAACTAAAAGAGAAAATTGCTTTACGGACCCACCAGAGATTTTTACGCCAATTATTTGTAGTCTTGCCAAACATTCGCTCAGGGCGTATATAATCTACACCAGTTTGTTTAAATCCAACCCAGGCCCGAAGACCTCGGAGGAACTGATCGGTCTCCGGCATCTTTACAAGTTCTTGAACCACTTTTTTATCCATCAAAGAAAAATCACCGGCGTCAACCGGTATGGGAACATAAGAGACACTTCGGAAGAGCCGGTAAAACATTTTATAGAATCGTGCAAGGAATTGATTTCCTTCCCGAGCAACTCGTCTGCCATAGACTACATCATATCCTTCCTGCCATTGCTGATAAAACTGTTCTATGAGTTCAGGAGGATCTTGCAGATCACCATCGAGCAATATGACACCATCGCCTGTCGATATTTCCATCCCACTTAGAAATGCACTTTGCGAACCAAAATTTCTTGAATGTTCTATCCCAATAACATGATCATCTGCATGTACAAACCGCTCGAGTATTTCACTTGTATTATCCGGAGAAGCATCATTTACGAAAATGATTTCATAATCGACACCAAGTTTTTTGAAAGTAGCAGTAAGTCTTTCGTACATTACAGGAATGGCTTGAACGTCTCTATAACAAGCAATAACAGCGGTCAGTTTGTGCCGGATTTTGTACTGGTCCATCCTTTTTTCATATAGCGGGAACGAATACGCTCTCTGCCACTCCTTTGTCTTCACAAGTCCATCTTTAAGCGTTGTCTCGTTTTTCCATCCGAGTAATTTTTTAGCTTTCGTACTGTCACCGTACCAATCAATCAAATCCCATTTACGGTTCGGCATGTTACCCCACTGCGGTTCATCAACAATTTTAAATATTTTCCGAATTACAGTGGTAATTTCACGAATAGTAATCTTTTTATCACCTGCAATATTAAACGATTCACCACGAAGCTTGGTGAAGTCACAGTTTGCTGCTCGAAGTGCAGCATAATTTGCATCATCGACAAAAATGAAATCACGTGAAATATCCGGTTGAACGAGAGGTGGAAATGTTCCCCTAAGTCCCTTTTCAATGAGTTGAGGCACTAACCGATCAGGTTCTTCGTAAGGGCCATAAACTGAATAAAAGCGTAAATTGAGTATCGGCATTTCTTTTAAAACGCCATAGTATTTGATCATATGCGCTGCACCAACCTTCGATACGGCATAATGGCTGTTGGGTTCCAAAGCTGCATCTTCTAACGGAGCTTCACAATTCAACCCGTACTCGGACGAAGTACCAGCATGTATACATGCTTTGATGGAATACTGAGACGCGACCTCGAGGAGGTTTAGTAATCCTAAAAAATTTGTCCTGTAGATTAATTCGACATCAGATTGTTTCGAATAGGCACCATACGCTGCGTAATCAAAGATTGTTCTAAAAGTATGTTCCTTGAACAATCCTTCGACGTGATCTTTTTTTGTAATATCACAATGAAGAACGTGTGTAGGGTCAATATCATCCAGTCGCCAAGGAATGAACGGTTTACTCGTTACCGCATATACGTCTGCACGATATCGCACAATAGAACGAAATAAATTTGCTCCGATAAAGCCCCCCGCTCCAAATATAACGATCGGCCCTTGAAGTTTCTTTATTTCCTCATGTATTTTCTCTTGAAGTGTCATGCTTCTTTCCTTTTTTATCGGAAGGCACAGTAATTCTTAGTATCAATGATTACTTATTGAAGAAACTCCCTTATCTTTCGCTGGAGTCCTTCGCCTGCAAGATTATTCTCCGCTTGATGCCATTGTTGACTTCCATACGATCCACTTGGATATCCTGTTGCATACAGACTATGATATCGGAGCGGGAGGAAGATCGAATATAGAATTTCTGCAGCACATGTTTCACCCAGACCGCATTGACCATAGTGTTCTTCAATGGTGATGACATTTTTCAGTTTCGAAATTACTTCAATAAGCAATTCAGGAAGCGATTCAAGCGGAAATTTACTGACGATCCACACATCCAGCATTTCTACCAGTGAGGGTTCTAATTTTAGAACGTGTTCTACAACTGGTCCGGTTCCTATAACAACGGCTTTGGTACCGGAAGTTACTCGTCTCCAGGGAGAAAACGATTCTATCGTCTGAGGTATGCGCGCTCCAAGGTTTAGTCGTAAATATCCAGGATGCGGATCGGACATCATGTGCTGCACTGCCTCTGCAACATCGGAAGATACAAATGGAACGTAGACCTGCATGTGTGGAAGAATTCTCATCGCACCGATATCTTCCAACACGTGGTGAGTTCCTCCCATAATTCCATATCCATATCCACCGCCGTTCCCAACAAGCTTCACCGGCAGATCATGCAAACAGACATCGTTTCTGATTTGCTCATAAGGACGTAGAGTAACAAATGGCGCAATGCTGTAAACCCATGGAATAAATCCTTCATGCGCAAGCCCAGCTGCAACGGAAATCATATTTTGCTCTGCCACGCCGGCATTAATGAATCGGTTCTGAAATGCTTCTTGAACTTTTTCTAATGCCATATATCCCAAATCACCTGTGAGAAATACAGATTCTGGATAATGAGATGCGCATTGCACCATTGTTTGGGCGAACTCAGTTCTCATAATGCCTGGATGGATTTGTTCAACTCATCGGTTAGTGTTTGTCGAAGTAATTCGTACTGTTCATCGTTCATCGGTAAATAATGACAATCGACCGTGTTCTCGAGTGACCTCCATCCCCTTCCTTTAATTGTGTTGCAAATAATCACTCCGGGTAATGAAGCTTGTTGTAGTTCTGATTTCGCATTTGCCAGCGATATGAAATTATGGCCATCGCATTCAGACACATAAAATCCCATCGCTCGTAATCTATCCGAAAGTGGTTCAAGCTTCAAAACATTTTCAGTTCGTCCAAAGCCTTGCAAATGGTTTCGGTCAATCAGCCAGATAACATTGGCTAATTTATGATGAATGATGAATGCGGCAGCTTCCCAAATGCTCCCTTCGTCTAATTCGCCATCAGACGTAACGCAAAAGACATGCTTAGGAGTATTTTTCAATTGATGCGCGAGCACCATTCCAGCCGCCAGAGAAAGACCATGACCAAGACTTCCCGTCGCAAATGGAATCCCACGCAGTCCCCGGGCTGGTGGATGTGCTGCAAGGGTTGTCCCATTTTTATAAAATGTGTCTATATCTTGTTCTGTCAGGACCCCGCGTTCGGCGAGTGTGCTATACAATAATGCTGCTGCGTGCCCTTTGGACAAAATAATTTCATCATCCTGAGCTGCCCATCCAAATGAAATGAAGGTTAACAGCTCAGCACAAGAAAGAGAAGTTCCCACATGACCGGCATTCGCAGTTTTGTACATACGCAAAAATCGTATTTTTATGTAATACGCTTTTTCAAGCAGGTTACGAAGTTGACTTGAATTCATATCCCTTAATGAAAGTATGCCTAAAAGAAAATTTATTTATTATTTAATATAGAAAAAATAATTATTAACAGCTATTTGAGTTGTTCGCCAAGAAGCCTTAATTTATAAGAAACTTAACAATAGATATTTCGCAGAAATGTCGTCGACTCAATATTTTAGCGAATTGAAACGAAGAGACTAAGCCATGGGTATTAAAGTCAACCAATAATACCATGAAGCCTTTTTGAGGAAATCTCCAGAGGCAAGGCGGAAAGGTATTGGACCTTAAAGAAAATTATGAGCGGTAATATCTCACTTTTTCAATTCAGCATATATATTAATATCTTTTTGGTTTATTCGTGTCTCTAAATTCATGAGTTCTTGATGTTTCGACTTACCATATTCGTAAAATGTGATTTCAGAAAAACCAATATGCTTAGCAACTATTGATAAACTTTCTTCACAAAAAAAATGTTTATGTTCCCAATGTGTATAAGCATCGCTTTGCCCGATCGCTGCTCCTTCAAAGTCTCCGCTTTTATAATGCTTTTTAAGAATCCCGCGTAATCCTGGAAATGTCAACCGAAGTACCCCGCATGGATGTAATGTCCGAAACGCTTCAGAGAGAAAAATCAATGCTTCAGATTGATCCAAGTGTTCAAGAAAATCCTCAGAGAATCCATAGAGAAAAAAATTTGAGGGAAAAGGATGCTTTCGTATCAAATTCACTGCACTGTATACTTTGCCTAGCTCAGGTTGTTTATCTGCTATATCAACATTGATCCAATGATCCCCAAATAAATTCGGACCGCAACCATAATGGATCTTTTGGATTCTATGTTCATTTAATTGAAAAAGATTTGTTTTGCATAATTCAGAAAATGCTTTTTCATCAAACTTTTTCATTCCTTTGTATATGGGATGAACTTCAAATCCAATAGTTCGAATAAGTTCTTTCACTGTTTTCCGAATTGCATTCATTTATAGCCCTCCAACAATTATTTGTATTGCTTTTTTTTCATATATACTTCGTTGTGCTTCAGATTCATGATTACGACCGTGAATCTGACTGATCATTTCAAGTAAACTATTCTTTAAATATTTTTATATATTTAATCATTGAATTCGCAAATGTCAACATGTTCATGATCCAATTCATCGGAATATATTTTTTTGCTGTCTCGCATCCATGTGAACGTTTGAATATTCATTTACAAGATCATCTTGTTTCATTTGAAAAAGATTCTTATGAATTCTCGACTTATAATTTGTTTTTTTAGTTTGTATCTTGCTCTTCATATAATCTATTTCTTTCTTCCGGCTTTACCTTTCATGAGCGATTGTCGTCCATACTATCTTTGGGCACAGAATAATGTTGAGACTGAGACATTCTATCCTTCGCGGCTCAATAACGACCTACAAAGGGAAGGAGTTGTAGCTCCAGTTTATATTAATATGGAGATAGTGGTTCTGAAACTGTGGAACAATCCTAAAGCTATTTTTCTTCTTAATGCGTTATTAAATATAAGTCAACTTATTTTAGTTTTTTTTATCACACGCGCCATTCATGGTGAACTTGCAGCGACCATTGCTGGTGGATTGTATATTATCTATTTGAATAATTTAGGTTTGGTTCTGTTAAATTTTGCCGAGCTGGCATTTGGAGTATTCCTCTTGCTAAGTGTCTTTCTCTTGATCACTCAGCGAAAGCTGATTTTCCTCCTTCTTTCAGGATTTAGTCTTGGGCTTGCCATCGGTATTCGGCCTACCGGATTAGCGTTTATTGCTGCATTAGGAATTATTACAATATGGAAGATCTTTCATAAGAAATTTGAGTCAAAAAAATTATTACCTTTTACTGTCGGCTTTTTCATTTATATCCTCATCGCTGGTTTCTATACCAAATATACAATTGATGATTTCCTTTTCATGTCAACATCCGGGCCACCGAATATACTCCTCAGCACAGGTGATAGTGCGAACGGCAAATTCAATGAAAGCGTTCTCAATAGGCCGGAGTTACAAAGGAGCACCTATAAGGAACGGAATCGTGCTTTCTTGTCTTATGCTGTTCAATGGATCCAGCAACATCCATTTCAATGGATCGGAGAATTTCCGCAAAAAATATATTCTACTTATATCACAGATGACATTGCGATAAGCCAATTGTTGTTGACACAGCAATGGTCGTTCGATCGCTATGTCAAAGCGTATCGACGTGATGAACTCGGACAGGAATTTAATCTTGAACCGTTCTGGTTTCGGGTGGCTTTTCTATTTTTGAATGTATTTCATCAACTGTTCTATCTTTTGCTGATAACCTTGTTTATCCTACAAACCTATGTCTTTTTCAAACAGCGAACGTGGTCTGAAGAAACGGTACTTTTGTATTTTATTATCTTTATCGGAGCCAGCATGACTCTGCTTAGTTCGATTGGATGTCTTCGATATAAATATAATTTTATTATTATTTCTATGATCCTGAGTTCGCCTTCTTTGGTTCCAATATTCTATAAACGGAAACATTAATAGAAGCTATCTCAAATATGAAATAAGTCACATTGAGTTTATAGAAATGTGAAAAAGATTTCTGAATGCTTACTTCACCAAACTAAACATTTTTTTTGAGATAGAACGTCTTTTTTTCATCATCGAGATTAAGCTCACTCTCCGATATCTTGCCTTATAGGCTATAAAAACGCTACAATTGGCGTTGCTGATTCAGCGTTGTTACCTTTTTCTTGCTCTTGGTATATATTTCCATTCTGAGCTAATGGATTTAGAAATTTGTTTTCTTAGAATATTCATCACCAAGAACTTTTATTATTACTTAATTTCAACAATCTGCGGGGTAGCATCTCTGTATTTTAATAATATAGAGCCTTATGTTTTTTGCAGAAAAATTTTCATATCATTAGAGAAGCTTTTTTCACTTTCAGAAAGCATAGACAATATGGCAAAAGTAACGAGAAAATCGACCCAAGGCAGGAAAAACACGAATTCTAAGGGTATTAATATCCCTCCAAAATTCCAGCATCTCCTTGCAATTTTTCTGGTCTATTTGTGCTTAGCGGTTTTTTTCTCTGCTCTAGTTTTTGAAGGTAAAACCTACCAGTCATCAGATTCTATCACATTTCATAGCTGGGAAACATTTATAAAAGATTCACAGTCAGAAAACTATATTCCACTGTGGAATCCATATATCTTCTGTGGTATGCCGGGATTTGCATCTCTTACATATGGCATTTCTCGATCATACGATTTAATCTATACATGCTGGGGTTATACTCAAACAGCGATTGATTTTCTCTTTCTTTCACATAGGTATAATGGTGGATTCCTCGTCTTTTATTTCGTATATGGAGTAGGCTTTTATCTCTTTGCTTTTCACAAATTTAAGAACAAACCCATTGCCTTGCTGATATCTCTGATGGCGACCTATGCCACATATGTTACTCTTTTGATCATGATGGGTCATATCACAAAACTTGCTGTCCTGGCATGGTTTCCGTTTGTATTTCTTTTTGTGGACAAGCTCCGCGAAAAGTTTAACTTTCTATTAGCCATATTTCTTACGATCTCTGTTCACCTAATGATAAGTCCAATGCATGCACAATACATTTTTTACATTTATCTTGCACTTGGGCTGTATTTCGTATTCCTCCTCATTCGATCCATCATCAAAAAAGAACCATGGAAAGGAATAATTATTAGTGGTTTGACACTAATTTTTGCGACCATCTTTGCATTATTGATGGGTGCAGACAGGCATTTATCAACGTTGGAATATAATCCTTATTCAACCCGCGGAGCCAACCCGATCCAAAGCACATCGACATCCGTTCAGTCTAAAACTATTGAGGGTGGACTCGATTATGATTATGCGACAAGTTATTCGTTCAGTCCCGGCGAACTTATGACTTTTTTTATTCCTTCATGGTATGGTTTCGGACCGCTTACCTATCAAGGACCATTAACACAAAATCAACCGATGAGGCTCTATTTTTATTTAGGTGAACAACCCATCGTTGACGGTCCACAATTTATGGGCATTGTCGTTGTATTACTTGCGATTATTGGATTTTATCGATCTCGAAAAGAATCCTTTGTACAATATTTAGGCTTCATGATTATCTTCGCCCTCCTTGTTTCTTTTGGAAAAGATTTTCCCCTGATCTATGACTTGATGTACCGCTATGTTCCAATGTTTAACAAGTTTCGTGCGCCGGTACTAATTCTTATGTTGGTTCAATTCTGCACACCTATTCTTGCTGGTTATGGAATAACATCCTTCATACCGCTTACTAAAAACGGTATGGAACCGCTTCAAAAAAAACGATGGAAATATATCCTCGGCGGTTTATCAATTTGTTTGGCAATAGCTCTTGTCGGCGAGGGAATAATAAGGAATATTCATAGCTCCTTCTTCTCAATCAATGAAGTTGGCAAGCAACTCGCTCATTCATATGGCCAGCTCAACCCTACGGTGTTAGGAATGATCTATGATTTTATTTTTTCATGCGTTTTAACTGATTTACGGATTGGTTTTGTATTACTTATTCTTGTTTTTGGTGCATTCTACTTGTACCAAAAAGGAACAATGAAAGCTTCTGTACTCTATGGTGTACTTATCGTCATTGTCGTATTTGATCTTTGGCGTGTTGGTTTCAAAACATCCGATCCGAAGGATCGACAGGAAGCCACACAAATTTTTGAAACTCCGAATTATATAAAAGCACTCCAACAAGACACAACACAGTATCGAGTATTGAAACTAAACAATGGTCAACCCACGTATGATAACACACTTGCTTATTGGCGCATACAAAATGCATATGGATATCATGGTGCAAAAATGCGTTCTTATCAGGATATGGTTGATGTTGCTAGTATAGGGAACCCACTTGTGTGGCAGCTAATGAATATTAAGTATCTAATTTCAAATAGAACAGAATCCAGTGAGGGATTGGTAAATGTCTACGATGGTCAAGATATGAAAGTGTATGCTTTCCGCGCTTGGGCGCCACGTGTGTTTTTTGTAAACAGATACGAGGTTTGCGAGGGGAAAGCCACTTTAGATAAAATTGCCTCGATGTCATTCAATCCTCGTGAAGTTGCTTATTTACCAGAAGACATTAAGCAGCAGATCGATCCGCCATTAAGTGGCACAGAAGTTAAAATTGTTAAGTATGGAACTCAAGATCTTGAAATAAACGCTTCTGCTACTGGAAATAATCTTCTTTATATCAGCGAAGCATATTATCCCAAAGGTTGGAAAGCATTCATTGATGGAAAAGAAACTAATATTCTTCGGGTAAATTATTTATTCCGGGGCGTTATTGTTCCTAAGGGGACACATATGGTAACAATGAAATTTGAATCAAGTTCTTTTGCTATCGGAAGAATCCTCAGCTTAACAACGAATTTATTTTTATGTGCTTGCGTATTATTCTTTATGCTTCGAAAATTCTTCCTAAAGCGGCGGAGTGTAAAGACCGCTCCTACACAATGAAATTGTCGTTTATGGTTATGGCTGTCGAATATTTTTCTAAGTTTTTTTCTGGGCAAGCACGCTCTGTGCGGGCAAAATTGAATATTCTCGTGATGATGCTCCTAAAAGGAGTTAGCATACTTTGCGGGTTTCTTATTGTTCCCCTCACACTACAGTATTTAGATGCAACAACCTATGGAATCTGGCTGACTCTTAGCTCTATCGTTGGATGGTTTACCTTTTTTGATATTGGACTGGGAAACGGTTTACGAAATAAATTTGCCGAAGCTATGGCACATCACGATAGTGAACTAGCTCGTATCTATATTAGTACTACCTATTTTTTCCTTAGTATAATAATCTGCACTGTGTTCCTCCTTTTTTGTTTGATCAACTATTTTTTGGATTGGGCTATTATACTCAACGCACCTTCAGCTTTCTCTTTGCAATTGTCTGTTGTTGTATTCATCACGTTTAGTTTTTTTTGTATGCGATTTGTCTTTGGCTTAATTGGTACAATCCTAATCGCCGATCAAAAACCTGCAATGAACAGTTTAATAGAGGTATCGAGCAATCTTATTTCCTTGGGTTTTATATTTATTCTTGTAAAGACCACAAAGAGTTCTCTCGTCAATCTAAGCATCATGCTTGGAATGGCGACCGCATGTGTCCCGATGCTGGCATCGTGGTGGCTTTTCTCTGGAATGTATAAACAACTAAGGCCTTCTTTGAAGTATCTGCGAATATCACACGGACGTGGGTTAATGTCCTTGGGGGGACGATTTTTCATCCTCCAAATTGGCGCTCTCGTGATTTTCTCGACTTCGAACATTCTTATTGCCCAATTATTTTCGCCAGGAGATGTTGTACCTTATAATATTGCGTTCAAATACTATAATCTTGTCTCGATGGTGCTCGCGATTATTTTAGCGCCGTTTTGGTCTGCTTATACGGAAGCATATGTTCACGGAGATATAGCATGGATTCAACGGACAATTGTTGTTCTGAAAAGAGTATGGATCGTTGCTGCTGTTGGCGTGTTTATTATGTCCATAGAAGCGAATGCCTTTTATCATATGTGGATTGGAAACAGCATTACCATTCCATCAGAAATATCTGTCTCGATGGGTATCTATGTGTTAATGAATGTATGGTGTAATATTTATGTAAACATTATAAATGGAACAGGGAAAATAGATCTTCAAATCATTGCCGCGACGTCGATGGGTATCGTTAATATTCCCTTGGCGATTGTGCTTTCCAAGTACTTGCATTTCGGAATTCCTGGTGTTATTCTTGCTCCCTGCCTATGTATGTTGCCATGGTGTTTTGTATGGCCGGTACAAGTAAAGAAAATATTGTCCGGTACAGGTACAGGAATCTGGATAAAATAATATGCCACCTGAATGTACATTACGTATCTTAATAACCGGTAGTTCAGGCGCACTGGGACGTGAACTGTTAGAATTACTTTCTTGCGAAAAGCATATATTGTTTCCATCGTCCCATCAGCAAAACGATTCCTGTTTTCTGGATGTAGCAGATGCTATAATGGTTCAGCGTGTGTTAACAGATTTCCAGCCAGATCTCATTTTCCATCTCGCAGCACTCGTGCCGATTCCGCTTGTCGAAAAAGATCATGAAAAGGCTTTCAGAGTCAATGTTTTAGGTTTTGATAATCTTTTGAGTGCAGTGGAGACTCTGAATAAACCTGTTCAGATTATCCTCACTTCGTCAAGCGAGGTCTATGGCAATGGAAACAAGGGAATACCTTTCGTTGAACGTGACCCATTCTTTCCTAATAACTTCTATGCCTATTCAAAGGTAGCACAAGAACATCTTGCATTCTTGTATCAAAAGCGGGGTTTGAAAATTAAAATTGCAAGGATTTTTAACTATTCATCAATCTATAAAGCACCTATTTATAGCTTGGAATCTTTCGCCGATCAGATAGCCAAGTGCATCCTTGAGAAGAAAGAAAGAAAAATAAAGGTTGGTAATTTAATGCCTGAGCGAGATTTCTTACAAGGGAAAGATGTAGCCAAGGCTCTTCTCGCAATCGCTTTTCAACATGACACGGAATTCCTCTTTAATGTTTCAAGGGGCAGCGTTGTTTCCATGCAGACTTTACTTGAAATAATGATCGAAAAATATTCTGTCGACATAGAAATTATTAAAGACACCGAGAAGTACCGAAAGATCGATAACCTGTTCGTTTGCGGTAACAATACGTTATTGAAGAACCTAGGATGGAAACCGGAGATTTCAATTCATCAAATGATCAAAATTCTTGTTGATCACAATAAATCAAAATATAATATATGAAGATCGCTTGTATCATTGATAGTATCAAGACATTCGGTGGTACGCAGATACAATGTATCCGTGTAGCAGAATATTTAGCAAAACTTGGGCATGAGGTTGAAATTTATACAACGGCACTCGATCTCCAATACTCACACAACATTGAAAATATTGTTCGGTTAAACATTTTCGAAATCACTTCAAAACAACGGATGGAAGAATTCGCAGATAAGATACATAACCAAACACAAGGATGTGATTGGCTCCTTGTCTTTGACTGGACAGTACATCGACTCAAATATTATCTTCCGAATAAAAAAATATGTTGGATTTGTAATGACCCTCCTTATTCGAGAAAATATTTTGGTAAATTTAGAAGTGTTGCGTTATTAAAATATTGGATCCTTACAATCTATGGCAGACATAGGGAACACCGATATATCAAAAGACTTGATTGTATCATGGTCTTAGACAATAAGAACAAGGAATTTCTGAAAGAACATTATGGAGTTGAATCACACGTTGTTCGATCAGGTATCGATATAACATCTACAACAACTCAAGGAATGGATGACGCACATTTTGATAAATTAGCGATCAAATATCATATAGAGAAGAAAAAATATATTCTCGCAATTGGTATTGCTTTCAGGTATAGAAATTACGAAGTACTTATTAAGTCCTTAGAATTCATCGACAATCAAATCAATGCAGTAATAATAGCGCCTGGTTATTACGATAAAGGATATGCCGCAGAATTAAAAAGTCTCATTCAGAATAAATCACGAATATTTCTGGAAGAGCACTTTATTTCAGAGATTGAAAAAGACTTGTTACTCAAAAATGCTTTGTGTCTTGTGTTTCCTAATAAAAATCAAACATGGGGACTTGCTCCACTCGAATCTTTGATGCATAATACAATTCCAATAATAAGCCGTGAATGCGGGGTCACGGAAGTATTGGAGGATCGAATCCATGCATTACATTTTGATCCAGACAGCCCAACAGACCTGGCAAATCGGATTAACTTTGTAATAAAAAACAATGGCCCTTGCCGTAAAATTATCGAGATCGGTCGTACCTTCATCTTAGAGAATCTTACATGGGATCGATATGCAGAGGAGATCGTTCATATTCTGAATGGTTCCAAGCTTTTGTAAATACGCAAAATTGCTTTTAGAATATATTACATGTGATGATTGATCAATTTGGGGAAGTACGATACATACGAATTAATCACTGAATAAAGGTGAAGCAAAATGATTAAGCTTGTACAAGATACTATTGACCAAACCGAGTTAGAAAAACTATCAAAATGGATTTGCCAGAAACCGCAATTAACAAAAGGTTCATTGACTTCTGAATTTGAGAACACATGGTCTTCTTGGTTAGGGATGCCATTTAGTGTTTTCACAAATTCAGGTTCCTCAGCCAATTTACTTATGTTTGATGCTCTCATCCAAGGCGGACGGTTGAAATCAAAGAATATTATAGTACCTGCTGTAAGTTGGGTAACAACTGTTGCCCCAATTATACAATTAGGTTTGAATCCTGTTTTGTGTGATGCTGACGAGACAAATTTGGGGCTAAATCTAGAGCACTTTGAAGAGCTACTTAAAAATAGTGATATTGGAGCTGTTATTATTGTGCATGTATTGGGTGTTCCTAATCATATGGACGAGATCATGTACCTCTGCAAAAAATATAACACCTTCTTATTGGAAGATTCCTGCGAGGCGGTGGGTAGTACATACAAGGGCAAAATGGTAGGCACATTTGGAGGCATGAGTTCATTCTCATTTTATTTCGGACATCACATGTCTACTATTGAAGGTGGAATGATATCCTGTAACGATGAAGACTTATACTCTATAGTCCTTTCCATCAGAAGTCACGGATGGGCGCGAGATCTACCGCCATCTCATAGGATATCCTTGGAAAAAGAGTTTAATATCGACTCATTCACTTCATTATATACGTTTTATTACCCTGGATATAATTTTCGTTCATCTGATTTAAACGCATTTTTAGGAAAACTCCAATTAGAAAAGATGTCCCAAGTGATAAGCAGACGCAATGAAAATTATAATTATTACAAAAGCAAATTAGAAAAATCATTTTGGACTCAAGAGAATACAGATGCATACATATCGAACTTTGCATTTGGTCTCATTGACGAACGACGATCTACGATCGTGAAGCGTCTGCAAGAGGGGGGAGTGGAAACCCGACCGCTCATTTGTGGATCCATTGGACTTCAACCGTTTTGGATTAAAATTTTCGGGCCAACTCATTTTAAAGTTGCTGACCGTGTTCATAAATATGGATTTTATGTACCCAATAATCATCAAATTACGAAGACAGAAATGGACTCGGTTATTGACATTCTTCTTTCTGTCTAGACTCGAATCATATTCCTTTGTCTATCAATAAAAATTAAAGATTGCGTAGAGATTACACGTAAGATCGGGTATGATATAATCATCTATATGAAAAAAATATTTATACTTCTCCCGGTACACAATCGTAAAGACATAACCAGACGTTTTATCACTTGCCTGCGGCAACAAACCTATCAGGATTTCCAACTTATATTGATTGATGATGGTTCTACCGATGGAACCGCAACAATGGTGCAACAAACGTTTCCTTCTGTTGTTATTCTTCAAGGAACTGGCGACTGGTGGTGGGCTGGTTGTTTACAACAAGGGTTTCTATGGCTAAAAAAACAAATATTCAGTAAGGACGATATAGTTTTACTTATCAATGATGATTCCATTTTCAACTCTGACTATCTTCAGACCGGCATCAATCTTCTTGAGAAATCACCACATACTCTGCAAATATCAACTGTGTATAGTCAACATAGTCACACATTGCTTGATGGTGGTGTTCATGCTGATTGGATGCGTGGAAAGTTTTCTATCACATTAGATCCAAATCAAGTTAACTGTGCTTCAACTCGTGGTCTTTTTCTTTTTGCAACCGACTTTATCTTACTGGGAGGATTCTACCCTCACCTTATTCCTCATTATGCTTCAGATTATGAATTCACTGTTCGGGCATATCGAAAAGGATTTCGCCTGCAGGCTCATGATACGTTGGTGCTCTACCTCGATGAAAGATCGACTGGTTTCCAAAATTTAAAACAAGAGAACTCCTATCGTTCCTTTCTTAAGAGATTGTTTTCTAAAAAATATATGATGCAACCAGTGTATCACTCCTTTTTCTTTATTTTAGCATGTCCATGGCCTTGGAAAATTACCAACGTTGTCATTCTCTGGTTGAGTACTGTATGGAAAATAGTGAAATATTTCTTTCTTCTTATTATATTTAAGGGGATTAGGAAAAACTCCCAGTTCTGATAACGAATGGCACACAAATGAATGTTGAGACTTTCCATACCCCTATTCTCTTTCTCATCTTTAATCGTCCGGATACAACCGAAAAAGTGTTTCAAAGAATTCGGGATATTCAACCGCGTCAGCTCTTCATATCAGCAGATGGGCCGCGTGAATATAAAATAGGTGAAGACCAGTTATGCGCTGAGACACGAAAGATTGTTGAAAAAGTAGATTGGAAATGCGAAATCCAGACAAACTTTTCAAAGAAGAACCTGGGATGTCGAATAGGTGTCAGCTCCGGCATCGACTGGTTCTTCTGTAATGTAAACGAAGGAATTATTCTTGAAGATGATTGTCTTCCGGACATATCCTTTTTTCATTTCTGTGAGACTTTGCTTGAATATTATAGAAACGATAATCGGGTCATGCACATAGGTGGTATAAATCTTCAGGATGGTATGGTGCGCGGTAGTAGTTCTTATTATTTTTCAAGAATCAATCATATATGGGGCTGGGCAACATGGAAAAGAGCTTGGCAGAAATATGACGTTCATATGTCCACTTACCCACAATTTCTCGAGCAGAATATGTTACGTTTGCTTTTCCCAAACCCATATACGCAAAGGTACTGGCAAAAGAATTTCAATTTGGTATATAGAAAGATGAAAGACACATGGGATTTGCAATGGCAATACACGATGTTAATAAACAATGGATTGGCTGTTCTTCCAAACATGAATTTAATTTCCAACATAGGTTTTGATGGTGATGCTACTCATACGACCGACTCATTCAGTGCAATTGCCAATCG
>JBEKLV010000209.1:0-5658 GCA_050008835.1 Bacteroidota bacterium | reverse complement strand
GAACATCGGCCGGTAAGCCCCAGCGACCTGCAGGGATGCGATCTAAAATTGCTTTCGCACGTACTTCATCCTGTCGCAGCGCTTTCGTGTTATTTGTTGCCATATATCCCGGAGCAATAGCATTGATTGTGATACCATCTTTTGCCCATTCGTTTGCCATCGATTTCGTAATTTGTGCAACTGCCCCTTTGCTTGCTGCGTATGACGGGACAAAAATACCGCCTTGGAACGCCAGCAGCGATGAAATATTGATAATCTTTCCGTACTTCCGCTTCATCATATCACGTGCGCATGCCTGCGAAAGGAAAAAAACTGTTTTGGAATTTATCTGCATGACTTCATCCCAATCTTTTTCAGAGAAATCAATTGCCGGAGTGCGGCGAATAATGCCGGCATTGTTCACAAGAATATCAATCTTACCAAATGTACCTATAGCCTTCTCCATAAGCGTCTGAATTGATTCCATCTTCATCAGATTCAATTCCAACATCAACGTTTTCCTGCCCATCTTTTTAATCATTTCCTCTGTTTCAGTTGAAGGGACATAATCTACCAATACAAGGTCTGCTCCGGCTTCTGCTAATCCTAATGACATACCTTGTCCTAATCCCGTGCTTGCACCAGTTACAACAGCGACTTTTCCTCTTAAATCAAATAGACTATTCATAAATGTTTCCTTTAGTAATTTTTGTGCGATAACATATCATACAAGTTTGTTTTTAGATAATCGCTAACAACATCAAATCCGATAAAAATACGAGCTACTAACTGGAAAATAATATACCAATAATCTTTTTTAAGGGAAATAGCTACAATTAATGAAATTGCCTGTTCTTTGTTCAAACAAATCAAAGAAGCAGGCAAATGCAAAAAGAATCTTGATACATAAATAAAACCCGTGCTATCCCGACCTTGTAGCTTGAGTCACTATATAAGTAGGATCAGAAATTGTCACCTGTTTTCCAGTTTCGATACTCTCTTACAGGCCGCAACATCAATCAGGACAGACATGGCTCCTCTGCGAATATCTGCTGCCCATTTGAATGGATCGGGAATAAATAGATCCTTGAAGATTTTATTCTTTAATAATCGGATCAGCGCCAATATGATTTGTTGCTAATTCTTTTTCTTTCTGAAAACTACATGGTTGTAAAACGCCACAGAGGTCCGCGCAGCGTACCCGTTTCGGTAACCTCATCAACACGCCAGTAATATGTCATATTTGGCTTTAACTTACCGGGATTAAAGGAATTATTTTTCTGATTCTTTTTAAACTTTGGAGTTGTACTGTTTCCAAAATACACCTTATGCGAGATCGCATTTCTTGCAGGCACCCATTTCAGAGTGATTGATTTATTCTGAATCTGCTTCGCGCCATTTCTCGGCCGCGGCAAAAATACCATCGGCAAAACCGACGGCATTGTTTCTTCCGGATCCCATTTGCCATCGAATGTCCACTTTGCAGTGATCTCATTTTCTTTTGGAGCGGTTTCGGCTGTTTCCAAATTATCTTTGAACCATGCAAAATCACCGCCATCACGGTGACAGTTGTAATAATAGTGCCGACTGCCCCATTTCCATACTGTTCTACTGTCTTTAGGCCAATAGATGGGGGTATCCGCCATTGCTTGCGAGAACTTGCAGTCCAATAAAAATATTTGTCCGTCTCGATTATTGCGCCCCAGCGGAAATCCTTGTACACCATCGAACGAAGAATACCGTATAACAAATTTTTGTCTTCTATCTGCATCGCCATCGTGCCAAATACTCGCGAAAAGGTTATGTCCGTAAAATTTGCTGTCAGTTATATAGCACCATCCACGCGGACAAACATAATCTATCCAACCTTCGAAGTAGCAATTAGTATGGTAATACATGCCGTCTTTTTTATTCCAAAGACTGAGCGTATCTCCGCCATCCGCTATTACATTGCAATTTAAAATAAATACGCGTGTTCCACCGCCGCGAATCGCAAACTGATGTTCTTCAGTATTATGTAAAGAACCGTAATTATTATGGACAGTAAGATTAGCCAATGTAATGTCTGTAACGAATGAATCAATGTTGACAACTGCCGCGCCCCAGTCCCCTCTCATATCCAAAGGTGTTTTATTTATATGTGTCCGCAGCTGTGCATAGATAATACGCGTGCTATCTCGATCTTCGCCAACAAGTGTAATGAAGCTTTTGGTTATGAATAACTTCTCGTGGTACACACCGTTACGGATCAGAATGATGACATTCTGTTTATTATCCACTGGTACGGAATCAATAGCATCTTGAATTTTTGAGAATTGTCCGCTTCCATCTTTTGCGACAATTATGTTTGCCCTTTCTTTTGCCAACAACGAAGAAAATATACAGATGTATAGGATAACGGTAAGAACGATTATTTTTTTCATGTTATTTAGCCAGAATGAATTTTATGGTTTGAGAAAAGAATAAAGACGCCAATTGATTTTACATTCATATTCTTCTATTTAAAACTAGAAGCAATCACTTTATCACAACACGCACCCATCCAATGGATAGGCGCGTGAGCATAATTAATCTAATAAAAAGTATTAAAAGCTTCTTTTTCTTCTGATCCAAATCGTGATGCCGTCACGCGAGGAATTGTGCTCTGTGTCACTTCATCATAATAAGTTTAATAGTGTTTGACATTGCATCTGTTTTCAAGCGTGCAAAATATACACCGCTTGCAAGTTTGCTTCCATCAAAAACTTCACGGTATGATCCAGCATTCTTCATTCCATTCGTTAAGGTCGCTACTTCTCTGCCAAGGAGATCATATACTTTTAATGATACCATGCCAGACCTCGGCAGATCATAACTGATGGTTGTTGATGGGTTGAACGGATTGGGATAATTCTGATGAAGCGCAAAGGCAGTCGGAACCTGCGAAGATGCATTGTTAACCGATGTGAGGACAAATGGCATATTGTCGTTGATAGCCGCATTCGTCGGCATCCAATCATAAGTAATGTTTGTAGAACTTGATGAATTTTTAGCATAAATATTCGAAAGCGAATATGTGGCGGCTTCCGCACTTGTCAGTTGTCTGGGCCAGACACTGGAAGGCCATCTGAAGAAATCGGTTGTATCAGTGCGCAGTGCGATGGCACCTGCACCAGTACAGTTATATTCTGCATAGAATGTTGGATTCGTTTGCATCCATGTCCAACCACTGGGTGCAAGCATTGCTGGTTCATTACAGTGAAGATACACTGTACGGGGATAACTCTGCCATGGTCTTCCGAGGAAAAACTTCGTTATTGGAACATGGGAGTATCCACAAGAATCAGTATATGTTAATGTATCGGCAGTAAGTTTACAATTACGGAAAACAAGTCCGTATAGCGCTGATGATTCTGTGCTGGCCGCAGTGATTGCAGCCCCGGCATTCGTCATTAACAACGTTGTGCAACTATCAAACACACAAATGCCTCGCCCAAAAATAAAATCAACCGTTCCTGTAATGATACATTTTTTAAAATAGGCACGACCGTACGTTGTTGCTGAACCGCCGCCGGCATAATACGTGTCCTGATAGCCGCGGAAAACGCAATTGATAAATTCGTGACGGTCTCCTCCATTCGTCATAACTGCTACTGCCTGCGTATTGCCCGTTGTACCCCAACGGTTCGGCCAATATGTGTTTTGGAATGTAATATTCCTAGCTACAAAATCATATCCCAAAACAAGAAATGTATAGGTGCTTCCGGTCCCTGCTTTATTAATAGCCGGGTCATCACTATAAACCATATTCGTAATAACCGTGCTATCTCGGTCTTCACCAACAAGATTGACATTATAACTAGTAGCTAAAACTGTATCTCGTTCGAAATAAATTCCCTTCTTAACAAAGATCATCCATTTGCCCGTGTAATTCGACGGCACATTTCTGAGAGCGGCGCTAACGGTTGTATAATTTCCGCTACCATCTTTTGCGACAACGACTGTTGAGTCCTTTGATGCTATTGCTGTTGTGAACGTTGAGTCTCCACCAAAACCGGTTCCAGCGCTGTTTGTTGCATACGCACGGACATGATACAATGTTGCCGCGCTCAAGCCCGACATACTGCGTGTGAATGCTGTGATATCAGTTCCATCGTTCGTGTAGCTGTTCGCTAACGTTGGATTAGCTGACGTGCCCCAGCAAAGGCCTTTTACTGTAATAGCCGCTCCGCCCCAATCGATAATCTTGCCGCCACTTAACGCTGTGCTAACACCAATACTTGAGACAGTATTTGTTGTTACGGTCGGCACAACAACCGCCGCGTACGTCGTAACCGTTATGTCGTTTCCATAACTAGTGCCTTTGCTGTTCGTTGCATAGGATCGAATATGATAGGTTGTGCCTGCCGTCAGTCCGATGACCGAACTAGTAAAACTGCCAGTGCCAGTTCCATCGGTTGTATAATTGTTAGTGCCAATTGTCGCAGGGCTAGAGGTGTTCCAACACACACCTCTCGCTGTTATAGTTCCACCGCTATCAGCCCAAATCCTGCCGCCCGTTGTCAAGTATGTTGTTGAAATATATGAAGCGGCTGTTGTTGTTACGACAGCAAACCCAGTTCCGATAGCTGGACTTGTCGATCCTGCAATCGTAACATTGGAGATCTCTACATATTTTCCAGTTTTGGCCACACTATAGAACGGATACACCCTGAGATACAAGTTTTTGCCGGAAGGAACGCTAATCGGCAATAATGTCGGTGTCGATATCGATGA
The DNA here is from genome assembly GCA_050008835.1 of Bacteroidota bacterium. Lineage (GTDB taxonomy): Bacteria > Bacteroidota > Ignavibacteria > UBA10030 > UBA10030 > Fen-1298. Next base: position 924 of record JBEKLV010000209.1, on the reverse strand, counting down.
ATATACCGGAGTTTGATAAATATTCACCGAGAGGGTATATTGAGTTGAAGAATTCAATTTCGTAGCATTGGTGAGAAAGTTGGTTGTATCAGTTCCGACATAATAATAGATGCTCACCTGCATAGTATTATTGCCGATGTTATCTCCAAGACACATGGAAATCGAATCCACAGTAAAGGCTGTGCCCGTCAGAGGAGCAACAACATATTGCGCAAATCGTCCCGGAACAAGTGCGGATTCACCAGGCCAATAGCCCGCTGTCGCGTTCGTGACATACATCCTTTGACTCGTTGAAATCTGAGTCGTATTTGTCGCGCTTGTTGATGTAATACCTCCCCAGCTATTGATGGTCAATCCTTGCAGAAGCTGTGATACGGCACTTATGCTTCCCGTCGTAATCGGTGCTGCATTTGTGGAATCGACCCTTAGAAACCAATTTGCCTGCGTACTTCCACCAGCAATTGCCGAACTGCTCAGGACGCATACAACAACGGCCAACAGGAAAATAGTTCGTAATCTCATTTTCATAATTCCTTCCTACAAATTAGTGAACAGATTTTTGTGATTTATGATTTGATATTAAAGATTTTGATTACTTTACCCAAATCAATGTGACGCCAGAATTTTCCACGCTAAGGTCAGAATCTGCAAATGTTCTGCAAACTTTCTGCATTTCAAGTATTGTCGGATTTAGTGGACTGTATTTTTCACCTAGTATTACTCCCTTGAAATATTCCCTGTTTCGATTTGCCCAATTTCGTACAACATTTTTCAATGCAGTAGCATGGCTCATGCCGCCATTGCCATGAATAACTTTGATTGCTCGCCACTTATGATTAAAACGAATAACGTTAACAATTTCATCGAGTACATGTGTCGCTTCATCAGGCGTCAGAGGTAGGTCCGCAATATTTATCATGTGAA
>JBEKLV010000208.1:0-5697 GCA_050008835.1 Bacteroidota bacterium | reverse complement strand
TCACCTGTAAATCCGATACCACCCAGAATATGCCCATCCAAAAAATCTGGCGCCCCAATATCATCTAATACTCCAGTCGCAGAAGATTGAGGTCCGTAATATGCAAAGCTCGCACAAAAATCATTAGGCGCAGGAAGTGCATGTGCCGCATCTTGTCCCACTGCATCATTGATAGTGTTGTGTCCATAACTGATTTGGGGAAATCCCCATGCCTGCTCATAACCCTCATTATTATCTGCAAACCGATATCTGAAATCGAATATCACACCGGTCAGTGTTTTTGCTGGCGTAATATGCCCTCCGGTATTATCGCTCAAACCCGTATTCTTAAAGATATATTCGTAGATGTAATAATTATCGTGGTACTGTTGTGTAGAAGCGAGGACTTTTCTGTAGATTGTTATACCTATAGGTGTATTCACACTGTTGTAGATCATTCGATCTACCGGTAAATTTGGAACAATTCGATCTTGATTTGCTCCCCCGTCAACAATAGCTTGATTAAGATCGTTCGCTATAGTAGGTTGAGTAAGGTCATTCTGATCAAGATCACTGGCTTTATTACCATCTACAATAACCGTAGGCGCAACAGAACGGCCAATCAATTTAAAATCCACTGGATAGGAAGCAGAACCGACGTACAGTGCCGATCGTCCCAGAGGAATTACTTTGTAAGGATATGTTACACTATTTGTTGGATCTGTAAAATTCGTTGTACCAATCCACAATGCTTTTCCCACATTATGATCTGTAGACGGATATTGTGCGGGCCAGCGTAACCCATCATCCTGATCTGTATTTAAATAACCTCTTCCCCTTCTGCCGTATTCAATTTCGGCACCAGTACTGGAAAAATATTGCCGTAAAGAGCTCACCCATATCCATTTGACGACTTGCGGTCCAAAAACCTGGGCTTGTAATTCCTGGGTAGCAATTATTCCATATGCACTGTACAGCGAAATTACTATGAGAGCTTTTGCTAAATATTTTTTAATCATATGAATAGTACCCTTTATTATCAGCATTCTTTATTTATAAAGTAAACGATAGATTAATGCCATAGAAAAATTGTCTTGGATTCAGAAAATCGAACGAGCTGTTGTTCGGCATGTCAATATATTCTTTGTTATCTAAAATCTTTTTCATCTTGCTGTCAGGCACCACAGACCAACTGCCATTGATATAGTTCATATATCTACCAGTTGGACTATCATAATAAATAACAGTAGGATCGAATGAAGATGATTGTGTATTGATTCCGTTTACGTTTCCGCTAAAAAGAATCGGAGTATAGACGCCATCTGTGCAATATGCCCCTACCCGATCATTGCCAGGAATATTTGTATTACTATATGCAGGGCTTTGAGGTAAATGCAGCGATTCCATATAAAAATTGAAGTCGCTCGGATCATAGAAACTTTCTCCCGACAACCTCTTTGCATTCAATAAGTTGTTTGTCTCCATGAATACCGTTACTGCAAAATTTTTGAAAGAGAAAGTTTTATTGAGGCGAATGTTCACATTGAAATAATCAGTAACCTGAACGTTATTTTGGATAGCGGTGGCTAGCTGCGGATTATATGTAATCCATTGGCCGGCCTTCCAGTTTGCTTCGATATTAAAAGACCAATCACCCCAAAGATCACTTAGGAAATGAGGGCCAAAATTATTCGGCGTTAAGAACGTAATACTTGCATTAGCACGAGGTTGGGGAACCGGTTTTTGTCGAACAAGCAAATATAAAGGATTCGTTTGATTATTGTCGAGTATTGCTTGTTCGGCTGGATTATCAGCAATAGTTACTTGGCCAAATTGACCCGACGTCGCCACTTGATATATGTAATTAATAAAACCCCGTACCCAATCACCGGAAGTTTTTCTGAGAGTTAACTCAAGTCCTCGAATATCCGAATAGCTGTTGTTATTGGCTGCATAGTAAGCAATACTTTTCTGGTCACTCGTATAAAATGTAAATGCCTGCTGAGATGAAATATCATTATAAAAAGCTGCAATTTGAATCAAGTATGTATCAAAGAGAGATTGATCAAAACCTAATTCATAAGAGACTGTTTGAGCTTGTGGCAAATTCGGATTACCATAATTGCGCATATCGCCGGCTGCCCCACGACCTATTCTGTAAATCTCATCATAGGCAGGCATCTCTTTAAAGTGTCCGTAATTAAAATACAGTTTCGAACTTTCTGTAATCGGATGCGAAATACCTAATCGGGGACTGAACGAAATGTCCGATTTAACACGTTCTTTCGCATATTGAATAGTATCATTATAAGCAGCGGAGAAAAAGGATTGATTAAAAGGATCCGCATCCGCATTAACCCAACTTGTATTTGGATTGCTTATGTCCATTCTTACGCCGAGATTGGCGATAAATCCGTATGCTTCTATCTTATCCTGTACATATGCAGAGATAAGGTAAGGATTGAAATGCTGTTTCACCCAATCCACATCACTGAAAGCCGGATTCACTGTACCATAATTCATATTAAGATCGTAATATGAAAATTCAAATCCTGCTTTAAACAAATGCTCTTTAGTAAGTTGGCTTGTTATATCTCCCTTAATTTTCAATGTATTCAGCTTGCTGGAATCACGTGCAGTAGCGCTGTGACCGCCAAAGAATAAAGACGCATCTCCAATACCTGATAGTAGCTGAGAACTATATCCGTAAGGTGCTTCATCGACAAAATACCCCGGAACTATTTCATAATTTTGGGCTGTATTCCTTGCAGCTATAGGACCGGTTAGATAGCTGCGATATTGATTTTGTATACTTATTTCGTAATATGTCGATACATTTAACATAGAAGTGAGTTTTGCACCTAAATTGAAATCACTGACATCAGCCGGACAATACCAAGAGTCGTCATAAACTCTGCTTGACCTTTGTTCATATGTGATGCCGGCTATTTGATCCGGTGTTCGCAGATAGTCTGTCGGATTCCAAAATGGGTAAGTCCCCGGAGCCTGCGTGAGCCAAGCTTGATTGTAATATCCGTTATCAGTCGCGTTAATAGCGACATTATAGGATTTACCTACCGAGGCATTGAGCAACAGTTTCGTTTTGTTGTTTATATCTGAATTCAGTTTAATTGACCAGTCATAATCCTTATAATCTGGACGGCTGAGAGGAATAAGAAGCATTTCTCTGTTCATAATAAAACTTGTAAAGAACCGAAGATTGCCCAAAGCCCCACCAATGACTGGTACAGGCCCTCCAAAACTACCATCAATATTATAATCGGGTGAGTTCGTAGAAGGAGTTAGTCTATGTTGGTATTCATATAGACGTTGACACGCCGCGGGCGAAAGGTCAATACCCTGTTGCAAATACTGTTGAGAAATAGCATTCCAGCCAACAAACTTCGGATATTGATTCTGAGTATATATACTCCATGCCCCATTATTAGTACCGGTCCAGCAAACGGCAGGGTCCATATAGGGGCGGTTCCACATCGAATAAGGATCATACTCAGACATTCCGAAATACTTCTGTTGTGGAGGACTGTACTTTACATTTATAGAACCAGAATAATGAGAAATATCTCCTTCCTTTTGGACGATATTTACAATGCCGGAACGCGCTTGTCCATACTCTGCGGCAAAACCTCCCTTTTCTATCGAAACTTCCTGAATGGAAGTTAAGGCAATATTAGAAATAGGTTTATTGTTTCTGGGATCACGTTGAGTTACACCATCTAAATTAAGAAGCATGTCGCTTGCGTTGCCGCCTCTAATTACAAAACCATTTTCCACTCCTGCTTGCAAACCCACCATATCATTAATCGAAGTTATGGGAAGAGCTTCCAATTCCTCCGACTGTACTGTACTGACACTGGAGGATACATCTTTTTTAACGACGTGTCTTTCAGCAACGACTTCAACAATTCCTGCTTCAATTGCTTGAGAAACCATTTCGACGTTTACAGTCGCAGTTTGATCTATCAGTACACGTATTTCATTCACAGTGACTGTAGAATAACCAACCATACTCACAATAATAGTATGTATACCCGGCGGAATAGACAGAATAGCATAGTACCCATCTTTGTCTGATGCAGCACCCAGAGATGTCCCCTTTACAACGACATTAATACCGATGAGCGGTTCACCAGTTTCTTTGTCTACTACTCTGCCAGCTATTTTTCCTGTGGTCCCTGCTAAAACAATATTTACCGTCAGTACAAATAGTAAGACAAAATAAATAAGAATTCGGTATTGACCCGATACCATAGACTTACTCCTTATGATAAATTCTTTCTAGTCCATCTCGACATTATCCATCACAAAATAAATTATTGCCTATCTACAATAATAACATAGAATCGAAATAATTATTCTTTGATGTTCAGATGTTATATCTTTATTATGCAAAAATTTATACTTTGAATTCTTTCAAATGAATTTACAATGTATTGATTTTGTAAAATTCTAATGAAATCGAATGAACTGCCTCTTGACACCTTTCGATACATCAATTCAAAGGACACTTCACTTTAATGAAGAATATTACTGACCATGAAACCCGAAAAGGAATAAAAACAATACTGAAACTCACAAAAGAAAAAAACTCAAGAAATTCTTATAAAAAACTATTAATGGAGATTTTTTATTGAGTTCTATTTCTTCCTATTTTTGTAGGCAGGCATTAAAACCACAATGGCTTTTGAAAACAGCACGCCACTGCCTTTTTAGCGATAACACCTTTCTTCAACTTATTTTCTGCAACATTTGTACCAAGTAAAAATTCGGTTTTTTGGGAAGAGGCAATAGGAAAGTTTTAGGGGGTTATTATGCTAATAATGACTGCATTATCAATCATGATAATTGATCTAATGGAATAATTATCAAGAGAGAATTGCTAATTAGCGGAAAAAGCAGCTTTTTAGAGAAATAGGTACATCAACTTTTCAATCCAAGGTCTTTGCACATCCTATGATAATTCGGAGGGGCAAGGCCAAGTCTTCGAGCTGCATCGGCATCTGATGTAGAATGTTTGCGAATAAATGTGAAATATTTTTTCCGGAAAATGTTTTCCATTTCTCGCAGCACAGGAGTATCCTTCGCATCTAGAAGTATTACAGCATCACAACCCGCAGGAAAATGAGATAATGAAGGGAGAAATAAAATTTCCTTCATAATTTCTGGTGTAATGATATTCTCATCTCGGAGCAATAGTCTTTGAACAACATTTTTAAGTTCTCTCACATTGCCTGGCCAATCATATCCCTTAAGCAGATTAAACGTTTCATCCTCAGTAATAGGAGTTTGTTTTATCATCTCGATACTCATTATGCGCATGAAGTGTTCCCAGAGAACTAAAATATCTTCAGGTCTCTCCTTCAATGGAGGTGTATAGAGAGGAACAACATTTAAACGATAAAAGAGATCTTCACGAAATCTATTTGCGACGACTTCTCGTTGTAATACTTTATTCGTTGCGGCAATAATACGTACATCTACTTTAGTCTTCTCCCCTGTTCGGCCGATCTTCTCAATCTCACCATCTTGCATAACCCTCAGCAATTTAACCTGTGCCGAGAGGGGAAGCTCTGCGACTTCGTCTAGAAAAATTGTGCCGTGATTAGCCTGTTCAAAAAGTCCACGTTTGGTCGTATTTGCACCTGTGAATGCGCCTTTTTCATAACCGAATAATTCGCTTTCTATTAATTCATCCGG
>JBEKLV010000207.1:0-5754 GCA_050008835.1 Bacteroidota bacterium | reverse complement strand
CGAACTTATATTCATAAAATTTGATGTAATGTATGCAAAATAAGTAGGTAAATCAACACTTCCTTCATTTTGATATGGTAAGATGAATTCATGAATTCAGGACGATGGGATATCTGAATTCGTGTTCGGTATTGTTCATAAAAAATCCGTCGCTGGGTAATCAGTGGCAAGGATAACTTGAATGCATGTTGTATTCCAGTAACGTTACAGGTAATGTATAAGGAATTTTTACAATTCCCCATAATCATCTGTATGAATCACCTGCGATTCGCTAACCACCATTCAGGGTTTTGTTTTTCCCGTTCTTTCCAAATTTCAAAATGAAGAATTGCGCCCGCCACAGTATCACCACTTTTTGCGATGATTGTTCCTTCTGTTACGCGCTGAGACTCAGATACCATAACATCCGAGAGATGCGCATACACGGTTCGGAAGCCGTTGCTATGGTTAAGAATAAGTACATTACCGAATCCCGGAATGAATGATAACACTGCCACTTCACCATCTGCAACGGCATAGACATCTGAACCAGATGGCGTTGCAATGTCGATTCCGGTGTTTTGCGTAATTGTTTTTAAAACCGGATGAGTCTGATTCCCGAAAGGAGTTTGAACTGTTCCACGCGCTACTGGCCAGCGAAGTTTTCCTCGTCGTTTTTCGAACGCCGATGTTGCTTTTGTATCGATTGGTTGTGGTGTGGGAGGTGTTGCCGTTTTATTCAGTTCACGCTCTCGAGCTTCCGCGGCTAATCGCTCCCGTCTTTCGGCATCCTCACGTTCTTTTTGTATCCGTTCTTTCTCAATTAATTCTGCAATGAGATTCTCAATTTTCTTGAATGCTTCTGTTTTGCGCGTCAATTCTTTCTGATACGTCTGCTTATTTTTGCGAATTTTCTTCAGTACTATTTGCCGTTGGGAAAATGTTCGCTTCAAATTTCCTTCTTCGCGTGTTTTCTCAGAAAGCAACTGCCGCTCACTTTGCAGCTTCATCTCGAGTTGCTGGTTTTTTTGCTCCAAAATAGTTTTATTCTCACTGATACCTTGTAAATCTTTAGCGCGTTGTTCGGAGAATTTTTTTAGATATTGAATACGGATAGAAAGCTGATTAATAGATTTTGATGAGAAGAGAAGTTCAACATCATACACGCGTCCATTTTTATACACAGAACGAACATAGTTGGCATAATGCGATTTTAAAAACTGAAGCTGTCCTTCTAAATTGGCGATAGCATTCTTGGCAGTATCGATCTCTATTGTCATGCCGACTTCTTCCTCACGAAGTTTCTGAACCAATTGTCGGATGAGAATAGAATTGTGTTCGAGGTCATCAAGCCGATCCAGCGTTACCTTTTCTTTTTTTTCGCTTTCATTTAATTTTTTTTCGTATGCCTGAATATCATTACGAAGTTTCTGCAGTTCATTTTCCCTTTGTTTAATTTCTTTATTGGTTCGTTGTGCAATCGCAGGAATTGCGGAAACAATAAACAATATGAAGATAAGGATACGGGAAAGAATGCGCATTACCAGTGGATTCGTTCGGCGTTGGATGGAATTGTGAAAGTGAAGCTAAGTGTTTCCGTGTTCACCAGAATTTCAGAATATGTGAAAGAAAGCTTCTGTCGCGTCTTTGGTTGAATGACGTGTATGGTGTAGGGCATCGCAAATCCATTAACGTCCTCGAAATCGCTGAATGTCTCCTCTAGTGTCAGCTTTCCATTTTGATCCAGAATTTGAACTTTTTGAATATTCAATGTCATTGGATCAATCCAATACTTCCGGCTCGTTTGAGAGGAAGCAAAGACGAACACAACCTGATCATCTTCCATATATGTTTCATCGGGAGCGCGGAAATCGTTTTCAAGGAATGTTCCGCCTGCAAACAAATTAAGCAAATCATCAAAACTTAGTTGAACGTGGAGTATGCGATTTAAATTTTCTATGTTGGTCGAACCCGTGATGAGTCTATTCTTTAAACTATTATAGAAAAGGAATTCCGATCTCGTTACCAAAGCTGATCCGACTTTAATGCCAAATGGTCCTTGGATATTAATAAGTACGGAATCTGGTTTTTGAAGTGTTAAAATAAATGAACCGCTTTGCGCTATTTCTGGTGTCTCAACAGAGACTCGTCCTTCGCCCGACATCGATTGAATGCGTGCATGATGACTGCGCGTGATTTCTTGAACTTCTGAATATGAAATGGAGTGGTTGCTAAGGTTCAACGGACTTGTTGTCCGGCATCCAACGAATGTAAAGATAGAAAGGTAGAGTGTGAATATTGAAAGTCGGAACATTAGTTAGCTCCATGCAAGATTTTTTCTTTTACCGCTTCATTCTTAGAATCCATTTCCAGGGCTTTCTTCCATAACTCAAGTGCTTGGTCTTTCCGCCCTAGTTTAAGGTACACATCGCCAAGATGTTCATGAACGACGGCACTTGCTTTGCCTGTTGCGATGGATTTTTCTATGTACAAAGCGGCATCGTTGTATTTTTCCAGCCGGAAGAAAATCCAGCCGTAGGTGTCGAGGTAAGCAGAATTGTCCGGTTCAGCGGTTACTGCTTGTTTTGACATTCCTAGCGCACGCTGGAGTTGAAGTCCGCGTTCAGCAAGACTGTATCCGTAATTATTGAGAAGCAGTGCAGATTTTGGATCTAGCCTCAATCCTTCTTCATACAAACTGTCGCTGTCCTGATAGCGATGCAATCCATCTAAGGTTAATGCAAGTGTACTCAGTGTGTTGAGATCTTTGGGATTTAGTTTATACGCTTTCTGTAATGGTTGCACGGCATCTTCCTGTTTCTCCATTCGTGTAAGTGCAAGTCCTTGAAGCAGATAGAAACGGAAATCGTTAGGAATCACCTTCTGCGCTTGCTCCATCTCTTCGAGTAGTTTATCGTACTTCCCTTGCTCGAATAATGAAGAACCGAAAAACCACCATGCGTCGGCATGATGTTCTTCTATTTTTGTTACTTGCTCGAAGTATGTTCCTGCAAGCGAATCTTTGTGCTGATTAGTAGCAAGAGCTCCAAGATACCAGTACGGCCGCCAATCGTTGGGAACTTCTTTTTGCAGATCTTCAAACAATCCTTGTGCTTTTTGAATTAAAGTCGAGTCGTGTTCTGCTAATCCAAAAAATCCCACGCTGATTCGTAATTTGATTTCCGTATTCTTTATACCACGGCTTAACAATTTTTCATAGAGATCAATCGCATTTTGAAATCGTTTTTGATCCAAATAGACATCAGCAAGCGTAGCAACAACTTCTGCATCGGATGAGTCAGATTCGATCATTGTTTCAAGGATCGAGCACGCCTGATCTAATCTTCCACCTTTAGCAAATGTTTCAGCAAGTTGTTTTTTTAAAGGTTTGTTATTGGGGTCAAGTTCAAGCATTTGTTTATATTTTGCCGCAGCTTCATCAAATCGGCCTAGCGCTGTGTAAAGCTGTGCACATTGAAAGAGAATGTCCAACTGCTCACTGTTACGCTCAAGCATCCTCTCATAAATTTCCAATGCTTTTTGCGGTTGTATCGGTTGGTAGAGGTGCGCTAAAGCGATCCATGCGGCAGTGTAATTGGAATCAATCTTGATAATTTCTTCATATTCACGAATGGCTAAATCTGCCCGCGCGGCATTAAAATAAATTGTGCCAAGGTTTTCTCGGTACGAAATGTTCTGCGGTTCTAATCGAACGGCCTCGGCAGCTGTTTCAGCGGCACGATCAAACTTACTTAAGAGCAAATAATCTTTGGAGATGGCAAAGTAAATGGAAGCATTAAGATCTGAATGCAATGCTTCTTGATATTCAAGGATGGCTTCAGCAAACGCGCCTTTTGCGTCTAATGCGGCACCTTCAATAAAATGCTGAAGTGCTTGATCGCGCCGCAATTCTTGTAGCCTGCGTTCCTGTAAAGTTACTGTGCGGTTAGCAGACGTCGATTGATGAGTCTGCTGTGAAGTACCGCAGCCCGAAAGAAAAAAAATCCCCACAATGCAGGTGAGGGATAAAAGAGACTTCATAGTGTTATCCATTCCGTATAAATATATTGAAACAGAGCGCCACATACAAGCATGAGTAGCTTGTTTTGCAATTATAAAGCAATTATCTTGCACCAAAAATGGAACTACACAAGGCATATGATTTTGCTGTTGCATGGAATTGGGAGTATGACCGCGAGTTTATTCAGCTTATACAAAAAGTTTTTTGTCTGAATAACCTGTCGGTTTTAGAAATCCGCGCAGAAAATGTTGAAGAAATTTTCAATATGCTCAAGAAAGGGAAACTTCAATTTCGTTATTTTCTTGATCGAGCTTCTGATGAAGACGATGTATTCCAACCGTTGGCACGTTTTATTCTTCAGCAATTTCGCTCAGGTGATGGAAAATCAATCCGTCCTATCAATCTACGTGATTTTCAACTCCGCGCCGCTGATAAAGCGACAATGCACCTTGAATTTCTTGCGCATAACATTGAGGTTCCATATACTATCATTATTTCTCCTTATAATCACAAGCGGGAAGTAGAGCTTACAATTACCGAATTGGCTAAACTTGGTCGGCCCTTTATTATAAAACCGGCAAACACAACTGGCGGCGGCATCGGTGTTGTGATGGGAGCTGAAACGCTTAAGGAAATTATAGAGGCACGTCAATTCCATAAAAATGATAAATATTTAATGCAAGAGACTATTAAACCTATTGAATGTACCGGACGACGGGCGTGGTTCCGTGTGTTCTATGCGTTTGGTGACATCGTTCCTTCTTTGTGGGATGACGTTACCCACATTTATTCTCTATTGAGCCTGGATGAAGAACGGCAATTGGATGTTGAACAGCTTAAGAAAATCACAGAGCGTATTCATACGGTCTGCCAGCTCGAATTCTTTTCGACAGAATTAGTTTTCACTGCGGATAGAAGATGTGTTACAGTAGATTATGTGAATGAAATGTGCGATATGAGGCTACAATCTCAATTTGTGGATGGAGTGCCGGATACAATAGTTCAGAGGATCGTTTGCCAAATGATGGAATATATAAAAAAATAGGCAGCCATTAAATCGAATTCATTGTCGTATTTGGGGAAAAGCACTTGACTTTCAGAAAGTGTATCAATAAATTAAGTCAAGCTGTTGTAAAATAAATCCACTATTCTTTTGTCATTGCTTGGAGGCTTTATGAGTCTCAAAAATGTAGGTGGTCTTAATTCTGGTTTGAGATATACTTGGTTTGTCTTTTTATCTCTTGTTGCATTTTTGCTTGTTGGCTGTGGAGGAAGCGAAGAGGCTACGATGCAAACGCCGAACCCGCAAGACACCACCATGAAATCACTCGGTACAGTTGAGCAACAAAAGCCAAAAGAAGTTAAACCGATGGAAGAAGCACTTACGAACTTTATCGGTCCTGATACCGGAAAGGTCGTTGAGATGCCTAAACCTGCGGTTGTAGCGCCTGCGCAACTTTCACAATACGAGAAACAAATTGAAGATCTTCGTACAGAGAATACGGATTTGAAACAAAAGAATTTAAAACTTGAACAAGAAAATAGAGGAATCAACGCGCGCATAAGTGATGCGGAAGCAAAATATGCAGCTGAAAAAATACGCGCAGATAAGGCAGAGGAATCGGCAAAGAATACTGTGCAAGCGCCAAAAGTAATAGAAGAAAAATCCGCTCCTGTTTCGACATCTACTTATGATGTCGCATTGAAAGCATTTAACTCTCGCAAGTATGATGCTGCAGCAAAAGGATTCAAAG
>JBEKLV010000206.1:0-5802 GCA_050008835.1 Bacteroidota bacterium | reverse complement strand
AACCGATAGCATACGGAAATTCTGCTTCACGCAGGAAACGTTCGACTTCTGGAGCAAGAGCGGAACCGCCAATTCCAAAAAATCTCATTGCACCACCAAATGTTTCCTTCAGTTTGTCGCCTGCAATTTTGTGAATACGTTTGCGAACCACCGGAAATTTATAGATAAGCCGGACCAAAAATCGTTTTTTAATTTCAGGCAAAATACGTGTCTTATACATTTTTTCAATGATCAATGGGACAGTTAGCATTGCCGTCGGTTTAACCATCTCCAATGCTGGAAGCAAAACAGCAGCTGTAGGAGGTTTCTTTATATAATACACTGATGCGCCGCACATAATTGGAAGCACTAAACCAAGTGTGCATTCGTATACGTGAGCCAACGGTAAGACTGAAAGCATACGGTCGTTCACGTCAATATCGGGTATCTTCGATGACGCCAATGCATTCCAGACAATGTTCTTATGGGTGAGCATGACGCCCTTTGAATTTCCCGTGGTTCCCGATGTATATATAATAGAAGCGATGTCATCTTCTTTGATTTCTTTTGGAATGAATCCCGCCAAACTTAAAACGAGGTTCTTAATTTTGCGTAACTCTTTGCTTCCTTCTGATATCAATTGACGCAGCGTTGCCTTTGATATTTCCGGATTTATAATAGAGAAGTCGTTTAACAAAATAACGCTGTTGAATTCAGCAAAATCCAAATCTTCAATTTTATAATAGTACCGCTCGGATATAAAAATGACTTTGCTGCCGGAATGCCCTAGGATATGATGGATCTCGGAAGTATTAAAATCAGGTAGAAGTGGCACTACAATAGCGCCCATCGTCGTAATAGCGAAATATGCAGTACCCCATTGCGGGCTATTCTCACCCAGGATTGCTACACGATCGCCATGTGTCACGCCCTGGTTCTTTAGAAAACCAGAGAGATGATCAATCTGTCGTTTCAGGTCAGAATATTTTATTGGCTCTTCATCGGTATATGAAAGCGCTATATGGGATGAGTTTTTTTTGCAGCTCTCTTCGATGATGCGTTGTAAGGTGAAATGCTGTTGATCTGTTCTGTCGTCGTATTGTGAAAACATAATTCAGCCTTCGTTAATATTTGTGGCATAAAAGTAAGAAGAAAAAGAGACAATTGGAAACATTCCATTGTTGTCTCTTGCAGACGGTTTAAAATATTCCTAACATGCTTTGACGAATTGCTGTTCGATCTGCGACTCTTTTGCTTGTCTAAATTTATAAGGGTCTCGCCCGTAATTATTGTCATTATTAACAATTTTAAAAGGAGAAACTTTATGCGTTTACGAACAATCCTTGTATATCTTACTGTGATTTTCTTTTGCCTATTTTGTCATCAGATTGGTACTGCTGGCCAAAAGTTGCACTACAATTTTGAAAAGGGGAAAGTTTATAAATATTCCACAATTATCGAGAGTAAGACATCTGGTCAGTCGATGGGACAGGAATTTACAATGACCTACGGTGCCGAATTCGATTATTCTATCTCGCTTGTCAGTTCGAATACCGGTGTTTTGACGTTGATGGTTAAATTCGAGAAGTATAACATCAAACTGAATTTTCCCATGATGGGATTCAACGACAGTACGATCGTTATGCAGGAATATGTCGGCAAACGAATGAAGGTCGTAATTACGGATAAAGGGAAAACACTTTCGGTTGTACCTATTGATACTATTCCTCCTACCCGTGTACAAATGATGGTAAACTTAACTCCGAATGATTTATTTAAGCAAGTACTGCTTGAACTTCCAGAGAAAGAATTGGATTTAAATGGTTCATGGAAGAAAGATATGCCTGACACAATATCCCGAAGCGGGATGAAAATGGTGGTGAAGCCGAATATTGTATTTAATATTGTTGCGGCAGAAAAGAAAAATGATTTCAACTGTTGGAAGATTGCAATCGCTGGAACAAGCGCGATTGAAGGAGGTGGCAACCAGCGTGGGGCCGATGTAACAATCGATGGAACAGTAAAGATCAATGGTGTGGCGTATATTGCTCCTGCAGAAGGAGTGTTCGTTCTCTCGGAACAATCAAATGAGACCGAAATGACGACGACCGCTACTGGATCGCAAACGGGCGCCTCAACAATGTCCGTAAATACAACGGTAAAGACTACATTGATAAAGTAATTTGTGTGCATTTATCCTTTGGCGTCAGCGTTCATTGTTGCCCTCGTTGACGCCGGAGAATTTTTCGATTTTTTCATTTCTTTTGATGGTGAGAAGGTATGAAACAAATTTATTCCTCACTCATTCTTCTTTTTTTTCTAGATGTCTCATTCACATTAAGTCAAATTTTTGTAAACCCGCCCTTTGCGCAATACGGCGTTTATGATTTGGACGGCATAAAACCGCAAGAGTATCAACAGCGCCGTGCGGCAGTAATTGCAGAGATGGATTCTGGCTCTATCGCTGTTTTTCGTGCAAAAGATCCCGACGATCGGAATGGAGGTACTGATTACAAGTTTCGGCAGAACGATAATTTTCTGTACTTAACCGGATGCAACGAAACGAACAGCACGTTGATTCTTGCGCCAAATGGAATCCGAATAGACAGTGTCACCATTGCGAAGGAAATCCTTTTTGTTAGTGAATATGCAAAAAGCTGGAGCGGTCCCAATCTCGGCTTGGAAGGAGCGAAGCAAGTTCTTGGCTTTGGCGCGGAAGGGACAAAAAGTGTTGTGCTTACAATCGAAAAGCTGAAAGAGTTATTGCCGCAAATTTTTAAATCAAGAAATATTCTTTACTATACGCCATCACTACGCAATATTCTTTTCGATCCAATTTCAAATGCAAAGTTTGCAGTAGAACGAGAAATGAGAAAGCAATTAGAAGGAAAATATCCGAATCTTGTTATAAAAAGTTCTGGATCGTTAGTGAGTAATTTGCGCTCCGTGAAATCTAAGGATGAGTTAATGTTAATGCAAAAGGCAATCGAGGCTACGGTATTTGGATGTATCGAAGCAATGAAAAGCTGTGAGCCGGGGATGTACGAATACGAACTCCAAGCCATCATCGAATATTGCTACACGCGGAGTGGATGCGAATTCTATGGTTTTCCCTCTATCGTAGGTTCTGGGCCTAATACGTTAAACTATCATTACGATACAAATCGCAGGCAAATGAACAGCGGAGAGTTGGTAGTGATGGATATTGGTGCGGAGTACCATAGCTACTCAGCTGATGTAACGCGCACAATTCCGGTGAATGGAACATATTCCCCCGCACAAAAGGAAATTTATGAGCTTGTTTTGAACGCACAGAATTCAGCGATTAAAGAAGTCAGATCAAATGTACCGATGAATGTGTCAGGAAAAAAGGCGTTTGAGGTTCTCGGTGAAGGATTAGTGAGGCTTGGCATCATTCAAGATAAAAACGATGTGAAAAAATATTGCCCGCACGGCGTCAGCCATTTTGTTGGATTGGATGTACACGATGTCGGTTCGGCGGAAAGACTGCTGCCGGGAATGGTTTTTACAATGGAACCTGGATTATATATTCCTGATAGCAGTAACTGTGATAAAAAGTATTGGGGTATCGGAATCCGAATTGAAGATGATGTGCTTGTAACCGATAATGGATGCAAAGTTCTTTCGGAAGCAGCGCCCCGCACAATTAGAGAAATTGAAGTGTTGATGAAACAGGGAAAAAATAAAAATGAAAAGAAACAAAAATAAAAAGTTAATTGGAAAAGGTATAAAAACAGAAAGAAATATAATCACTATATTTCGATGACTTAATTTATCATCATCAAGTGTTTCTCAATCACATCCAGTAAGGAGGTGGCTTATGGCTCACTTGAAACCTGAAGAATGTCTTCAATTTTTCTGTGAAGTTCTGAGTATTCTCAATTCTACGCACGAACCGGAGCGTGTACTATCACTCATCGTTGATCGAATTGTTCGCATTTACGGCTGTCAAACCTGCGCAGTGATTATCATTAATCCTGCAACAGAATACCTGCAAGTATCCACAAATCATAATTTATCTCATCACTTTGTAAAAGAATTCCGGCGCTCGCTGGGCACCGGTGCGATTGCCAAAATGCTTTCCACTGGAAAACCAATATTAATTACAGATGGAGAACGAGAATTACAGCTCGCTGATGAAGTACAATTGGAACATCCATTCCGTTCTGCCGTGTGTTTACAAATCTCAGCAGAACTCCGGACGCTTGGTTATCTTTATGCTGATGCACGTGAACCGAATACCTTTGCCGAACACGATCTGCGGATACTCCAGAGTTTTGCCGATCTTACAAGTATTGCATTGAATAAATCATATTTATATGAAAAAAACCTCCGCTTAGATAAAATTGATCATGAAACGGAATTAGAAAAGTACGCGCCTTTTCTCGAACGGCTAAGTACCAGTATCTCGCGCGCCGAAGAAAGCCATGAAAGTATATGTCTTTTCATTTTAGACATCGATAACTACAAGCAAATTGGGGGAACATACGGCTATGAAGCATCAAAGAAGATGCTTAGAGAAATAGCGAGTCTTGTCAAAGCGCGCCTGCGACCGATGGATGCTGCAAGTCGTTATGGATTTGACGAGATAATTGTTTTGCGTGAGAATGCTTCGCTGGAAGCCGGTATCGCATTTGCCGAAGAGCTGCGCAAGACGATTGAGGAAACAGAATTTACTCAACAGGGAATTCGCACGACAGTCAGCATTGGCGCAGCGGCTTTTCCGAAAAATGCTATTTCGGAAAAGGAACTGTTGATTACTGTCAAAGAAACACTTTATGATGCCCAGCGCAACGGCAGAAATAGAGTGGCATATCTTTAGATGGCGAAAAAAGATAATAGAGAGGGTGTTATGGACAAATTGCGTGTTTTAATTGTCGGAGACTCGGAAAACGATGCCGATTTAGTAATCCACCAGTTGAAGAAAGCAGGTAATACAATCCATTATGAACGGGTCGAGACCGCCGATGAGATGAAAGCAGCTTTAGATATTATAACATGGGATGTTATAATTGCGGATAATAAATTGCCACAATTTAATGCGTCTGCTGCTCTAACCCTTTTAAAAGGGACTGGTCTTGATATTCCATTTATCGTCATTTCTGGGGCAATCGGCGAAGAAACTGCAGTGGAACTCTTGAAAGCCGGTGCACACGACTATCTATTGAAAGACAGACTTATCCGCTTGGTTTCGGTCGTAAAACGTGAAATTGCAGAGGCACAGACGCGACGAGAGCGTCAACAAACAGAAAAAGCATTGCGTGAAAGCGAAGAACGCTATCGGCGTCTCGTCGAGGTTTCCCCAGACACCGTTGCAGTACATGCCAACGGAAGAATCGTGTACGTTAATCCCGCCGCCGTTAAACTTTTCCACGCACACGACGAGTCGGAACTGATTGGCAAACAAGTTCTCGATGTTGTTCATCCAGATTATAAAGAGTCCGTGCGTATGCGGGTTATTGGAGCGATGGAAAACGGTAAAGCACAACCTTTAGCAGAGGAAAAATTTTTGCGTTTGGATGGAACAACTGTCGAAGTGGAAGTCGCGTCTGCTCCAATTACATTCAAAGGAATGAACGTAGTGCAAATCATAGCACGCGACATCACAGAGCGCAAACGGGCAGAAAAAGCATTGCGCGCTAGTGAAGAACGTTATCGAACATTGGCCGAAGCAGCACATGATATGATCTTTATTATTAACCGTGACAATCTCGTGGAATACGTGAATACATCCGCCGCTGCACTATTCAACAAACGGCCGGAAGAAATTATTGGAAAAACACAGACATTATTGTTTCCGCC